>JAUVWI010000037.1 GCA_030604195.1 Spirochaetales bacterium
AAATGATCTTTTATTGGTGAATGTAACATGATACCCCCCAGATATTTCTGAGAGTATTTTTTCATAGAACCAATAAAAATTCTAGTGGGTCATAATGACACACTTTTTGCTAAATGCGTTTGCCCTGATGAACTGGGTAGCTTTGTTTCGCCTGATCTGATTACTGCACTATTGGGGCTCCATTATTTCAACCACTATCCGGAAAAAGCAAAGGAGAACAACAGGGTACTCTATGATATAAGATCATCCAGAAGTGTTGAGGAATGTTTAACCGCTTTGGGAGGTGAGGCTGAATTCTGCCCTGCAGGCCATGCCGGGATAAAGAGGCGGCTGCGCCAGAGAGGGGGGCTCTTTGCCGGAGAATTAACCGGCCATTATTATTTCAGAGAAAATCATTACTGCGATTCTGCGGTTATTGCCTCATTTTTTGTGCTCTCAGTGCTTTCTAAAGAGGGAATACCGCTTTCTGCCCTGATTTCTGCTATAAGCAAATATCATTATTCAGGAGAGATCAATTTTCAGGTGGAAAATAAAGTAAAGGTGATTGATCATCTAAGAAACGTATATAGCCGGGGGGGGCGGCTGAGCTCTATTGACGGCTTGAAAATAGATTTTCCTGGCTGGTGGTTTATTATCAGGAACTCCACCACCGAGTCATATCTGCGGCTGGTACTGGAAGCCGGGAGCGCTGAAGAATTAGCCGCTAAAAAAGAGGAATTGACAGCCGCTATATTTGCGGCGGATAAGGGCCTTTGAAAAGCGCGGCCGGGGTGTGGCCAAAGGGCGCCGCTTTGCTATTTCCGCCGGCCGGAGCTGCTGGAGCTGCTGCGTATGGTCTTCAGGCAAGCTCCTTGATCCTGGAACATAATTCCTCGGTCCGCTCTTTTAGGAGTTGCTCTGTTTCCGCTTCCACTACCAGCCTTAAGATTGGTTCGGCATTTGATGGCCTGACTATGAACCACCACTCCGGGAAATCGATGCGCAGTCCATCCAGGTAGTTTTTGACCCCTCCAGCATAGCTATGGCCAAGTCCCTCTATTATTCTTTTTGAATCCGGAAGGGCAAAATTAATCTCACCGGAGAAATAGTAAGGATTGATCTCTGCAACAAGCTCTGAGACCTTTTTCTTTTCAATAGAGAGGACTGAGAGTATAAGCAGGAAGGCTATAAAGCCGGAGTCAGTGTAGAAGTTATCCCTGAAGTAATAATGGCCGGCCAGTTCTCCGGCCAGCACCCCCTGCTTCTCTCTTAATAACTTCTTGATCCTGGCATGGCCGGTGGGGCAGGCCAGGGTATGGCCGCCGAGCCCGGTGATATACTCGGCAATACTCTTTGAAGAGCGAATGTCATAAAGCACAGTTTTGTGGATTCCCGTTTTTTCCGGAAAGTGTTTGAAAAAGTGAATAGACAGAAGAGCGGTAATAATATCGGGTGATACGAATTCCCCTTTTTCATCTATTATTATTGCCCGGTCACCATCACCATCAAAAAGGACACCAAGATTTGCCTTTTCTTTTAAAACCAGGCCCTTTAAAGCGCTTCTGTTTTTTTCAGAGAGCGGGTCCGGCCCGTGGTTGGGGAAGTTACCGTCAGGCTTAGCAAATATGGTAATAAACTCACCGTTAAGATCATTTATCAGATCATGGATATAGGCGCCTGCCGCTCCATCTGAACAGTCAATTACAACTTTGAGCTCTTTAATACCCTTTTTAAAGGACTGCAAATGATTAAGGTAGTCCCGGCGGATATTCAAAAACCTGATACTGCCTTTTCTCTTTACTGCCGGCTGCTGCCGCTCTATCATTTTCTCGAGTTTATTGAGGCCGGTGGTGTAGCTGACGGGCACAGCATTCTTTCTTGATATCTTGAAGCCATTGTACTCAGGTGGATTATGTGAGGCGGTAATCATTACACTGCCGCGTATACGATAGTGCATGGTGGAAAAATAGACGGCAGGGGTATCACAGAGACCGATATCAGTGACATCGGCACCCGCGTCGGTAATCCCTGAACTTAAGATTTCAAATATTTCCGGAGAAGAGAGCCTTGAGTCTCTGCCAATCAGAATATTTTCGCTGTTAAGCAGGGAGGGCAGGGAATAACCTATACGGTAGACTTTCTCCCTTTCCAGTTCTTTGGGAAAAATTCCCCTGATATCATTGGACTTGAAAATGCTCATTAATTTGTAAGTCTAAAATTCTTTCATACGCTCTTCGACCTCTGCTATTGTTCCTGAAAAGGGCCCGGGTTTTTCCATTTTAATTGAGGTCAGGGCTGCGGCAAAGCGCAGGGATTCCTCAATTCCGTGAGTGAGGCGGCGGGTCATGTAGGATGCAAAACAGGTATCGCCCCGCCCCGTTCTTCCGGAGAGGTTGCCGGGATTAAATGGAGCGCGGAAGAGCTTGCCGCTGTTATAGAGGATTACTTCAGATGAATGGGTAATCATTATTTCTCTGGCGCCCCATCTGCTTAGCATACGCGCGGCTTCTTCACGGTCATCGGTGCCGCATATGGCCTTTGATTCCAGGGAATCCGCCTTAAGATAGGTGATCATGGGCAGGTATCTGGTTTTTTCCGGCCAATCCCGGAAGGAAAAGTTGCCATCTTCACTGCAGCGCAGCATGGTCTGCAGGTCCACTCCAACATTACCTCTCTTCGATAGTACTTCAATCATTGAAGCAGGTATTTCACCGCGAAAGAGGCCGGCCAGGTGATATATTTTACTCTCAATTTCCGGTATATCTTCGCTGCTGAAGGGGTCGGCCTGGGTAATGAGACGCACCTTTCTGTTATCTACATCTTCACCCTTGATAATATTTTCAATTGATGTTGTATGCGGGCTGGGCAGAGAGAGGACCTCGATACCTTCCTGTTCCATGGGCTCCAGGAGCGGTAAATCAGCCTTTGCCATTTTGGTAATAACCAGTATTTCAGCTCCGCAGCGTTTAGCTGCAAAAGAGGAAAAATAGGCGGCTCCCCCGGTAAATCTATTGACCAGGTCATGATATTCCAGGGTATCGTTGGTAATATGGCCGATAAGCGTCAAATCATATTTTTCCATCAATATACTCCTTTGTCGCAGTATACGAAAAAAACTTTTCATAATCAATACAATAATGAAAGAAAAGTGTTAAAAACATATATTCTGGCTGACTAATGTGTGCATAAATTATTGTTGTCATTTCCCAGCGCAGCTTACAGCCGCAACCAAAGTTTAATAAGTAAAAGTACTACACAATATATTCGGGCGCTGGACTTGATTATTTCTTGCGCTTAAGGCGCAGGATTTCAAAGGTAATAGTATAATCAGTTGACTTTTAGGAAGTAACTATCTAAATTTGAAGCTCCATATTCTATTCAAAAAGTATAAAAGAAAAGAGAGGTTAGATGCAAAGCCTGGGCATAAATGTTGGATCATCAACCCTAAAAATTGTTTTTCTGGATGGTGATAAAATACTCTTTAGTAAAATTATACCGCATGAAGGGGATTTTGGTGAGGCGGTAAAAAAGGTTCTGTCGGCCCGGTCAATTCCGGAGGATGTTCCTTGCCTGGTTACCGGTACTGAAGGGCGATTCCGTTTTGATATTGAGAATGTTATAGAGCCCCTGTGTATTGAAGAAGCCTTGAAGAGAATTAAAGAGCAGGTGAACGCCGTGGTCTCTCTGGGCGGCGAGGACCTGGTAGTATATACAGTTGATGAGAATAATAGAATAATCAGCAATTTCTCGGGTAATAAATGTGCCTCAGGCACCGGAGAATTCTTTAAGCAGCAGCTTGCCCGAATGGATCTCAGCCTTGAAAATGTAAACTCTATCTCTGATTCCAGCAGGGTGGTGGCGCTATCCAGCCGCTGTTCAGTGTTCATGAAGAGTGATTGTACTCACAAGCTGAACAAGGGAGAGGCTACCAAAGATGATATTGTACTCTCTCTAAGCGATGTGATGGCTACCAAGGTAATTGATTTCCTGAACAGAGCCAGGATACTCGCAGGCAGGGTAATGTTAACCGGCGGCGTTACCCAGAATAAGCATATAGTTAATTTTATCAGGCAGAAAGCGGAAAAAATAGAATTTATTGTGCCTGAAGAAGCCTCTTATTTCGAAGCCTATGGCGCAGCCTGGCTGGCGCGGCAGATTGGCAGCCCCTGGCCCGGCTTAGAGAAATTAATCAAGATCAAAGAGGTCCGCTTTGACCGTCTTCCCAGCTTGAAAAGCCAGGCTTCAAGGGTATCCTATGTACAGGGGGTAAGGGAAAAGATCAAGCCCGGTGCAGAGTATATTTTAGGTGTGGATGGGGGCTCCACCACCACCAAAGCCTGTCTTATCAACATTGAAAGCAGTACAATAGCCGCCTCTTATTACGGGCGGACCCATGGCGACCCGGTAAAGTCTCTCAAGATTTGTCTTCAGGAAATCCGGAAGCAGGTGGCCGGGGATCTGGGGGAGCATAACGGCAGTGAAGAGGGAATCCGCATACCATTAACTGCTGTCACGGGATCATCCAGAGAAATATTGGGAGTCTTTCTGGAGACCACGGCCGTATACAATGAGATCATTGCCCATTCCGAAGGCACAATGTACTATGATCAGGAAATAGATACCATATTTGAAATCGGCGGGCAGGATGCCAAATATGTATATTTAAAGAATAGGGTGCCAATCGATTATGCCATGAATGAAGCCTGTTCGGCCGGCACCGGCTCCTTCCTGGAGGAATCGGCCCAGGGTGATTTGAATATCCAGCATGCCCATGAGATTGGTGATATTGCGCTGAAAGCGGAAAAGCCGCTGAAGTTCGGCGAGCACTGCTCCGCTTTTATCAATTCAGATATACGTAAAGCTATCCAGCAGGGCGCCGGTATAGAGGATATCACCGCCGGTATTATTACCTCTATTGTAGCCAATTATTTGAACCGGGTGGTGGGAAACCGCAGTATAGGCAGAAGGATTGCTTTACAGGGCGGGGTAGCTAAAAACAAGGCCGTGCCCCTGGCCTTTGCCCTCTTTTTGAACCAGGACATTGTAATTCCGCCGGATCCTGAGCTTCTGGGATGTTTTGGTGTGGCTCTTCTGGCCAGGCAGAAATTGGCAGAGGGTAAGCTTCAGAAATCTTCTTTCAATCTGGATTCAATTATCGCAACCGAGATTATTTATGAGCGGGAGTTTAAGTGCAAGTCATGTGATAACTACTGCCCGATTAAAATATTAAAGGTAAACAACCATAAGTACATGTTTGGCGGCAGGTGCAATAAATATGCCAATATGCGCAAAAAAGAGAAGCACAGTGAAGAGGATGTTTTTGATTACGTAACCAGGCGGATGGAGCTGATGTTCAAAGAATGTGCTCCTGCTAAAGAGGATTTTACCAGAAGGTATGACTTTACCGTGGGAATCCCGAGATGCTTTTCCTTCTATACCCTCTATCCCCTCTATTCCTGGTTTTTCCATTCACTGGGAATCGAGGTTGTGCTCTCGCAGAATATAGTCCATGAGGGGGTGGCCAGGGCTGAGAGCACATACTGCTTTCCTGCGGAGATCGCCCATGGCGCTGTCCAGGATATTGTCGATATGGGGACTGATTATATTTTTCTACCCCATTTCCGGGATATGCCCAGCTATGAAAAGAATGTTCACGCCAATTTCTGCCCCATTACTCAAGGGTTGCCCTACTATATCCACCAGGCTTTTCCTGAGATCGCCGAAGAGAAGATTCTATCGCCGGTAATTTCCTTCAAGTTTGGTCAGGGTAAAGCTTTAGAATTTATACAGAAGATGGGCCAAAAAATGGGAATCCCTGAAAGTGAGGTCCGGCAGGCCTTTGAAATTGCCAGTGAGAAACAGGTGGAATATTTCAGCAGGGCCAGGGATATGGGGCGAACCGCTTTACGGGAAGCGCGAGAAGCCGAAAGGCCGGTAATCGCCATACTGGGCAGGCCCTACAATGCTTTTATCAGTGAAGCCAACATGGGTATTCCGAAAAAGTTTACTTCACGGGGGTTCTCGGTTATTCCCTTTGATATATTGCCCTTTGAAAATGAGCAGATCTTTGCCAATATGTACTGGTATTACGGGCAGCAGGACATGAAAGCCGCTGCAGAGCTTAAAAAAGAAGATAATATTTTTGTTACTTTTATAACTAATTTTTCATGCGCTCCCGATTCTTTTATGCTGCACTATCTTAAATGGCTCATGGGCATCAAACCCTTCCTGATCCTTGAGCTCGATTCTCATACGGCCGATGCCGGCGTTGATACACGGGTTGAGGCCTTTTTGGATATAATTGAAGGCTACCGTTCCAGGATCAAAGATATCCATGACCAGAGTTATGACAATGGCCTCAGGTTTGTTAATAATAACCGGGAAGATCTGCACATCTGGGACTCCAATAACAAACGGAAGATAAAGGTTAAAAATAACCCCCGGGTGAAGATCCTGCTCTCCAATATGGGCAATCTCTCAACAGAACTGGTGGCCGCAGTTTTACGTTCCGCGGCTATCGAAGCGGAAGCACTGCCCATGGCTGATTTTAAGACCCTTCAAGTGGCGCGAAGTCACACATCGGGAAAAGAGTGTGTTCCCTCCCACCTGGTGCTGGGAAGCGCATTAAAATATTTCTCATCCGCTAAGTATAGAAAAGATCAGATATACCTGCTTTTTGTGCCCATCACTGCGGGCCCCTGCCGGACAGGACAGTATTATATTTTTTTTGAGAATCTCTTCAAGGAAATGCGCCTGGAAAATGTGCTGGTCATTACCATGAGCGCTGACAATTCTTATAACGAGTTCGGCCCCCTTTTCTCCAGGCACCTGTGGTGGTCCCTGGTCGTATCCGATCTAATGAAGGACATTGATACCTCTCTGCGGGCCTGTGCGGTTGATGTTGCCGGCGCCAGGAAAAAGTATGATCAGCTCTGGCATAAGTTGATAAAAACAGCTGAAAAGGATATAACCGCTATTCTTCCTATTCTAAAAGAAATTTCCAGGGGATTAGCCTCGATACCGCTTAAGAGAACTCTTAAAACGCTGCCCAGGGTGCTTATTGTCGGAGAGATATATGTCAGGCGTGATGATTTTGCCGTGGATGAGCTGATCCGGCTCTTCAGTGATAAGGGAATAGTCGCTAAGGTTTCAGGAATTTCAGAGTGGATCCACTACCTGGATTTCATCAGGGAATATGAATTAAAGAAGCGTATTCGCCTGATTCACTGGTTTAAAAGGATCTTTTCCAAAGAGTTAAGAATGCTGATCAAGTTAATGGGTGAGAAGCTTTATAAACGGAGTATTGAAATTAAAGTAAAGAGAATACTTAAAAGCACCGGACTTATCCCTGCGGCGCCCCATAACATGTATGAGATCATGGCCAATACCCAGAGGTACTTTGTGGACCATGAGCTGAATTCGGAAATCGCCGTGTCCAGCGGCGCAGCGGCTACCGCTATGTTTGACGGCTACTCTGGTGTGGTTAATATTTCGCCCTTCGCCTGCTTGATCGGTAGGGTAATTGAAGGTGTATACACTCCCTGGGCCAGGGAGAGAAAATATCCGGTAATATCAGTTGAGGTGGACGGCAACCTGCTGCCGCCCAATATCATCAATAAATTGGATATCTTTACCCTCAATGTACTGCGCTTTAAGCAGGAGCCGGTATTAAAAAAAATGAGTCATTAAACAGGGCTGACCAGATGCCTTATGCCTTTTTTGCCGATCTGTTTGTTTTATTTCACTTTTTCTATGTAACCTTTGCCGTGGGAGGTGAGCTCTTTATCCTGGCAGGCGCCTTTATAAAGTGGGGTGTGGTGCGGAATTGGGCATTCCGTATTGCTCATTTAATTGCCGTTGTATTTGTAGCTTTAGAGTCTTTAGTCGATGTATTGTGCCCGCTTACCGAATGGGAATACAATCTACGCGAGCTTGCCGGCCAGAGGGTGGAGAGAGAAATATCTTTTCTTGGCCGTCTTTTGCGAAGGATTATTTTTTACGATTTTCCCTCCTGGGCTTTTACTTTAATGTATGTGGGTTTCGGCGCCCTGGTAATTCTTACATTTATTCTTATCCCGCCCAGGCGCAGGAGATAGCCCTCGATCCTGTCAGGTTTTTAAATCTCTAAGATTTGATCTGTCAGGCTCTAATATTGAAGGTGTCCAGGAACTTCTGCATGTCAAAGTGCTCCCGGTAAAGCTTTTCTATTTCCTCAATCTTGTTATTATCGTAAACCTGTAATTTAGTGCTTTCATATATTTTAAGCAATTTTTGTTCACAGGTGGCCATATGTTCGGGAACGTAGAGTCCGGGAAGAGCGGCTGCTGCAATATCCTTTTTTATCTGGGAATCCAGAGTAACGTAATTACCTCCGGCCAGGATAACCCCGCCCAGTCCCCGGGAGTGTTCCTTTATTTTTTTGTTGTACTTCAGAATACTCCTGCTTCTCTTTTGAGAAGCACAGCTCATAATAATCAGGTCACCGGGATTAAGAAAATTGCGGCGGCGCAGATTCTCCGATGGTTTTGACAGCAGCTTTATCTCCTTGCATGGTGTTTTCCAGGCCTCTGCATCCGGATCACCTAGGGTTTCACCATTTTCCCACATGCGGCTGATCAAATGCATGGAGGGATTGCTCATATCTTCGATCAAGGGAAGAAAGCCAAGAATACGCAGCGGGCCGCCGACTGCGGCTAACTTGCGGTTTAGTAAGTCTTCAGTAATGTACCTTTTTACAGTGGGGATCTTATCCGGGAGCAGTTTATTAAAAATAATTCCCCTTACCCGGCTTCTCTTGTAAAGGAAGTAGGATATATCAACCTCGAGCTGATCCAGGGCTCTGCCTATACCCCCGGCGGATAAGAAGATAATTTCAGCCTTCATCAGGTTGCTTACCTTGGCGTTGGAGAGGCCCACAATGGAGCCGACTCCCGGGTGGCCGGTGCCCTCGGCTATAATAATATCTTTAGCCGCCATTAGCTCCAGGGTCTTGTTGATCTCCATCCGCAGTTTTCTTGTTTCCTCTTCCGGTTCCGGTGAGTCAAGGTACTTCCTGGTAAAACCGGAAGTGAGCCTGACAGGAGAGGTGTCTTCAATATTGATGTTGGGTATGCCGGAAAAGGTATCAACAATTAGAGCATCTTTATCTATGCGCTTGCCGCTGGCAAGTGTTACCATTTCCTGTCCCACAGGTTTAAAATAACCGATTCTTGACGGATCCATTATCTTTTTCAGGCTGGATATTATTCCCAGGGATGCTACTGTTTTTCCCGCATGCTGGCGGAAGCCGGTTATGTAGATAATCACTGGCGGCATAGTGTTCTCCTTCCTGTCCTTATTGTCAGGAAGTTATTATATTCGTAGTTTATGCAGTCTGCCAATACCCGGAAGTCTTAATTTCAATTTACCCTTTCCCTACCGCCTTGACTAAGGCAGTTGCGGGTTGCTAACCTTGTAGCCGGGAAAAGGAGTAAAATAGCATGACAGATGGTGGGAGCATTTTCTGAATATCACGGAAATAGAAGCAAAGTCTATTTTACGCAAGTATAAAAAGATTGACTCCTGGTTTATCTCTCATTATGGAATGAATCTTTACCGGGGCTGCAGCCACAACTGTGTCTACTGTGACGGCAGGGCAGAGGGTTACTATGTGGAAGGGGAGTTCGGTAAAGATGTTGCAGTAAAAATAAATGCTGTCGAAATTCTGGCAAGGGAACTGGACCCGGACAGGAAACGGAGCCCTTTCAAGCAGAGTTTTATAATGGCCGGCGGCGGTGTGGGTGACAGCTACCAGCCTGCTGAAGAGAAGTATCAGTTAAGCAGGAAGACACTTGAATTGCTGTATAAATATAATTTTGCGGTGCATGTGCTGACAAAGTCGACCCTGATAATGAGGGATATGGATATCCTGAAAGATATCAATAAGCAGAGAAAAGCGGTAATCTCATTCAGTTTTTCCTCTGTTGATAACCGGATAAGCTCAATCTTTGAACCCGGTGTGCCGCCGCCTGATGAAAGATTAAAGACCCTTGCCCTCTTCAAAAAACAGGGATTCACCTGCGGTATGTTTCTGCTGCCCGTTATTCCCTTTGTTACAGATACTAAAGGATTAATAGAACAGGCGGTCAAATGCGGCGCCGAGATTGGTGTGGATTTTATAATCTTTGGCGGCATGACTTTGAAGCAGGGCAGGCAGCAGGAATATTTTTTTAATACGCTTAAAAGCCATTACCCGGAGCAGCTTTCCGGATACCGGAGCATATACCCGGGAGACAAATGGGGCCAGGCAACCACAGCCTATTACAGCCGGATAAATCGAACTTTCAGCAGGATTGCCGACCGGTATAAAATTCCCAAACGTATGCCGCTCTCTGTTTTTAAGGATATATTAAGTGAGAATGACCTGGTAATAGTGTTGTTGGAGCATATTGACTATTTCCTTAAACTGCAGGGCGGGAGCTCCCCCTTGGGTTACGCTGCTTACTCGATATCAAAATTGAAGGAGCCATTGTTGGAAATAAAGGAAAAACTGCTGCAAATAAAGGGTGTGGGCAGGAGCACCGAGGCAATTATCCTGGAGATATTGGAGACGGGAAGTTCAGCTTATTACCGGAAACTGGCTGCCGGTGGCGGGCAGTAGCAGGATACCACGGAAGCAGACATGAGGCTATTGCGTATATACACAAAAAGGCAGTTTGTTGACTTGCTATCTCTCTGCGTACTACTATAGAGTCAGCTGAAAGACCGAAAACAAGGGAGAAAGAATTGGTTGGGTCAAAAAAGATTGCTGTACTACTTTCTTTATCTATTTATCTTCTTATTGTAATCAGTTGCGTGACAATGGCAATAGATCCTGTTGCTGCTGAAAAGGAAGAAACGGCTAAGGAATTGAGTAACTCGCCGCTGGTGGAAGGCGAGTCTGAAAAGGAACAAACGGATGCGGAATACTATGCCGAATTGGGCGAATCGCTGCGGCTGGAAGGTGAGTATGAAAAGGCCGTTGTTGAGTTTACCAGGGCTATTAAATTAGACCCGGCTTATGACTGGGCCTTCGCTCACCGTGGAGAGACAAACAGGCAGAATAAAGAATATGAACAGGCTATAGCTGATTTCGATAAGGCTATTGAACTGGATCCGGATTATGCCTGGGCCTTTGCCAGTCGAGGCGATAGTCACCGTTTATTGAAGAATTATGATCAGGCTATTGATGATTTTAATAAGGCGCTTGAACTGGATCCTTATTCCTGGGCCTATGCACACCGCGGTGAAACCTATAGACAGAGAAGTGAATATGAGCAGGCCATTTCCGATTTTACCCTGGCCATCGAAGATAAAGAGAATTATCCATGGGCCTATGGCAGGCGGGGTGAATGCTACCGTATGATTGGTGATTACGAACAGGCAATGGTAGATCTGGAGCGTGCAATTGAGCTGGATCCGGAGAATGATTACGCTTATGCCAGCCGTGGACAGACTTACCGGCAAATGGGTGATTTCCGTAAAGCATTGGTTGATTTTAATAAAGCGCTTGAACTGGAGCCTGACTATGCCTGGGTTATTGAGATGCGCGATGAGCTCTATAAAGAGATGGAGGGTAAACCAGAGGCATCTCCAAAATTAACTGAAAAGAGCCGGAGCGAACTGCCCCTGCTGTCAGTTATGGATTTTGTTATAGAAAACGTATCAGAATCCGAGGGGAAACTGATAGTCGATCTTTTAAGCAGCGCTTTGATCAAGGTCAAAAAATACCGAATTCTCGATAGAAGCCAGCGTGATAACCTGCTAAAAGAGCTTGAATTCTCTTACTCCGACTGCACCGATGAAAGCTGTCAATTGGAATTGGGAAGACTGCTTGCAGCGGATAAAATTGTCGTGGGAAGTCTGGGAAAAATAGGAAACAGGTACATTCTTAACGCCAAACTATTGAATGTTGTTACCGGTGAAGCTGTCTCGTCGGCCTATGAGATATTCAGATCTATCGAGGAGCTGGTGGATGGCAGTGAAGCTGTGGCCAGAGAATTAATCGAGGAGTAATAATAGACATTACAGTGTTCCCCATTTAGAGGCAATCGGCTCTCTTATTCAATCTCCAGTTGAATCCGTTTGTTTATCCTGCCCTTGCTCTTATAGCCGGAAATCCTGATAAGGCCTACTTCACTGGTATTGGCGACGTGGGTGCCGCCGTCTGCCTGCAGATCGAGACCGACAATTTCCACTATACGCACCTCTTTGATGTTCGGGGGCAGCAGGTTGATCTTGGTGCGTATCAGATCGGGTATCTTGAATGCCTCTGCCTTGAGCAGTACCCTGACCTGTACCGGACGGGCAGCCGCCACTTCCTGGTTAAGCTTTTCTTCAATTTCCCTTACCAATTCCTGGCGCAGGGTTTCAAACTCAAAGTCCATGCGGCCTTTCAGCAGATCGAGATTACCACCGGTAACCTGGGCGCCGTAGTCGCGCCAGACCACACCGCAGAGTATATGAAAGGCGGTATGGGTTCGCATTAATTTATAGCGCCGGTCCCAGTCGAGTTTCCCGGAAACCTCTTCTCCCTCTATGGGCAGCGGACCACCGAGTTGGTGCCAGATTTCATCCCCCTGCCGTTTTACCTTTAAAACGGGTGTATGGTTAAGCCAGCCGAGATCGTGGGGCTGGCCGCCGCCGCCAGGATAGAAGGCGGTTCTGTCCAGGGCAACTGTTCCTTCCTCCTGACTGAAGGCAGTTACTTTAGCTTTGAATTCCTTAATATAAGCATCTGAATAGGCGATTAATTCTGTCATGGCTTTAGAATATGGTGCATATGGCCGGCTGTCAATGAAAGAAGAAGAAAGCAGGGTAAAAATGGTTGTTGTTGGCAATACCGTGCGGTATTGTTGGGCTTGCGGTATATTGTTGTTAGTATGGAGAATTGCTATAGTGTAGCTGATATTATCTGTCATATAAGCGGGGCATTATGCTATTACCTTTAAAATTTTGCACGTTCAGCACAAGAAATATTCAAGTCCAGCGCTTAAATATTTTGTATTGGCTTTTTGTTTTTAGAACTTCGGTTGAGGTTGTAAGCCGCGCTGGGAAATTCAGAAGGCTGGGGATTATCGCTTAAATGCCGGCTGATTCCTTTACCGACCGGGTTAAAGATTTGTTGGTGAGAATTCCGCATGGGAGAGTAGCCACTTATGGTCAGATCGCCATGCTGGCCGGTAATGCCGGGGGCGCCAGGCAGGTGGTCAGGGTACTCCATTCCAGTTCGGCAAGGTGTAAGCTGCCCTGGCACCGGGTTATCAACAGCCGCGGAACCATTTCACTAAGGCCGGGCGCCGGCTACGAGCTGCAGAAAGAGCTTCTTGAAGCGGAAGGTGTCGAGTTCGGTAATAATGGGCGAATAGATTTAAAACGTTTTCTCTGGTCGCCGGGTTAGGGAGGAATTTGAAATGCTTACTGAAGTAAAAGATGTCAGACAGATAGAAAATGAGGGGCCGCGCCGCTGGTTTAGCGACTCTTATTTTGACCTGATTCTCTGGTATGAAGAAGATGGAGATATTGAAGGTTTTCAGTTATGCTATGATAAAACGGAAGATGAACGGGCTTTAACCTGGAGGAAAGAGGGCGGTTATTCTCATGAAAGGATCGATGACGGTGAAACACCGGGCAGAATGAAAATGACCCCGGTGCTGGTGCCGGATGGGGCTTTTGATGTAAATAAAATTGCCCGGCGCTTCAAAGAAGAGGCGCGGGAGCTTGACCCGAAGATCTCCGAGTTTGTTTACAAGAAACTGCTGCTTTTCAGCTGAAAAATTGAGAACCTTCTCCTTCTTAGGGTTGAACAGCGCTTAAGCTATCCAGAACTCACTATCAATTTCGCCTTATTGACATTCGGAGCGGCGGCGGCTAATATTTAGCCTCTTTACAGGCAGAATTCGTACCGGCAGCTTATTACCAATTTCTACAGGAGTTACATATTGGACGCTGAAAAACAGGAGGCAGTTAAGCAAAAATTTCACTGGGGATGTGTACTAACTCTCTCCCTGGGCCACCTGATGCATGATACTTACAGCTCTTTCCTGGCCCCGATTCTGCCGCTGCTTATTAAAAAGCTGGGGCTTTCCTATTCCATGGCCGGTCTGCTTGCAGTTTTTCAGCGAGTCCCCTCTTTGATAAATCCATTCATCGGCCTGCTGGCAGAAAGGGTTACTCTGCGCTATTTTGTAATTATCGCTCCCACTGTAACTGCGATAGTGATGAGCCTGCTGCCCCTTTCTCCCAATTATGTAATTATGGCCATGCTGCTCTTAATAATGGGTTTCAGTTCAGCCTTTTTCCATGTGCCGGCCCCGGTTATGGTGCGCTGGGTTTCGGGGAAAAGGATCGGTACAGGGATGAGTTTTTACATGATGGGCGGTGAACTGGCCAGAAGTATCGGCCCACTGGTAATTCTGGGAGCAATTTCCCTCTGGGGCATGGAGGGTACCTATAAATTAATTCCCTTTGGCGCCGGAGCTTCCCTGTTTTTATATGTACGCTTAAAGAATATCTGCAAGCTGCGTACCGCTCATGTTGTGAAGAGAAAGAGGAGTGCGGGCAAAGCAATCAGAGAATTAAGAGGTTTTTTCCTGCTGATAGCGGGATTAAGTTTCAGCAGGGCCATAATCGCTACAGCTCTTACCGCTTTCCTGCCCACCTATCTTACAGACCAGGGAAGCTCTCTGTGGCTGGCGGGCATCTCCCTCTCCATACTTGAACTTGCGGGTGCTGCGGGTACCTTTGCCTCCGGTTCAATCTCTGATTTAATCGGCCGCAGAAATATGCTGCTCATACAGGCGGTTGCCGCGCCTCTTTTGATGGTGCTCTTCATTTTTTCTACAGGCTTCTGGCTTTTACCCGTGCTGGTGGCCCTGGGCTTTTTCATATTTGCCTCTACACCCGTGCTTCTGGCTTTAGTACAGGAAAAGGGCCATGATTACCCTGCTGTTGCCAATGGCATTTTTATGACCCTTAATTTTATCATAGGCTCTTTCACTATTATGATCATTGGCGGCTTAAGCGACTGGCTGGGCATGAAAAACTCATACCTGATCGCGGCCGGGTTTTCTTTTTCAGGTATTCCTCTGGTTATGATGCTTAAGGAAAATTAAGGTAAAATTGACTGCCTTGACTTTGACTGAAGAAACAACTATAAAAATTTATAAATCTAAAGAGAATAAAAGGTACACCGGATGATTGATGGAATAGATATAATTGACGGCCATATGCACATTTTTACCTCAAAGTTTACCGAGAGGATCAAGGCCCGGGTCAAGGAGAAGGGCTCAGAATATGAAAAAGCCTTTGGCGCCTGGCAGGAGGGTTTTCGCAGGAAGTATAACACCGAGTTCGCCGAAGAGAATGAAGATCCACTCGAAAAGATTGCCGCTGATTGGTGTGCAGAGCTTGACCGCTGCGGGGTGGATAAGGCCCTCTTTATTGCCTTATACCCTGAAGAGGATGAGCTTACTGATTTTATAGCTGCCGGAAAGGGCAGGTTTAAAGGCTTCTGTACTGTTGATCCACTTGATCCCCGGGCGCCTGAATTGCTCCGGAAGAGGGTTAAGGAGGAGGGCTATGCAGGGTTGAAACTCTATCCACCTACCCAGTGTTTCCTGCCCTCAGACAGAACGGTTTATCCCCTTTATAAAGAGGCTGAAGCCCTGTCCATACCCATTATGTTTCACCTGGGAATAACCTTGAGTTATGATACTGACCTGCGCTACGCTGATCCTTTGGAGCTTCATCCCGTGCTGCGGGACTTTCCTGAAGTCAATATAATAGTTCCCCATTTCGGTTCGGGCTATTTCCGTGAGCTTCTTTTCCTGGCTTACCATGTGAATAACCTCTATGTAGACACTTCTGGCACCAATGTGTGGGTTAAGTATCTGCCCTACCACATCGAGTTGAGCGAGGTATTTGTCCGGGCACTCGATATATTCGGCCCTGAGCGGATTATTTTCGGAACTGATTCACGTATACTTGCCCGGGGCTACCGGGAGAGTGTTCTGCAGGACCAGTTGAGAATACTGCGGGACAGCGGTTTGAAGAGCGAGGAGCTCTCCCTGATCATGGGAGGCAACCTCCGCAGGTTGACCGGATTATAGGGGGTGGTGAATGATCCAGGGAATCCGGGTTATCGATTTTCATTGCCATTTTCCCAATTCAGGAGAGTGGTTTCCCGACTACAAGCTGCCTATGGTAATAAGCAAATCCAGTACAACCAACCAGACCCAGGCGGAGTTGTGGCGCAAGGCGTATAACTTTCCGGAACAGCGGGTAGAGATCAGTGATGACCGGGAAGCGGCTGATAAGTGGTATGAGGATATTACCAGGAAGAATATTGAAAAGGTGGTCTTTGTTTCCGGCGGCGGCAACCAGCGTTTGGCAAAGGTAGCTTCATATCATCCTGACCGTTTTATTGCTTTTGCTCATCACAATCCGTTTTCCAAAAAAGCTGCGGCCGTGCTGGAGCATGATATCAAGAACCTTGGCCTCAAGGGGTACAAGATACTGGGTTCAGCGCTTAATCAACCCTTGAATGACAGCTCCCTTTACGACCTGTGGGAGGTGTGTAATTCTTATAAAATACCGGTAATCATTCATTTCGGTATCCTGGGTTCTGCAGGCGGAATAAGCAAGGGAATAAACATCAATCCCCTGGTTCTGCAGGATGTGGCCCATGATTTTCCGGATCTTTGCTTTGTGGTTCCCCATTTCAGCGCCGGGTATCCCACTGAGCTGCTCCAGCTCTGCTGGGCCTGCCCTAATGTTTATGTTGACACCTCCGGCTCCAATCAATGGGTGCGCTGGATGGCCTATGAACTTACCCTGCAGGATCTTTTCCGTAAATTCTACATGACAATAGGCCCGGATCGGATTCTCTTTGCCACAGATTCGAGCTGGTTTCCCCGGACCTTTGCCTATACCTATCTTGAGGAGCAGCACCGCATAATGCGCTTTCTGAATTTCAGTGAAGAGGATATTGAAAAGATACTCTTCAGGAACGCTGCCGGATTATTGGCTCTGTATAAAGATTGACGCCTTAAGCCTTAAGCCCTGATAATGTTATACCCCTGACAAAGTATTTCTGGGCAAATGAGTAGAGCACTACCAGGGGCAGCAGGGTAATTACCGATCCGGCCATCTTAAGATTTTCATTAACATCATACTGCCTGGTAAAATTAGCCAGGCCTATTGTCAGGGTCATGCGGTGCTGGGAGCTGATATAGAGAATGGGGCGCAGCAGGTTGTTGTATGAGGTCATGAAGGCAAAGATAAAGAGGGTAGCAAGGGCCGGTTTAGCCAGGGGCAGAAAGATCTTGAAGTAGATGCCGAATATGGAACAACCGTCAATCTTGGCCGCATCCTCCAGGTCCTTGGGGATTGGTTTAAAGAACTGGCGGAGCATGAAGGTGCCGAAGGCACTGGCCAGCCATGATGGAATGATCAGGGCCAGAAAGAGCGGGTGATCGAGCCAGCGCAGTTTTAGCATAATCAGGAATTCAGGTATGATCATTACCTGCAGGGGCACCATCATGGTGGCCAGTAGGATACTGAAGAGCACATCCCTGCCGAAAAACTTCAGCCTGGCAAAGGCAAAACCGGCCAGGGAGCAGGTGAATAGAGTGCCTATACTCGCGGTCAGGGCCACGTAGATACTGTTTATACTATAGCGCAGGAAATGATGCTTTATCAGGGTATCGGGATAATTGGCCCAGAAAAATTTCTCCGGCAGCAGTCGGGGCGGCACCTCGGTTAATACGCCGCTCCCTTTAAGGGAAGTGGATACCATCCAGGCAAAGGGAACGAGCACGGTCAGGGCAATAATAATCAGTACCAGATAGTGTAGAGAATTATTAATAGCATGTTTTATTTTTGCTTCAGCTGTAATCATCTAATAATGCACCCATTTCTTCTGAAATCTGAAGTTGATAAAGGTAATAACAGCTACCATTATAAAGAGAATGTAAGCCTGGGCAGCTCCGTAGCCCATGCGGAAATATTTGAAGGCATTGAGGAAAATTGAGATTACCAGCACATTAGTGGTGTTTGCCGGACCGCCCACGGTCCTGCTCTCTCCGGCCGCAGGTGAGGTCAATATATAGACTAAATCGAATATCTGGAAGGAGCGGATAATCGTAATTATGATCACAAAAAAGGTGGTGGGCGACAGCAGGGGCAGATCAATCAGGAAAAAGCGTTTTATCTTGGTGGCTCCATCCACCTTTGCCGCATCTATCAGCTCTTTGGGAATATTCTGTAGACCTGCCAGGAAAATGACCATGGCATAGCCCATGGTCTGCCAGACATTTACCATTACAATTGTAAAGAGCGCTGTCTTGGTGGAGCCCAGCCATTCAGGACCGGGAAAGCCGAGCAAAGCCTTTATAAGATAATTAACCAGTCCGAACAGGGGGTTTAAAAGCCAGGCCCAGATAGTGCCGATGGCGGCAATGGCGCTGATCACCGGCAGGAAATATACAGCCCGGAAAAATATAATACCCTTAAGCTTATTGTTCACCAGCACGGCCAGAATAAGGGAGACAACAACTCCAAGGGGCATGTACATAACGGTAAACTTAAGGGTGTTGAAGAAAATCTGATGAAAGTCTTTGTCTTCCAGCAGTTCCTGGTAATTGGCCAGACCCGCCCAGGTGCCGCCCTGGAAGGGATTATAATTCTGAAAGCTTAATATAAAAGACCAGATTATAGGGCCCAAGCGAAAGACCAGCAGTCCGGTTATCATGGGAAGCAGGAATATATAGGGGGCTATCTTCTTCTCAAAACGACTGGAATGGAGCAGATCTTTCAAGGTATGAAAATCCTTTTAAAAGGGCTCCGGTTCCATTAAGAAACCGGAGCCTTATGCATCTTTATTTACTTCTGGCCAGTACCTTATCCACCTTTACCTGGAGCTCGTCCATTACCTGGTCAAAGTTGCCTTCGCCCAGCACGATCTTCTCGAAATCAGACTGGATCATGTTGTTCCATTCTTCATACCCCGGGGGCATGGTGACCTTTGGTCCGATCAACTCCAAAGCTTCCAGCACCAGTTTCTTATTGGCCGGCAGCTTATCCGCTTCCAGCCAGGTGTCGGAGAGGGCCGCAGCTTTCCAGATGGGCACCTTGCCGCCGAGGATGGAATCAACGGGTCTGCCCGGTCCGGTCATGTACATCATCCACTCCCAGGCTGCATCGGCATGCTTGGTAAACGCGGAAATGGACATGGCATCGGCCCAGCCGTAAACAACACGTTTGCCTCCTGATTTGGGGCCAAGGGGAACCTGGACGATGCCGAAGGGATCTTTAAGTCCGCTGCGGTAGGTATCTATGCGCCAGCTTCCTTCAGTGGTCATGGCAAATTTGCCTGTTGAGAAGGGTTTGCTGATGCCCTTGGTCTGTGCCGGTGTGGCCGCAGCCTTGTCTTTAACAATCAGGTCGACAAGGAACTTCATGGCCTCTCTGCCTTTTGGTGAGGTAACGGTCAGGGTGGTGAAATTATCATCGGTGAGGTTCTCGTCATTGTTAAAAACATAGGGATAGAGGTGGGTGTACCTGCCCCACATAGAATAACCCCATTGGTCGGCTGCGCCATCACCATCCGTATCCTTGGTAAGCTTCAGGGCAAGTTTTCTCATATCTTCCCAGGTCCAGTTGTCAGTGGGATAGGCCAGGCCGGCTTCATCAAAGAGGCGGATGTTGTAGTAGGAAATACAATTTACTACTGCCCAGGGAAAGGCATACATCTTACCCGCAAAATTAGGCGCCCGCAGCACATTAAAGGCGCTGGGAAAGTACTTGCTCTGGTCAAGTTTGTTTACCCGGTCGTCAATGTCAAGGATAGCACCCATTTTGGCATAATCCTTGACATAGCCGGAGCTCATCCAGAATACATCGGGCAGGTTCTTACCTGCGGCCATGGCCTGCATTTTTTCCCAGAACTGACCAAAGGCAGCGGCCTCTACGTTGATAGATATATCGGGATGTTCCTGGGTGAATTTATCGGCCAGAGCCTGCTCTTTTTCTATAATTTGCGGGTCCCACATCATATAGCGCAGCTCAGCTTTTTCCGTTTCCACCTGCCCTGCGGCAAAGGAAAAGGAAATGGTAATAAGAAGCAGACAGAGAACAAAAGTCAATCTTTTCATATAAACCTCCTTAAGAATCTTTAAAATATTATAATTTCACCGGTTGTAATTGTCAAGGAAAAATGGAATAAGGCGATCAGCCGCAAATTTTATGCGCCTGGCACCTTCCCGATAAGTCGATTCTGTGCTACCTTCAGTCCATGATAAATGTTGCTTTTGCTTTCAATTTTAATATCCAGCGCTGTGAGATCGAGGTAGGGGGTGAGGATGTAATAGTGCGGGAGGGGTATCTGCCTTTAATCCGCACCCTGCTCGATCACGGAATAAAAGCCGATCTTTTTTTATCGGGTTATTCCACCAACAATATACTGGAAATCGATCCCGGGCTTATTGAAACCATTAAGAGTCATCTGGGTGAGAGCTTTGAGCTTGGAACCTATACCTATACCCATCCCATACCGCAGCTTCTGCATACCGAGGAATTCTTCAGACAGATCAAAAAAGGACTGGAGATCGACCGCCGGGTTTTCGGTGTTAGTCCAGAAGGCTTTCTGCCCCCTGAACTGGCCTACAGCCGGGAGATGGCCGCGGCCCTGGCAAGCCAGGGAATCAAGTGGATTATTATCCTGGCCGGCCTGCTAAAAAAAGCCCTTCCCGATATGAAAGAGGATAAGCTATATTTCCCTTATACGGCAGGGGTAGGTGATTCAGAGGTTACGGTTATCCCGGCGGCGTATCAGCTTCCGCAAACCCCGGAGCGGTTTTTTAAATTGATGATGAAGGGGGAGCTTGCTGTAGATAAGGTGCTCGACGGGGTGAAGAGATTCGCCGATGACCATCCCGATGGTTTACTGCTCTTCAAAAGAGACGCCGAAACCGTGTTTATCGACCGCTTCAACTCCGGTTTTTCAGGGACTGAGAGGGTGATAAATGAGTTCATGGAGGGTCTTGCCTCCATGGACCGGGTGCGCCCGGTAACCATCGGCCAATTTATAGCTGAAAATAGAGCGATCGGCAGGATTGAGCTGCAAGATCATCTGGGCAATACCAGGATAGAGACCTTTACCGAAGGAGCGGCTAAAGAGCTGTGGGAGCTTACCCTAAAGGTCAGGGACAAACTGCTTGAGGCGGAAAAGAATAATCCCGGTTCCGAAGAGGTGGAAAGGGCCTGGGAGCATCTGCTCCTATCCCATAATTCCGACGGCCGCATTGGCTACTGGTTCTCCGAGTGGAATCCGGGGGAGCATAAGGTGGAGCCATCCCGCAGGAGGTTTGTTGAGGATAACCTGAAAGCCGCCCTGGAAGTTCTTTCCTGACAAACGGGCGACAATTTTCAATCACTTCATGATCACATTATCCGGCACAACCATCCAGGCCAACTGCCACTGCCGGTCCTCTCGCTCAAGGCATACAATAGCAGAGTTGATGAAGCGAATTAATCCTGCCTCCTGATTTCCGGACAGAAGCAGGGAAGAAAGCCTTGACAGGTGGGGTAAATGGCCGACAATCATTAAATTGTCCTCAACTGCCGTGAGTTGTTCTTTAATCTTTAAAACATCATCCATTGGTGCAAGCTCAGCCTTCTCTATCAGTTTTTCCTTCAGCCCGATACTGCTCGCCATGATATCCGCTGTCTGCCTGGCTCGCAGTTTACCGCTGTGCCAGATATCCCGGATTCGTGGTTTAAGCCGCTTGAAATAATCCGCCATCTGCTCTGTTACCCTCTCACCCTTTTGAGTGATGCCGCGCTGTGGATCTTCCTCCTTTAATTTTGCCTGAGCATGCTGGATTAAATATAAATACATCTTTGCCTCCCTTATGCCATCAACCCTGATAATCGCGACCAGGTTACTATCGATTTCTCCTGCTGCAGGCACTAACCTGGCTTACTACTGCCTGGTGAAAAAGTTCGAAAAGTTACGGCAAGATCAAAGGTTATATCCTGTCCTCTTTTAAAAAAAGGGGTTGTTGAATCTATTGAGAAAAACGAAGCTCGTTAACTCCTTCCTCGGCGGCGGCTGGGGTGGGGCCGCGGCTGCCCTGCCCAGTGGTACAGTCACTACTACTTCGTATTCTTCGGGAATATCCAGTATTTTCCGGCAGCGGTCATGGTCGAGACTGCCGACAATTACACTGGCTATGCCCAGTTCATGGGCCTGCAGGCAGAGATTCTGTACAGCCAGGCCAAGGTCGAAGAGGTACCAGTGAGCGTATTTGGTGGTTTGAACCCCATTCCTGAAGCCGGCCAGTTTGCTCCTGGCGCAGGCTATGATTACAGCCGAGGCCTGAACAGAGCAATTCCGGGCCGGGTTATTTTCACTGTAGGTATCGGTAACCTCTGCTATGAGCTCCCTGTCCCGCAGCACAATAAACATCCAGGATTGAGTGTTCGACCAGGAGGGTGCCCAGCCGGCAGAGGTAACCAGCTCTCTTAGCTCCTGGTCGGTTACCTGGTAATCATTAAATTTGCGAACAGTCCTTCTATTTACTATTGCCTCTTTCAGTTCCATGTTAACCCCTCCATATAAGCAGTGAGAATCAGATTTGTTTAACCGGTTAATTATAGAGCTTTTCCTTGAAAAAAAGCAATAAAAGAAGTGATATAGCGGTGTTGGCGTATTCCCATTTCTTCAGCTCTGGAGTATCTATACTGATATGGAAGAAAGTATAGTTTATTATGAAATTTTGGATTCACCACTGGGCACCCTGGGCCTGGTTGTGGATGATCATGGTAGAGCTTTGGCCGTGGAATATAGCAATCCCGGTTCGGCGGTTGATCAGGCTGATTACCCCCATTACCGGGGGTGTAGAGTGCTTCCCGCAGGTGGAAAGAGCGATCAACTTAAGCAGGAACTGGTCGAGTATTTTGCCGGCAGCCGACGTGAATTTGAGGTTGAGCTGAAATTGGCGGGAAGTCCCTTTCAGAGGGCTGTGTGGCAGGCGCTATTACAGGTTCCCTACGGCCAGACCGTAATCTACAGCGCTTTAGCCGCGGAAATCGGGAAACCCCGGGCTTCCCGGGCAGTAGGTAATGCCATGGCAGCTAATCCATTGCCCATTGTTATTCCCTGCCACCGGGTTACAGCCGCCGGTGGTAAGCTGGGCGGATACAGCGGCGGTGTTGAAAAGAAAAGATTCCTGCTCTCGTTGGAGGGAGCAGCTCTGTAACGGCTGCCGGGCTGCGGACTCTTGGTTAAGAGTGGCCGGAGCTGCCCCTGGCTGCCGCTAAACTCTCCCGGCGGGCTTCCTGTTGAGGGGAAATAAAGCTCTTTTCCAGCTCCCTCATTCTCTTGGCAATATTATTGATCTGGAACTCGATGGAGTTGAGCACCCAGAACTGGAAGTGGTCAATTTTACTCTGCTTGTTGATCATCCAGATTATCTTTATTGAAACCAGCAGCAGTGCAAACTCTATGGCCAGGTTGGAGGTATAGCCGCTTATCTGCAGATGCAGAAGCTCCCGCAGTACATCAAAGAGAAATAAAGATATTACAATGACAAGAAAGATAATATTCACCCGGCGATCATATTTTTTTGAGGTGGAGCCGCCTATCTGTCCAATTATTTTCCGAACCTTTTCTTTTTCTTTTCTATAGTGTTGTAATTCCTCTTCCAGGATATCAGTTTCATTCATAACAGCAGGTTATGCAAATAATCCGCAAGAGTCAAGGTGAGCATGGTGAGCAAAGCGAGCCAGGGCGAACATCTGATATGGCGGTACCCCTATGGTAGGGAAGATGAGCATATTCTCATACTCTCAAGGCTTTGATATACTGAGGCGATAAGATAGGAGAGGTATGAAGAGTGCGCCGATTTGGATTTAGAGTAATCACTTTCAATAAAATATCATTACTATGCCTTCTGCTGCTTTTTATTCCATCATTCCTGCAGGGGCATCCCCATATCTTTATTGACAACAGGGTTACCATTGTTTTTGACGAGAAAGGTTTAGCAGGATTTAACCTTGGTTGGATTTTTGATAAGGTATTCAGTGCTTCAATTATCCATGATTTTGATTTTAACGGCGATGGAATTTTCAGCAAGAGGGAAATAGAAGCTGTCAGGGAAGGGGCATTCTCAAATCTAAGCAACTTTGATTACTTCTGTTTAATCACCGTTAACGGCTCTATGTTCCGGGTTCAGTATGTCACAGATTTTTCTGTTGCTATCAGCGACAAGAGGGTTATCTACAAATTTTTCGTTCCCTGCCATGTGCAGGGCATAACAGAATATAAAATGGTCACAGCAGCGGTGTATGACGAAACCTATTTTACTGATATTATATTTGATCCGGAAGAAGCAGTGCGTATTGAAAATGGGAATTTATTCGAATACAGCTATACACTGGCTGAAAATAAAAAGAGAGCTTACTGGGGCGGACAGATTATACCGACAGAAATTTGTCTGCGCTTCAGGAAAAAGAAATGATTAAAAAAGCAATACTTGCCCTCTTATTGTTGTTCCTGTTGGGTATTTACTGCGGATTTACCCAGGGTAACCCTTTTCTGGATTCCGGCCCGAAAGAGAAGCGGTCTGTACAGCCGTTGAAATACCCTGGTTTTTTTCAAAGGTTCATGGTTAAGTTGAATGATATTCAGCGAGACCTTCATGAAAAGATGTCGCGCTTAACTGAAATGACCAGGGAAGATAATGACCTGAGCGTTCTTTTTCTTCTGATCGGAATATCCTTTATATATGGGATGATACATGCACTTGGCCCGGGTCATGGAAAGTTTATTGCCACATCCTATTTCTTAAGCAGGCAGGTCACTCTTGTTAAAGGCCTGGCCATGGGTAGCCTCATTGCCATCTTACATGCGGGCTCGGCAATTACCCTGGTTCTGATAATATACTTGATTATCCGCGGTTCATATCTTTCTTCCCTGGAGAATATCAGCCGTATAATAAGGGTAGTCAGCTTTGCGCTTATCATGCTGATCGGTATTTACCTGGTGGTTACAAGCATATATAAAAGCCGGGGACCACGATTTCCTATCAATAAAAACGACGATAATGAAAATCGAGAAAATAAGAACATATTTTCCGTAGCCCTGGCTGTAGGAATCGTGCCCTGCCCGGGAGCTGTATTAATCCTGCTTTTTTCGCTCTCAATGGGGATCCTTGCCATTGGAGTTCTACTGACCCTGGTAATGGCGGCCGGTATGGCTGTAACCATTTCCGCTGTGGCAAGTTTAGCAATTCTTACGCGGCAGGGCCTTACCCGTATAGTACCGGCAAACAGCAAGGCGGCATGGATTTTGCAGTTTGGCTTGAGGCTTTCCGGTTCTCTGCTCGTTTTCTTTATCGGTTTGTTTCTTCTGCTCGGCAGCCTGAACATTATTCCCTGAAATTATTATAATTGTAGTTGACACTCTTTTCGTTATGGCGTAATATGTTAGGGGAGCCGAAAATGATCTCTAAAACTCTAAGCGCCAGTCTGGAAGATTACCTTGAAGCTATTTACCGCATAGTGCGGATAAAACATGCTGCCCGGGCAAAGGATATCTCTCAACGAATGGGCGTGAACAGCTCATCGGTTACCGGCGCCCTGCATTCACTATCTGAGAAAAGGCTTATAAATTATACGCCATACGACATAGTCACTCTGACTCCGAAGGGTGAAAAAATTGCCAGGGATGTTTTTCACCGGCATACGGTGCTGCAGGAGTTCTTTGTGAAAGTATTGGGTTTGGATATTGAGAGTGCCGAAGAGAGCGCCTGTAAGATGGAACATGAAATCTCCAGTGATATTTTGCAGCGGCTGACCCTATTCGTAGAGTTTATCGAATCATGTCCCAGGGCTGGTGTTAAATGGATCGATGGGGTTGGCTACTTTTGTGAAAATCCGGAATCTCCGGAAGATTGTGAACACTGTATTGCAAGGTGTTTGCAAGATCTGCAGGAGCGAAGTAGAGAGAAAAAAACCTTAAACAAGGATCTAAGGAATGAATAAGCTGATTTCTGATCTTGGGCCTCAGGAGCAGGGGACAATTATTGCCCTGCGTGGGGGAAGAGGTCTCCAGGCGCGCCTGCGCTCCCTGGGATTGGCGGAAGGGCAGGTAGTGCGGAAACTTTCCGCTTTAGGCTGGGGCGGCCCGGTAATCGTCCTGGTAAACCGCGCCCAGGTTGCTATTGGACGGGGCATGGCCCGCCATATTGTGGTAAGCTGTGAGGAGAATTGAGAGTGGCGGAGAGAAATCGAAAAGTTGATAAGAGCGCTTCAACAAAAGCAAGGAAGCATTTGATCAGTGATATCCTTCTTGTCGGGCAGCCTAATGTGGGTAAAAGCGTGCTATTCTCCCGGATTACCGGGATACGCACCATAGCCTCCAATTATTCAGGCACAACCGTATCCTATACCAAAGGTAAAATGCGCTTTACCGGCGCCTATTATCAGGTTGTAGATGCGCCGGGGACCTATTCTTTAGAGCCTCTGGATGAAGCCGCCCGGGTGGCTGTTGACCTGATTGACGATGCCGGGCGGATTATAAATGTTGTTGACACCACCCATTTGGAGCGCCATCTTCCCCTGACCCTGGAGCTTATAGCGCAGAAAAAAACCATGGTAGTGGCTTTGAACATGAGCGATGAGGCGCGCCACAGAGGCATCAGGATCGATGCAGGTAAGCTGGCCGGGAAGCTTGGGGTTCCGGTTATTCCTATTGTTGCCAGAACCGGGGAGGGAGTGAACAAGTTAATCGCTTCCCTGTTTGCCCTGCCTTTGGTCCCGGAAGGGGAGATGGATGAGTCTCAGCATCCCGGCCATCATCCGCATATTCAGCATGATTATCTGCAAAAACCAGTAACGGAGCACACCCACCTCGACAGAGACAGGATGTGGCAGAGAATAGGAGAAATTGTCGAGGAAGCACAAACCCTGGTACACCATCATCACAGCTTGGGTGAGCGGCTGGAAGATTTAAGTGTACATCCGGTGTGGGGCGGTCTCTTTGCTATAGTGGTGCTTGCTCTATCCTTTTCCCTGATCCGCCTGCTCGGTGAGTTCCTTATAGGCGGGGGAATAGGAATTATCGGCGAGCCCTGGATAGAACTCCCTTTCGGCACTGAGCTTTTTTTTAGCTGGGCGGTTGAGCCTTTACTCATGAAACTCTCAATGCTTTTAGGTGAGGGCAGCTTTATGCATAAACTGCTCATTGGCACCCTGATCGATGGCCGGATAGACTTTATGCAGTCTTTTGGCATGCTTAGCTCAGGTATCTTCATTCCTTTGGGGGCGGTGCTTCCCTATCTTTTCAGCTTTTACTTTGTGCTTTCACTGCTGGAGGACAGCGGTTACCTGCCGCGCCTGGCGGTATTTCTGGATAATATCATGCACCGCATTGGCTTGCATGGCTATGCTATAATCCCCACTCTTCTGGGACTGGGCTGCAATGTGCCGGGCATTATGGCAACTCGCATTCTGGAAACCCGGACCCAGCGCTTTATTACGGCCACCTTGATCTCCATAGCCGTGCCCTGCGCCGCTCTTCAGGCCATGATTATAGGGATGGTAGGTAATCGCGGTATCTGGCCGTTGATTGCAGTGTATGGGACCCTCTTCATTGTCTGGTTTCTAATAGGGATTATTTTACGCTTTACAGCTAAAGGATTGAGACCTGAGCTTCTAATAGAGATCCCACCCTACAGGCTTCCTTTACTGCGTACGCTTGTTGCAAAAATGTGGATGCGTATCTCCGGCTTTCTTAGAGAGGCTTTGCCGATTATTATCGGAGCCATACTGGTTGTCAATATTCTCTATCAATTCAAATTATTTGAATATCTTGCCCGCTTTGCCGAGCCGGTGGTTACCAGGATGTGGGGTATGCCCAGAGAAGCGATTGTACCTTTGCTTTTGGGAATTCTGCGCAAGGATGTGGCCATAGGCATGTTTGCCCCCCTTGCACTCACCACCAGGCAGTTAATTACCGGCAGTGTGCTGCTTTCCATATTCTTTCCCTGCATCGCTACCTTTGTGGTATTATTCCGTGAGTTGGGTTTAAAGGATGGTCTCAAGTCCCTGGGTGTAATGCTTATTACGGTATTCCTGGTGGGATCAGCATTAAATATCCTCTTGTGAAAACCATAATTATAATTAACCGCAAAGCTGGAAAACGGATATTCCTGGATCTCTACCTGCCACAGGTAATAAGGGTATTGGAAAAGGGGAATATTGCCTTTCGTATTTGCTATACCCGTTACTCAGGCCATGCCGCAATTCTAACTGCAAAATATGCAAACCAGGTTGATTTTATTACTATTTTCGGTGGTGACGGTACTATCAGAGAGGTAATCAAGGGCATGGCTGAAAATCCCATTCCCATAGGTATTATCCCCTTCGGAACCGTTAATGTTTTAGCTTTAGACCTGGGCATTTCCTTTAACCCGGTTATTGCGGCTGACAATCTGGTTAAAGGTTGTTTAAAGAATATTGATGTCGGCTACCTGAATGGCGAACCCTTCCTGCTAATGGTCTCCGCCGGTATAGATGCTTTAGCAGTTCATAACGTGGATCTGAGAACCAAACGTTATTTAGGCAAAGTTGCCTACGTTATCTCCGCCCTGTGGGCTGCCTTTACCTACCGTTCCCGCCGGGTCAGGATTGTTCTCAATGATCAGGGAATTAAAGATAGAGGTTATCAGCTGATAATTTCCAATTCCCGTTTTTACGGCGGATCCTTGCGGCTCGATGAACGGGCCTCGATTGATGACGGCTGGCTGGATATTATTCTTTTCAAAAAAAGCTCTATTCTCGATACCTTTCGCTTGTTAATGGGGGTATTGCTCCATATAGCGAAGGGCATGGATGATGTCGCCTGTTACCGGAGCAGGGATATCCTGATAGATTCCCGGGGCAGGGTAAATTTGCAGATGGATGGCGACAAGGCGCCCCCTGCTCCGGCCAGGGTCCGGGTGAAAAAACATCAGCTGCCGGTGATTGTGCCCCGAAAGGATTTAAAACAGGAGGGGTTTGAGGCTATCAGGACAGTGATTACCACTGTTTTCAGCGTTAAGAAGTGATTGAGGCGGTACGCCCCCACAAATAAAAAACAGGGGTGAACCGACTAAAACCCCTGTTGATAATTATATCTCTAAATGTTGCGACTGCCTAGCGGTCTCTGTAACCGCCGCCGCCGCCGCCGCCGCCTCTACCGCCGCGGGGACGTTCTTCGCGTGGTTTGGCCATGTTTACAGTTAAGGTGCGTCCTCCCAGCTCAGTGTTGTTCAGAGCTTCGATGGCGCTTTCAGCTTCCTGCTGAGTGCTCATCTCTACAAAACCGAAACCGCGTGAGCTGTCGGTATATCTGTCGGTAATTACTTTGGTTGATTCAACTGTACCGTGGTTTGAGAAAAGCTCACTGAGTTGTTCATCGGTTACAGAGTAGGGAAGTCCCCCTACGTAAAGTTTTTTGTTCATGTTCTCCTCCTAGAGAGTATTATCATCGCCCTTTGATACTCACCGTTGCAGATGCAGAACATGGTAGGATTTACATCGAACACCACTCTCTGGTCGGTTAGTCCTTCCGGTATAATATGCAAAGTCAGAACGATCGGGCTTCTTTTTTTTACTTGGTTAACTTCAGCAAGCCCGCAACTAAAAGTTACAGATAAAAATACCCTTTTTTTTAATAAAAGTCAACCGAATTTTTTCTGCATTCTGTGGCTATAACGATCCTATCTGAGGTAAAATTCCTGGGCCTGGTGCACCCCCGGTGAGCAATGTGATCAAAGGTGTGGGCTAAAAGTACTTACTTAAACCCAGCTCTGCCAGTACCTCTTTTCCGGGTATGGCGGTTTCAGTGTCAAATCCCGCCTCTTTCAGATAAGCTTTGAGCATTGCTTCCAGATCAATGGAGACACCTTTGGTTTCACCGCTTTGCAGGGGAGGATTGCCCAGTACCCTGGCTGGAAATTTGAAATCCTTCGGATTTATGCCCGCCTTCAGGTTAAAAATATGGCGCAGCACGGCAATCCGGTGACCGATTTTCTCAAGCTCAGCCATGGTCCACTTCGATCCGTCTGCAGCTTCCAGGAAATCAGGAAGTGTTTTGTAATCCAGTACGCTGAAGCCGAATATGCAGAGGCCGCTTGAGCTCAGCACATGGTACCAGTTTACATTATCATGGTGGCCCTTTGCCTGCACGGCCGCTTCCTCTCCCTCAGCCATCTCGTAGCCGGCTACCGGAAAGGTTGTGCAGCCCTGGGTATGGCGGGCAGGGGTCGCGTCAAAATAGTAGGTCAGGGCCAGATCTTTACTCCAGCGCGGGTCGTGAGCGGGCAGCCCCTCATTACGCACGGCCATGACAAATTCAGCAGTTTCCGGACCGAATACCTTTACCGCCTCTTCAAATCCTTTTGACAGTACAGCTCCGATTCCCTCCGCTTTTGCTATCTTTTCCACCAGGGCCACAATAGCAGCTCCATTGCCCCAGCTAAGCTCAAGGCCGTCGGTATCTTTTTTAGTGATGTAACCATTCTGGTAACACTCAAAGGCATAGGAGCAGAGGCCGCCGGTACTGATAGTATCTATTCCGTAGCGGTTGCAGATGTCATTTATTTTGATCAGGGCTTCGAGGTTTTCATTTAACAGGTTGGCTCCAAAGACACCCATGGTCTCATACTCAACCTTGTGAACATCGCTTTCAGTCTTAAAGGGCCCTTTGTCTATTTTTACATGGCCGCCGCAGGCTATGGGACAGCCGTCACAGGCGTATCTCTTTTTCTGATAACCCAGTAAACGTTCCGCTTCGTTGTTGCCCTTGCTTTGCCACTCCTCGATTGATGATGACCAGTTCTTAAAGGGTGTATCACCAAGCTCGATTCCATCCTGGTAAAATAGAGGAGTACCGAATTTACCGAGTTCCCTGGCGAATCCCTCTTTGAATGCAGGCAGATGCTTTTTCCTCAAGGCCTTCATCCGCTCAGGATCACCCAGGGTAATGGGAATACTCCCCTTCACCACAATTGCCTTGACCTTTTTGGAGCCCATTACCGCGCCCAGAGCGGAACGGGCGGCAAATCTTCCCTTTTCAGTGGAGATACCGGCGATTGCTGCCATCCTCTCTCCGGCGGGTCCAATGCAAACCACTGAGCACTCTTTGCCATGTTTCTCAATTAACAGATCTTCTGTCTGGTAGGTGTCTTTTCCCCAGAGAAAGGATGCATCCAGGAGCTCTGCCTTTCCCTGATCAATCAGGAGGTAAACCGGTTTTTCTGATAGCCCGGTTAGAAGAATTACATCAAATCCTGCCTGTTTCATCTTCCTGCCGAAATGAGCGCCGCAGTTGGAATCTCCCCATCCTTTAGTGGATGGGGATTTTCCGAAGACCATAAAACGGGAGGCGATGTATGCACCGGTGCCGGTAAGATAGCCTGAAGCAAAACCCAGAATATTGCCCGGTCCCAGAGGGTCCGCTGCCGGATCCATGTGCTCCATAAGCAGGGCGCTGCCCAGACCATAGCCTCCGAGAAACTCCCTGTAGAGCTTCTCGGGTATATACCTGACCTCATGTTTACTGGTTTTTACATCAACTATAACCATCTTTCCGGTAACACTATGCATAACCTTCAACCTCCCACAAAAATATACCTTACTTTGTACCGGCAAGTTCCGGCCATTTTAGCACTTTACCTTCCGTGGTGACCAGGGGTTGGGGCGGATGGCTTTTCTGGGTTAGAAGAGACACGACAACCATCACGATACCGCCCAGGGTGCCGGGGCCTAAAGCCCAGAGCCATTCCGGTTCGGTAAACATGGAGCCGGCAATCACCATCCAGCCCAGGGAGGTGACCAGCCCCACAGCCATTGCGGCTACAGCGCCCGGAGCAGTTGCCCTTTTCCAATATACACCAAGCACCAGTGGGAAGAAGAGCACGTGAAAGAGCATCTGGAAGGCAATTATAAGCAGATCATACATGTTGTCATAGAAAAAGCCGATGAGCAGGGCAATTGCTGCGACCACCAGGATGGAGACCCTGGTTGCACCGAGCAGCCCCTTATCTGAGAGCGCTGCACCCTTTGATTTTTCGTACAGTGGTTTATAGATGTCATTGGAGAGCACTGCGGCCGGTGCAAAGATGGCCGAGTCTCCTGAGGACATGACTGCTGCCAGGAGCGAGGCAATAAAGATGCCCGACACGGTGAAAAATACCCTCGTGGTTCCCTGGAACGATGCTGATGCCTTGGAGCAGTGTCTCAACCGCCATCTCGGTGAGGTGGCAGGGGTCATTATGGAGCCTATCGTTGCCAACTTCGGCATGTGTCTGCCGGCCAAAGGCTACCTGCAGGCGGTCCGTGAAATCACCAAGCGCCATAACGTTGTGCTTATCTTTGATGAAGTCAAGGTGGGCGTCCGCCTGGCCCCAGGTGGGGGTGTCGAAGTAAGCGGTGTTACTCCGGATGTGATCTGCCTGTCCAAAGCCATGGGTGGAGGTATGCCCATAGCGGCTTTCGGCGCCACCGAGGAGCTTTGGGACTTGCTGTGCCCCCTGGGAGATATGATGCACTACGGCACTTACAACGGCAATCCCATATCCGTTGCAGCCAGTCTGGCCTGCTTGACCAAGGTCATGACCGACCAGGCCTACACGCAGATGAATCAAATGGGCGAGAAACTCACCAAAGGTATCGAGGAGTCTATCAAACGTCACGGCATACCGGCAGTAGTGACCGGGATGGGGGGCATGCGGACTGTTTTTTTCCAGGAGAAAGTCCCCACCAACTACAGGCAAACCCTGGGGATGGACAGAGGCGCCTGGCACAAATGGTGGATGCACCTCCTGGCTAACGGGCTCTTCTTCTGCGCACCATCTCCCTATGAAGAAACCTTTATATCGGTGGGAATAACCGAAAAGGACGTGGATGAAGGGCTGCAGAAAATCGAGGATGCCTTCAAAGCGCTGTAGCGGCTGCGTTCAAATGTAACGGGCTGTCGGAACGGGCTGTCGGGCAAGGTTCAGTCATGCCCCAACAGGCGGCGGACTTTCTTGACAGCATCTGAGGCGTCAAAGCCAACAGCATCCGCCCCGATCTCATCGGCAAACTCCTCAGTCACCGGGCAGCCCCCGACGATCACCTTAACCTCTTCCCGCAATCCCTGGTTCTTCATAGCGTTGATAACCTCGCCCATCACCTGGAGGGGTAAGGTGAGCAGGGCGGACATGCCCAATACGTTGGCCTTGGTTTCCTTCACGGTGCTGATGAAATCTTCCACCGCCACATCGATACCGATATCGTTAACATCGAATCCGTTGGCCTGCAGCACCGAAGCCACTACCGACTTGCCGATGTCGTGGATATCCCCTTTTACCGTACCGATCACCATCTTTCCCAACGCCTGCCTTTTGAGACCCGATAAGGCAATCTGTTCATCGAGCAGCTCGGTGCCTTTCTTCATCACGTCGGCAGCCATGATCAGTTCGGGAAGAAACACGACCCCGGTGCCGAAATCATCGCCCACCTTCATGATGCCCCTGGCCAATCCTTTTTCAATGGCATCCAACGGATTCATTCGCTGCTGGATTCCGTCTTTCACCAGGCGAACACATTCTTCTGAATCACCGTCTATTACGGTCTGAGCCAATTTATCGAAATATTCCTGATCCATGGTTTCCTCCTATCCTCTCTTGGGTGGTGTAT
>JAUVWI010000084.1 GCA_030604195.1 Spirochaetales bacterium
ATCACGGGGCTGTACCAGCACCTAAGGAAGTACGGCCTTCCTTGCGGCCTATAGAGTTCTACCCTACGGGCACTTCGCCTGTGTACGCTTCGGCTATATCGTTCTGCCGTAATTCGACATCCTCAATGACCGCAACACTCGATATGGGTGGTTGGTTCGACCTTACCCAATAAAGACTTCCACTTTATAAGAAGCACCAAGCTTAGCTTGGCGCACTAACATATTATATAACCCGAATTGGTTATATATTGATATATTTTAACAGTGGATACATAACTTTTCAAATCTTTTTGTTAAATTTAAAAGCATTGTTCACCATTTCCTCTTATAGATACATAGAAGACTATGTATAAGGGAGAATTAGATATACATATGGAGAAAACTGTCGAGGAAAAACTGATAACCCTTATAGCAAAAAAATTTAAAGTAAGCTCGCAAAGTAAGCCCGCATAAAATACCCCACTACCTGAGATGGATAAGGCAGTATATTGAATTAACAGGTAAAAACAGGTTTTCAGACAATACCCAGGATAAATTCCTGAAAGACCTCTATAGTAAATATCCTGCCTGGCAGGTAGAACAAGCTGATAAGGCTGTTACAATTTACCTTTCATTTATGCGTAAAAATTGTGAATCCAAAATGAGAAGTTCAAAGCTTGACAATTCTGCATGGAAAAATGCCATTCTGAACATGAAAAAAGAAATGAAATTCCAGAATAAAGCACTAAAAACAGAACGTTCCTATATCTATTGGGTCAAGAAATTCAATGCCATTCTATTTCTTTTTCGTCACATTCTAGATAAGCAGATACATAACCTGGATTCTGTTGTCAGATCCAAAGTACAGAGACGTTTACCCCTGGTTTTGTCGCAGAGAGAGGTTTCTGAAATCATCAAGCGAATGGGAAATCCATACAGGCTCATGACGGAAATAATCTACGGCGGCGGTCTCAGGCTTTCTGAATGCTTGAGACTTCGTATTTGAAGATCGTCCCGGTGTGGAACTACCCAGGGCTCTTGAGAGAAAATACCCCAATGCGGGCAAAGAATGGGTATGGTTCTGGGTCTTTCCATCGGCTAAAATCTCCATTGATCCAAGAAGTGGTATAGCCCGGAGGCACCATATATTTACAGGCTCTTTACAAAAATCCTTCAAAACAACCTTAAGAGCATCTGGAATAGCAAAAAACGCTAGTGTCCATACATTACGGCATAGTTTTGCAACACATCTTGTTGAAAACGGATATGATATCCGGACTATCCAGGAACTACTTGGACATTCTAATGTCTCCACAACAATGATCTACACTCATATCGCTCGCTGTAACAAATTGGGTGTGACCAGCCCAATGGACCAACTGGATTTCTGATTTTATTTCTGATGGAAACATAAGCAAGGTGTATAACTTCTATTTTTAAGCTGTTAAAGGGAATTCCATGTATCCAGGTGTTTTATGGTAAAATGATAGATTTCCGTTGTTTTGGCACAAGTTTAAAAAAAAGATGATCACAAAAAGTATGGGACGTAACCCGGCGCAGAGTCCACGGTGAACCACCCTGTCAGTAGAACCTACCGGGTGTCAATATTTTCTTTTAATACTTTTCTTTTAAGCCGTTCCCGTCTTTTAAGAAGCTCGCTGCGCAGTAATGGTGAAAGAGGCAGATCCCAGGTAAAAACCTTGTCCAGCCAGTAATGTGCCTTTTCCGGCTCTTTTTCCCGGTGCTCATAATACTTGGCCAGCTCAACCGCAGCGGCGATGCTCCGGTAACTTTCGACCAGTTCCCGCCACAGTGGTAATGCCAATGGCCAATGCCCCGCCCTTTTATAATAGAGGCCTAAGGCTTCTCCTGAGCCGGCATCGCCGCCGGCAAAACCACGCTTCAGAACACTGACTCCTGCAGGATCATTCTCTTTCAATAACCAGCAACCCAGGGCTCTGCTGTCGGTAACAGGCGGAAATTGGCGCCCCGAAAGAATATCCTCAACCAGAATGTAGAGTTTAACCAGGGAAATAATATCCTGCAGATTATGTTCAAAAACCCGGGGCAGAGGCCCTGTATCTCCGGCCTTTAGAAAGGAGAAATATATATCCGGTATCTCATAGCCCGGAACATCATCTTCTCTATTAATGGCCAGCACTCCCGCTTCTACACTCTTTAATGAGCAATCAGGGAGAGTTTTTTTCCATAACCGCCTTGCCCAATAGAGAAGATCGATCTGTTCGGCTATATTATATTCGCGGCCATTCATCTGGAAACGCATTCTCAACAGATGACTGTCAAAACTCTTGCCATTATAAGATACAAAGACCCTTCCCCTTTTCAGCCGTTCACGGATATAGTCCAGGTACTCGGCCTCCCCCGGGTAATCAGCTAAAAAGATTTGCTCAACAATCAGCGACGAGCCCTCCAGAAAACCGAGGCCTATGAGGAAAAAGTAGTTACCCGCGCCTCCTGAAAGCCCGGTAGTTTCCAGGTCAAAAAAAAGCAGCTCCCCGGGTGTGTATAATCCGGGTATCAGCCTTGCGGGAGTCTGCAGAAAAACGTGCTCTTCAATCACTTTTCGACGAAAAAATGTAAATTCCCCTGCCCTTTCAAAACCCTGGGAGAGGAGGAAGACTACCGGGACTTTCGCTTCTATCCCTTTTTTTTCTCGGCTTTTGCCGGTAAACGCGGCGTATTTAAGACGCCGCTTAAGAGCGAAGAGATCGCTGTTCATCCATCATGTCCAATAATTCCTGGAAGCGGTAGCCATTCTTTTCCGCAGCTTCAAGGTATTTTTCCAGCAATTCATCATTTCCCGGGCCCGGCTCCCACCGGAGAGAGATAATACCAAGCCAGGCAATAAGGCTCTTAAGCGACTCCTTCTTGCACCAGAGGGTATTCTGATAGCGGTTAACCTGCAGGAATTCCTGCACTTCAGGATCTTCAAATACCCGCAGCAGGTCGGGCGGCTTATTTCTGCACCACGCTTGGTGACGGATAAGAATTTTTAATAACAGTAAAAGCTGCGGCAATCGCTGGTCATCATCTGTAACCTGATTAAGCAGCGGGGTCAAAACCGGCGCCAACAGGTATTCATCAATTATACTGCGACCGTATGCAGAAAAGTCCTCATGCGTGAAGAGCTCTGCCAGGCTCGCTACTATTAGCCAACAGTACCGGAAGGTAAACAATTGCTCAAGACCTGGAACTTCCTGCCCTAGAAAGCTAAAACTCCTTTCCATATAGGGCGGCAGGGCTGAACCTGCGAGTATAAGTAGAGCCTGGAGACGCCGCCGCACTTTCCCTGCCAACTCGACTTCATTCCACTCAGCCACATCTTCGCAGCTCTCAGCCGCGCAGGAGCTGGCCGCGCCAAGAAAAGCTGTGATTTTTGCCGAGACTTCGTTGAGATAGCAGTCCGGTGCGGATAACTCACATCTCTTGATGTCAAAAAGATCTTTGACAACTTCCCGGCTGCAGATAGCTTCAAAACGGTCAAGCATAGGACGTAAGAGCAGCTCTTTCAAGGCTTGTTCCATGGATAAAACGCCGCGGCCATTTAGATAATTATCAAGAGCCAGGTAGTGACTATCTTCATTATCCACTATCTCCCTGAAATCGAAGAATACCTGGTAGTCATAGCCCTCAAGCTCAAGGTACAGACCGTCCTGATAAAGAGTACTTCCCCGGCGCAGGTATTCCAGACCGCAGGTCAATTCTTTGAAGAGACAAAAATAGTTTTCCCGGTTCTTAATCTGCAGAGCTGCTGTCACATCTTCCCGGTGAAGACTTTTGCCCCCCTCACCCTTCAAAGCATAGGGCGCTGAGTTTTTTATCCAGCCGGAAGCGTGAGTCATGGAGTTGTTATAGATTACCAGCGCCTTCTCTCCGCCTGCGGAGCCCGCGGAATTTGAATAGACAAAAACATTCTCATTTACTTTACCCTTGCTTTGGACCAGGTCATAGAGGCGGAAATGCTCAACTTCGGAAAAGAGATAGCGCTTATGGAGCAGCGGCACAATTACTTTTTCATGATGTTCAATCAATCCCCGGTCGGCCTGCTCAGCCCGGTATGCCTTGCTGTACTCCATACCGTATTTTTCAGAGAATCCCTCAAACTGGCCGTGGCCGAACAGGGGCAATCCCGGCAGAGTGGCCATCATGGTGCATACACCAAAGTATTTATCTCCTTTGCCGAATTGGACTACCGCAGTTTCCTCATCAGGGTTATTCATGAAATTAGCGTAGCGTTTGAGTATTTGCGGATCAAATTCCAGGGTATTTTTGATCAACTGCCGGTAATCTTTATTCTTCTCATTCTTAAGCATATGCATAAAGGCGCTGTTATAGACCCGGTGCATTCCCAGGGTACGCACGAAATAGCCCTCCATCATCCAGAAGGCTTCAGCTAAAAGCAGGGTATCCGGAAGTTCGCTCTTTATCCGGTCAACAACCTCCCTCCAGAATTCCTCCGGCATCTGCCGGGCAAACTCTGCGGCGGAAAGCCCGTGTTCCGCCCTGGTGGGTATGTCTCCCCCCTTTCCCGGTTCCGGAAACCATAGCCGCTGGTAATGCTTGCGGGTAAGGGTCATGGCTGCGTCAAAACGAATAATAGGAAACTTGCGGGCAGTCTTAAGAATAGTGCGAATGACCTCTTCCCTTAACCCGGGGTTTAAATAATTTAGTTGAGCAGTATCATTCCAGGGCATATTGGTGCCGTCATTGCCGTGGTACACATAACGCACCTCTCCTGACCCCCTGTCGAGGCGCTTGAAAACTACAGCCGCATCACTTCGGTCAAAGTAGTGATCCTCTATAAAAAGACCGATGGCCGGATCAGAGCAAAGATCAACCCCGGTAAAGGAATAGGCGGGATAGGGGGAATAATCCAGGCTCAGAAAATAATCGGGGTTTTCCCGCATCCACCTGGAATCCAGTCCCGTATGGTTCGGCACCATGTCACAGGCCAGGCGGATGCCCCGCAGCAGACATCTGCTCTTCAGATTGTCAAGGGCTTCTTCCCCGCCCAGTGCATCTGAAATCAGGTAATCATAAAGGGAATAGGCTGAAGACTCAGCCTCAGGATTTCCACAGAGTCTCTTGATCTGTTTTGAGCTGGGACTGCGCTGCCAGATGCCGATAAGCCAGAGACCGCTGAAACCCCAGTGTGATAGAATATCCAATTCCTCATCGGGAATATCACTCAACAGTTTAATGGGGCGTTGATATTTTTTAGAAAGCTGATCAAACCAGACCAGGACGCTTTTGGCAATCATTACCAGCCTGGGCATCCACTCCCGGTCCGGGCTGAATGCCTCCCGGTCATCCTCTATACTGTCAAAACGGTAAACTTCCGGTGGAGCCGGAGCGCCGGCGCCTGCAGCAAAATAGATTTTATCTTCTTCCCTGATAAAATCCCGGCTCTTCAAGATCCTCAACAGGTAATTTCCTAAAAATCTTCCCCAGTTATTCTCTATATACTCAAGCTGCCCTGAAAGTGAATTGGGTGAAGCCAAAGCGGGACTGCGCAGCAATTCAATCAGCTTCCGGTTAAAGGGAGGGAAAGGAGCCTTCGAATCAAGAAAACCATGCAAATTATCTATCAGCGAAGAATACTCCTCTTTTGCAGCTGTGACTGAATCGGAAAAAAGCATATAAAAGGGGGAGTATGCCGGGTTCTCCCGGTTAAGTTCCAGCATCAGCAGATCTTCAAGAAGAATTTCCCGGTTGGCGACATCCCCGGTGAATCCGTTAAGGGAGCTGAAACCTTCGCTGCCGGGAAACTCCTGGGCAAAGGAGTGCAGAACAGAATCTACCCGCAAATTGCGCCTGCTGAACAGATCAAGGGCCTCAGTCAGCAGACTCCTGCCCTGCTCCCGGCAGTAGAGGTGAATTATATAGTGGAGGATCTCATCGATGAGCACTGCGGCCAGCAGGTCGGAAGCTCTTACCGCCTCCTGTTGATCAGTGGCTATGGTAATAGGGTTTCGGGAATTTAAACCGGCCGCCAAAGCTTTAGCCTCACGAAGGCCGGGCAGGGCCAGCCTCCCCTGCGGTGAAAAAAAACGGCCTGGTATTTTTAGCTCTTCTCTTGCCTGACCTTTAATACGCATACTCTTACTCCCCTAACCTAAAGCCAGCCGGCCAGGAATTCCTTTACTCCCTGCTTGGGATTGAAGTGCAATACCCCTTCGGTAGGCCCGATACAGGAGGGGCATCCCGCCTCGCAGGAACAAGCCTCAACCAGCTCCCGGCAGCCGTTGAGTATATCGGCAATACTCCTTACCAGCCCCTCTGAAAGACCGGTACCCCCGGGATAACTGTCATATACATAGATAGAGGAGCAGCCATAAGCGGGATCCTTAAAGCGTTCAGCTATCCTGATATCCCGCAGGTCGCATAACAGGAACACGGGCGCTACATTCCTGACCAGGTTTCCCAGTTTCTGCAGGACAATGACCTGTTCTTCTTCCGGCAGTGAATTCAGGGATTCACCGGCAGGCGAATTTTCCGCCATCAGGAGAATCGCTGTCCGCGTATGCATTTCCTCTGCCGGTAAATTAATATCACCATAACCGACATTCTCATTAGTATGAAATTTCAGCTTCTTGTATTTCGCGGTCTGGGTACGAACCAGAATATCCCCAAGCACCAGGTCGAGACCTCCCCTGGATTCTCTTTGATCCTCGTGAAGCAGCTTTATATCCGTCTTGACAATAGAATCGGTATAGTAATTTACCGCAGTTTCCTCAACATAACAGCGCTGGTTCTCCAAATCCAGCTTGCGCACGATATATTGATTGCCAAGATGAAGGTAAACAGCCTCATCGAAGATCAGCATCTTTGCCGAGGGTTTATCCATTTCTCCTATTACCTCATTTTTACCCTTGGTAGTATCAACAATGACAATGTTTCCCGGGGCGGCGCTCCTCAATGATACTCCCTCTGCCGGATAGGAGCGGTCGGCCCAGAACCACTTGTTATGGGTAAACCGCAGCACACCATTTTCTTCCAGGTACCTTAACAGTTCTTCCGCCCCTTCGGTAAATTTCTCTTCCAGGCTGAAGGGGAGCTCAAATACCGCGCATTTCAGTTGATCAGCCAGGATGAAGATGTTATCCCCATCCACCCAGCCCGATTCCGGTGAACGGCCGAAAAAATATTCCGGGTGGCGAATAAGATACTGATCAATGGGAGATGCGGAGGCCACCAGAATGGAAAGGGAAAGAGCGCTGCGCCGTCCGGCCCGTCCGGCCTGCTGCCGGGCAGAGGCAATTGAACCTGGGAAACCGGCCAGGATCGAGGCATCGAGTCCGCCGATGTCTATGCCCAGCTCCAGGGCATTGGTGGATACCACACCCTGGATGGTATTGTTTCGCAGTCCCTGTTCAATACGCCGCCGCTCTCCGGGTAGATAGCCGCCTCTGTAGGAAGCCACCCGGACCCGGTTATTATCGTTGTAAATATTTGAGAGTGATTTTCGAATATAGGTTGCAATCAATTCTGTTCGAACCCGGGAACGGGCAAAAACAATTGTTTTTATTCCGGACTTTAACAGGCGGGAGCTGATCCGCTGCGCTTCAGGAACCACACCACGCCTGATTCCCTGGACCGGGTCAACAAGCGGCGGATTATAGAGAATAAAATGGCGTTCTCCTGCCGGTGAACCATTATTATCTATCAGCACCGCTTCCTCTTCAATAATATTCCGGGCCAGTTCCAGGGGATTACCAATTGTGGCTGAACAGCAGATAAAAAGAGGAGAAGATCCGTAAAAAGCGGCAATACGCTTGAGCCGGCGTATAAGATTGGTCATGTGGGAGCCTAAAACCCCGCGGTAGGTATGTATTTCATCAATAACTACAAAACGCAGCGCCTTGAAGAATTTCAGCCATTTCGGATGATTGGGCAACACCCCGGTGTGCAGCATATCGGGATTGGTAATAACCACCCTGCCCTCTTCTCTGACTGAGATACGCACCGAGCGGGGAGTATCACCATCATAGGTATAGATACGTACAGGCAAACCGCCGCCCAGCAGGATCTCATTCAATTCGGCCTGCTGATCCTGAGAGAGGGCTTTGGTGGGAAATAGATACATAGCCCTGGTTTCCGGAGCCTCCAGCAGGGTCTGCAGCACCGGCAGGTTGTAAGCCAGGGTTTTACCTGAGGCGGTAGGAGTAACCAGCACCACATTCTTACCCTGCCTGGCCCGGAGGTAGGTCTCATGCTGGTGAGAATAGAGGCGGGTTATACCCCTGCCGGAGAGTGCGTCAAGTAGCCGCTGATCTATTTCTTCAGGAAAATCCAGATAATCGCCAACTTTTGAGGGAAGCACCTCCCAGTAGCTCACCGAAGAGATGAAACTCTTATCTCTCTTTAGATCCTCTATTACCTTCTTCAACATAGCCTTTTCCCGGGTCATTCTATCATTTACCCTTCACAGGGCGCAATGGCGCTTTCTCTGCTTTCTATAGTTTTTCTTTTCTTGACCTGGTGTGGTGCAGATATTAGTATTGATAGTGTGGGGGAAAAATGGAAAAAGTACTTACAGTAGTATTGGGCGGGGGAAAGGGGGAAAGGCTCTTTCCACTGACCAGGGAACGGGCCAAACCGGCCGTGCCTTTCGGCGCCAAGTATCGATTGGTTGATATACCCATTTCAAATGCCATTAATTCAGGCTTCAGGCAAATATATATTTTGACCCAGTTCAACTCCACCTCACTGCATAATCACATTGCCAACACCTATATATTTGACTCTTTCAGCCGTGGCTTTGTAGAAATCCTGGCTGCGGAACAGACCTTTGAGAGCTCCAACTGGTACCGCGGTACCGCAGATGCGGTAAGACAGAACTTCATGCATCTGCGCACGCAGGCGCCCACTCATTACCTTATACTCTCCGGTGATCAGTTATACCGGATGGATTTGAAAGATTTTTTCACCAAGCACCTGGAAAGCTCAGCAGATATCAGTGTAGCAGTAACTCCCATATCCTATGAAAAAGCTCAAGGGCTGGGCATATTAAAGATCGATACTAAGGGCGAAGTCGTTAAATTCCTGGAAAAACCTGCTCCGGGAGAGGATATTTCAGAGATGAAGATGCCGGATACCCAGCCGTCCCAAATCAGGGATCGCCGTAAAAAACAGGAATATCTTGCCTCAATGGGTATCTACATATTTAATGCCCCCATTATGGAAGAGGCCTTAGATAATGAACTGGAAGATTTCGGTAAACACATTATCCCTGCATGCATAGAGAGATATTCAGTAAACAGTTACATATTCCCCGGTTTCTGGGAAGATATCGGAACCATTAAATCCTTCTACGAGGTCAATATCGATCTTTGCTCAATCACACCTAAATTCAATTTTTACGATGAATTGAAACCAATCTACACCAGGCGCCGCGATCTGCCGGCATCCAAGATCAACCATTCCACTATCACCCTCTCTCTTACTGCCGACGGCTGCATTATCAACAATTCAAATATCATGCACTCTATTATCGGTATCAGAACCCTGATTGAGTCCGGGGCCAGTCTGGACGGAGTTGTCTGTATGGGTAAGGATTATTATGAAACCGATGAACAGAGAGAGGAAAACCGCCGGAAGCGTATTCCCAATATGGGCATAGGCAAGGGATCCATAATCCGTAAGGCAATTATCGACAGAAATGTCCGGATAGGAGAATCCTGTCGTATAGGTATTGATGATCTCAGCCGCCGGGATGGGGATTACGGCAGCTATTTCATTAAGGATGGAATTATTATTATTCCCAAAAATACCACCCTGCCGCCGGGCACAGTCATTTAGAAGTCGATGGATCGACAAGGTGACAGGCCTGCCTATTGCAATTTCCATTCATTCATATATAATACGATATTATGAAAAAGGCGCTAATCTGGGGACCGGCTGCACTGATTTCCGCAGTGACCTTCTACTTTGACAGGGAATCAGGTGTACTGCTGGTTACTTCTCTGATATTCATTCTCAGCTTCATTACTGAAAGAGACAAGATATGGGCCTGGATCCCTGCCCTGACCATCTCCTGGCTGTGGGTATATACGGCAAAGGGCATCTACAGTGGTTATAATATTTTCAAATATTCCTTTTATGGGATTTCTCTTTTTCCGATCGCTGCCTGGCCTACCCTGCTCATGGTTATGTATTTCCTGATCTTAGTACGGATTAACGGCAGTAGCCGCTGGCGCAGATGGCTAAAGTTTTCCATTATTTATTCAATTTGTATAATACTTTTTGAATATGTGGGGTATAATTTTATCGGTGTCCATCTTAACTCCGGCACAGTTTACGCCGGTTGGCCAATATTGAATGTTTTCCACTGTCCCTGGTGGATGCAGGCAGCTTACTTTCTAAATGGGATTATTTTCAGCGGGTTTATTGCCTTTTTCAGCGATAGAAAGCTTACCTGGAAATATATCAGCCAACAGCTGCGTCAAAAGTTTTCCACAGCCGCTGATTAACCCTTTCCATGAACCAGCTTAGCTACCTCCTGATATTGGTCGGCTGCCTTATCGGCGGCTTTTATATCGGTAAAGTTTTTAAAATAATTACCAGAAGGTTGATCGACAGGATTACCTCTATCTGTTTAAACCTGCTTATTTTCACTATGGGTTTCAGAGTGGGAAGAAGCGAGGAGGTTTCCGCCAATTTTGCTCAGGTTGGCTTAATTTCTTTATCCTGTGCACTGGCTACGGTTGCGGGAACAATAATTGCCATGGTTATTATTTACCAGCTCCTGAAAAAAACCAGGATCAGGCACAACCCCGCAAGTATTAGAGAACAGGTAAAGAGCAGTTCTTTTGAGGATAAAAAGTCTAAGTCATCCTTAAGAAGGGCGCGCCTGAAAGTAATGGCCGAGCCGCTGAAGCTGCTTATTATTCTTGTCTGCGGTTTTCTGGTTGCCTTCTTTTTCGATGTTTTTCTTGAATTTAACGGAGATATTATAACCACCTGGATACTTTACCTGCTGGTAATACTCATCGGTATGTCCTTGTCCAGAAACCCGCTCAAGCTTTCTGATATCATTACTCACCCTGATCTGCTCATTCTGCCGGCAGGCACAATAATCGGCACTCTTGGCGGCGGCTTGATATTGGCCTTCTTATTTGAACATAGTATTGGCGAGTCACTCTCTCTGGCCGCCGGTTTTGGCTGGTACTCTTTCTCCGGTGTTATCCTGGCCAAGCTCAGCGGCCCTTACCTGGGATCGATTGCTTTCCTGGCCAACCTGTTGCGGGAATCAATTGCTCTTCTGATTATTCCGGTAATTGCCCATTCCCGTTACCCCCATATAGGCATCGGAGTGGCCGGGGCCACCAGCATGGACGTTACCCTGCCGATTATCAAGCTTAGCTGCGGGGACACCGCAGTGCCTCTTTCTATTGCTCACGGGCTGATTATCTCACTGGCTGTGCCTTTTCTGGTCCCCCTGCTCTACCACCTCGGCTAAAGCTGCGGTGGTTCTTTTACATGCAGATCAACCTGCGGAAAGGGTATGGTAATACCTGCGTTTTTAAAGCTCCGCCAGATTTCCAGGTTATTCCAGGCCTTAGCCGCCAGTTTTTGGGTAGCCTCCCCGATCCAGCTCCACAATTCCACCAGGATCCCTGAGTCCTCAAAGGCCATTATCTTTACTTCCGCCCGGGGATCTTTGAGCGCATAAGGGCTCTTCTCAACCATTTCAAGCAGTACCTTTTCAATCAGATCCAGGTCCGATTCATAGGCAACCTGTACAGAATTGATGACAATAATCCTCCTGTCCTGGTATGAGTAGTTATGAATGGAGTTCCCTACCAGCTGATTGTTGGGAACGATTATAGTTTCATTGGTGAGGGTATTAATGATGGTGGAGCGCAAGCGTATATGAACCACATCCCCCTCCATATTGTTAACCAGAATGCGGTCTCCTTCTTTGATTGGCCGTTCAAAGATTATAATAAGACCGGCCATGAAATTGGCAACTGCATTCTGAAGTCCGAATCCCAGCCCTATACCGAGCACACCGAAGAGTACAGCCAGAGAAGAAAGGTTGATCCCGATAATCGATAAACCTATTAAAATGGTTAGCACCATGATACCGTAGCGGATCAGGGCGGAAATGGTAAAACGCATTTCTGAAGACACGCTAAGCTTGTTCAGAACGGCTGTATCCATGAACTTCCTGCTGATCTTTGCCAGCCAGGATGCCAGGAAAAATATGGGAATAGTAAGAATAATGGTAATAATCGATATTCTGGAAGAACCTGCGGTGAAGAAGGGATTACTCAACATGTCCCAGATTAATGCTACATAGTTCTGAATTTCAGCCTCAAAAAGATTCAATACCAGGAATAGAAGTACGGCAAATACCGCTATTCTAAAGAGCAGACGGATTCTCTTGAAGACTCTTTTTTTTAATTCTTCTTTTATCTTCAGCGGTTTCAGGATCAATCTTTTTATTAAGAATAAGAGCAGCTTATAGAGGGTAAAGAGTAAAATCAGGGGCAGGAAAAATCGCAGGAGTGCCTGGAGCGGAGAAAAGGAGAAAGAAATCCCACCTATTTGCAGGGGGGAAATAATAAATGTTAGAAAAGCTTCTATCACAATCTATTTTTCGGCAGAGTGGCCACAATCGTTTAAGGCTAAATATGGGAAGCGCCGGGTAAGGAAAGAATAAGCCAAACTTGACCCGCATGACCAACCATTGCTATATTCATTTAGTATGACAAATCAAGTAATTTTAAGCTTGGGTGCCAACCTGGGCAACAGGCAGGGTAATATTCTCCAGGCTTTACAGTATTTACGGGCCAGGGCTGACATTAATGCAATATCATCATTCTATGAAACAGAACCGGTAGGTCACCTTGAACAACCTAAATTTATTAATATTGCCTGTTCCCTGGAAACAGAGCTCCCTCCCAGGGAGCTGCTTTCCTTTCTCAAATGGATTGAGAAGCGTGTGGGCAGAAGAGAAAGCTTCAAGAATGGGCCGCGCTCAATAGATCTGGACATCATCTTTTATGATGATCTGGTAATCGATGATGATAGTTTGACTATCCCCCACCCCCGCCTGCAGGAGAGGGCTTTCGTGCTCCTGCCCCTTGCAGAGATTGCAGCTGAAAAAATGCATCCTGTTTTGAAAAAAAGTGTGGCGGAATTAAAGGAAAAAATAGACAGGAGCGGGGTTCAGCGCCTTAAGCGCAGCCTCAGGCTCCGCCTTGATCAGGACCGACAGCAATCCAAACCTGCGGTTCCCCTTCCCTTAAGCAGAGTGGGCATTACCAATCTGCAGCGCATTATCCGCATAGCAGATAAGGGAAGGGGCAACCTTTTCCATGCGCACCTGGAGCTTTTTGCCGATCTTAATCCCAAACAGGCGGGTGTGCATATGTCGCGCTTCAGCGATGCACTGGAGGAGCTGGTTGAGGAAATATCACTGCAGACCTCTCCCGATATCGAATCTCTGGCAGAACAGCTGGCCAGGCAGGTAATCAAGAGCCAGAAAGCTGTACGCTCCGAGGTGCGCATCAGGGCGCACTCTTCTATTGCCCGGGTCGCACCTGTCTCTGCTAAAAGATCAAAAGAGGTATATACCCTGATAGGAATGGCAGCCAGTTCACCCAGAGAGACCAGGCGCCTGGTGGGAGTGGAAGCTGAAGGCATGACAGTCTGTCCCTGTGCCCAGGATATGGTAAAGAATTATTCACAGGAGCTGTTACAGGAAGAGGGTTTTTCCGCTTCAGAGATAAACCGTATTCTGAATATTCTGCCGATTGCTTCCCACAATCAGCGGGGAAGAGGAACCCTGCTTTTAGGAACAACCAGGAATATCCGCGCCGAGAATCTGCTGCACATTATCGAAGCCTCAATGAGCTCAGAAACCTACGAGCTTTTGAAGCGCGAAGATGAATTTTTTGTTGTGAACAAAGCTCACAGAAATCCCCGCTTTGTCGAGGATGTGGTAAGGGAGATTATTCGCAATGTAGTGGAAATATATCCTGATCTTCCCGATGATGCTTTTGTGCTGGCAAAACAGGAAAATTTCGAAGGCATCCATAAACATAACGCCTTTGCCGAGCACTTCGGCACCATGGCTGAGCTCCGGCAGGAGGTATTGACAGGCAGAGGGTCAGTGCATCATACCACTTTAGAAGAATGGCTTAATGTTTGATATGTACCGGATTGAAGTAAAAAAAGAAGCTTTAAGTTTCAGCGCTGCCCACTTTATTACTTGCGGTGGCAAGTGTGAGCGTCTGCACGGTCATAACTATGAAGTATCCGTACAAATGGAGGGAAATCTCACCCCTGACCGCTATGTATTTGACTTTGTTGTTTTAAAAAAATTACTGGGCGCTATATGTCTGCCCCTGGATCACCGTTTTCTTCTTCCCGAAAAAAATCCGGATATTGCCTGCCAAAAAAGAGGAAAGGAATGGGAAATCCGCTACGGGCAGCGTCGTTACATTATGCCGGAAGAGGACGTACTGGTTTTACCTTTAGACAATATTACCGCTGAAAGACTTGCTGAGTATATCTGCTGTAAATTAATCAGCTCCCTGAAGGATTATGAAACAGATAATCTCAGTTCTGTGGAAGTGGGAGTGGCGGAAGCGCCCGGGCAGACAGGTTATTACAGGGTGTCCCTAATAAAAAAGTGATTCCGCTGACTGCAACTTTATTATTAAGTAAGTTGTCTTTAGGATTGAATAAGCAGAAGCGTTTTTTTATAATCGTTTTTGCTGTATAATTCCCATAGCAGTCTTCGACTGCAATGGACTTAAAATTTCTTGCTACAATAACAGGTTTTGAGTTATCATAGTATAAATATAGTCAAACAACAGAAGGATAGAACAAATGGAAAATCCAAAATACAGTTTAATCGTTCCAGCTTATAATGAAGAAAGATATATCGAAAGGTGCCTTGAGTCCCTGGTCAGTCAGAATTATCCCTCTTATGAGATCATTGTAGTTGATAATAACAGCACGGACAGAACCGCAGAAATCGCTAAAGGACTCGTGGATAAGGTGCTTTTTGAGCCGCGAAGGGGATACATTCACGCCACCAACAGGGGCGCCC
>JAUVWI010000082.1 GCA_030604195.1 Spirochaetales bacterium
CAGCAGTTCTCATTTTAGAGAGTGAAGGTCTATATATGAAAGATTATTTTCATAGACAAAGCGCATTCATTATCTTAGGGTGTATACTTTATCATACACTAGACATTATTTATGGATTCCCTTACAATATTTATCAGGAAAAATGGAGGGGAATCAGACATTTTATACGCTCATTAACTTTCTCGACTCAGCAATATCGCAATTTCCCGATAGACGTCTAGGGAAAAACACGCGCTATCAAATAAGAGATGCCGCACTTTCAGCTTTCTCAGTTTTTTTTACCCAGTCCCCGTCATTCCTCTCTTATCAGATATCGATGGAACAGAACAAAGGAAACAACAATGGCAGGACTCTGTTTGGAATAGATAAAATACCCTGCGATAACCAGATACGGGCTTTACTTGATCCGATTCCAGCCAACCTTCTTTTCCCAGTTTTTGAACAGACCTTCAAGATGCTGCAAGAAACAAATGTAGTTGATGAGTTTCGCTCCTTCAATAATGATCTGCTTATTGCCATTGATGGGACATGGTTCTTTTCCTCAAATAAGATTCACTGTGAAAACTGTTTAACAAAAGAACACCGAAACGGCACGACCACATACTATCATAACGCTCTTCTTCCTGTTGTAATGGCGCCCGGCAGCAGCAGGGTGATTCCACTAGCACCTGAGTTCATCCGCCCGCAGGATGGGAACGAAAAGCAAGATTGTGAGAATGCTGCGGCAAAGCGATGGATTAATGGGAAAGGGGCTGAGTACAGTAGCTTGGGAGTCACTGTTTTAGGAGACGATCTGTTTTCAAGACAACCCGTTTGCCAGCTGATTTTAGACAAAAAGCTCAATTTTATCTTTGTTTGCAAGCCTTCTTCGCATAAATGGCTATCTGAATGGCTTGCTGATGCTGATCCGGTGGAAGATTTGCATGAATTCGCTGTAACAAAATGGACAGGTTCAAAACATCTAACCTATACCTATCAATATGCAAACGGTGTTCCCCTCAAAAATGGTGAAGACGCTTTGTTGGTTAACTGGGCGCAGCTTACCATTACCAACGAACAAGGAGAAGTAACCTTTAGAAATTCTTTCGTTAGTAACCATAAAATTACCAGAGAAAATGTCGCTGCCTTTATTGAAGCCGGAAGAACTCGCTGGAAAATAGAAAACGAAAACAACAATACATTGAAAACAAAGGGATATCATTTCGAACATAACTTTGGCCACGGGAAGGAAAATCTGTCAGAGACTTTGCTTTCCTTGAATCTATTATCATTCCTGTTTCACACGGTGTTAGAAATCTTTGACAACAAATATCGTCTAATACGTGAAACCCTGCCCAGGCGCAAGGACTTTTTCAATGATATCAGAGCACTGACAAGATACATTTGCTTTGACAACTGGAACAAGCTCCTTGACTTCATGATAAGGGGGCTGGAACTACCGAACCCTGGTGGATAGATTGATCCTTCCTTCTTTTATCCATCTGACTATACGCTTTCAACCAATACGTTCCCCTTCATCTCGATTGATGAAGAAAACAGGCTAACTCCAAACATCTTAACAAAGCGCTCGCCACATTACTTTTTTTCTATACAGAAATAATATTCATATGCCCAGCAGCCAACATGCTCAATCTTGGTCGGTTGATTCAACCCACCATTCAATAACTAATATGAAAAGATTTTTTCATCTATTTGCTTAATCCTGCTTAAAATGAGAACTGCTGCCAATTTACCCTTTTCGGAGATACCCGCCGGGGAAGAAGACCATCTTACATTGAAGCAGCAGAACCCGAAAAAGCCGATCACTATTATCAACAGCTCATCAGCCGCCTGAAAGCAGCTGGTTACAAAGTTGCTGCCGGTCAATTCGGCGCTAAAATGGCTGTATCTTATATAAACAATGGTCCGGTAACTATTTTAATCGATTCAAAAAAAGTATTTTAGTCTACAATTAAATAAAATATCAGAATAAAGCGAATATAGCTTAAAAGCACTGTTGCAAAAGGGGCTGTAGTTATATTATGAAGTATAATAATTGGGGGTTATAAGATAATGGCTAAAAAAACATCAACTTCCCTTGAGCACCCGGGTGAAAACCTGGAAGATAAGATAAAGGCTCTGGAAGCCGCGAGACTGCAGATAGAAAAACAGTTCGGTAAAGGTTCCCTGATGAGGTTGGGAGATAATCCCAACCAAAAGGGAATAGAAACAATACCCACCGGTTCGATTCTACTCGATGCCGCCCTGGGTCTGGGAGGTTATCCGCGTGGTCGAATTACTGAAATTTACGGCCCTGAAGCGTCAGGCAAGACTACTCTGGCCCTGCATGCAATTGCCGAAGCACAGAAATTAAAGGGTATTGCCGCTTTTATCGATGCTGAACATGCCCTGGACCCCATATATGCCAAAAATCTCGGTGTTAATACGGATGAGCTGTGGGTCTCACAGCCCGATACCGGAGAACAGGCTCTGGAAATTGTCGAAAGTCTGGTACGCTCAGGCGCTGTAGATATAATTGTGGTGGATTCTGTTGCGGCCCTTACCCCGCGAGCGGAAATTGAGGGTGAAATGGGTGATTCTCACATGGGTCTCCAGGCACGGTTGATGAGTCAGGCCCTGCGCAAGCTTACCGCAGTTATCTCTAAATCAAGTACCTGCCTGGTATTCATTAACCAGATCAGAATGAAGATCGGGGTAATGTTCGGCAACCCGGAAACCACTACCGGAGGTAAAGCTCTGAAATTTTATTCATCGGTGCGTATCGAGGTAAGAAAAATTGAAACAATCACCCAGGGCACCGATAATGCTATTGGCAATAAAGTACGGGTAAAAGTAGTGAAAAATAAAGTGGCGCCGCCCTTCAGGAAAGTAGAGATGGAGATCATTTTCGGTAAGGGTATTTCCAGAGAGGGGAGCCTGCTTGACGGCGCACTGCAGCAGAATTTCATACAGAAAAGCGGAAGCTGGTATTCACTTGGAGAGGAACGTATAGGACAGGGAAGAGAAAACGCCAAGCTTTTCCTGGTTAATAACCCCGATACTACCCGGGAACTGGAAACCAGACTTAGAAATGCTCTCTTTTCCGATAAAAACCAGGACCAGGATGAAAAGATAACAGAGAGCAAAGTTGAAGCCAAAGCAGTCGCAACAAATAGCGGGCAGAGTGAAAAAGAGATTCTATATTAATGGTGCAAGCAAACTCAGCCAACGGCAAACATGAATTCAAACTGGGACAATTTGAGGGGCCGCTGGATCTGCTGCTCTTTCTAATCAAAAAATCAGAAGTGAATATCTATGATATTCCTATTGCTGCAATTACCGAGCAGTATCTTGATTATTTGAATTATGCCACCAGGGTTGATCTGGATAATATAACTGAATTCTATTTGCTGGCTGCAACTTTGCTCTATATCAAATCACGCATGCTTCTTCCGGTTGAGTTTTATCTGGATGATGAATTCGATGATCCGAGAACTGAGCTTGTTGAAAAATTAATCGAATACCAAAAATATAGAAAGCTCAGTAAATTAATGGCTGATCAGGAAAAGGGTGCGGAATGGCCGTTAGAGAGAGAAAAGAAACAGAATATTCTTCCCTTTGTCGACGATGAAATCTGGCAGCAGGTAAACATCTGGGACCTGCTCCAGTCATTTTCCTCATTAATTTCAACTATCTCTTCAGAAAGGATTATTGATCTTTATGAGGAAGTAACAATAAATGAAAAAATTACCCTGATAAATGAATTCCTGGAATCAGGAAATGAATTCTATTTTAGTGATCTTCTTATGAAACCCGATTCAATAATGGAGATTATCTGCAGTTTTCTGGCAACTTTGGAGTTAATTAAGACCAAACGAATAGTTGTTCTGCAGAATAGACTCTTTGGTGATATTCGAATAAAGAGCAGAGAAAAGGTATAGACGCATGGAGGTGTACAAAGCGGCGAAGTTGATCGAATCCATACTCTATTTAGAAAACCAAGCGCTTGGTTTGCCTCAATTAACCCGAAAAACCGGCTTGACCCGTAATATTGTATTAGCGGCTATTGAGATTATCCGTAAGGAGTATGATTCGGAAATACATGGATTAGAGCTCATCCAGATCGGCGATGATTATACCTTCGCGCCCAAACAGGGGCTATGGGAGCATCTGAAACCTTTATACGGCAAGAAACATCAGGGCAGACTATCTAAAGCTGCATTAGAAACTATGGCCATTATTGCCTATTCACAACCTATTACCAGGGTGGAAATTGAGAGTATCAGAGGGGTAGTCGCAGATGGTATGATCAGGCTGCTCCTGAGTAAAGGTTTGATCAGGGAGGTGGGTAAAAAAGAATCTCCCGGAAGACCCATTCAATTCGGCACTACAAAAGAATTCCTAAAATATTTTCGATTGGGCAGTATAGCGGAGCTGCCGAGACTGGAAGACCGTGAGCAGGACAGGTTTGAATTAAATGGATAAAATTCGTCTTCAGCTCTTCATGGCCAGATCAGGCGCGGGATCAAGGCGGAAATGCGAGGAGTTTATCGCCGAAGGGCGCGTTCGTATTAATGGCAGAATTGTAACAGCTCAGGGTTCTAAAGTCTCTGAAGAGGATCAAATAACTCTTGATGGTAAGATCCTGCATCCGGTAAAAAAAAAGGTTTACCTGGCAGTGCATAAACCTGCCAGATATATCTGCTCAAACAGTGATGACCAGGACAGACCCTTAGCTTCCGATCTTTTTAAAGATGCGGTAAATGTCAGGCTTTTTCATGTCGGCCGCCTTGATTTTTTATCCAGCGGACTGATATTTTACACTAATGACGGTGAATTCAGCAGAGTAGTCAGCCATCCCTCTTCAGGAATCGAAAAAGTCTATAGTGTAGAGAGTAAAAATGAAATACCGGACGCAGTACTTGAGAGTTACCTCAAGGGCATAACTATAGAGGGAATAAAGTACAAGTTGAAAAGTTATTCCCGTAAAAGTGCAAATAATGTACTCTTTACCCTGGTGGAGGGAAAGAACCGGGAAATACGCCATGTTTTTAGCCATTTCCACCTGACCGTTAAAAGAATACACAGGGTGCGAATAGGGATAGTAACCATCAGGGGTATTCCCCCGGGCGCTTACCGCTTTCTTTCCCAAAAAGAGATAATGTGGTTTAAAAAGCTGAATTAAAGGAGGGGGTTTGGTGGTTGTTGCAATAGATGGTCCGGCAGGAGTTGGTAAAAGCACTATAGCTGCCAGAATTGCTCAAAAAAGCGGTTTTTATTATCTGAATTCAGGAAATTTTTATAGAGCCGTTACCAAAGCAGTGCTGGAAAGGTATATTGATCAGGCAAAGGAGCAGGATATTATTGCTGTTGCTCATGACTGTAATTTCAACATACAGGATAATTGCCTCTATTTAAACGGAAAACCCGTGGAGAAAGTCATTCACACTGATTTAATTGATAACCGGGTCTCTTTTTTTTCTACCATACCGGAGGTCAGGGATATTGTTAACCGCAATCTTAAAAGAATTTCTCGCCACAGGGATGTAGTTGTTGAGGGTCGTGATATAGGCACAGTGGTTTTTCCTGATGCAGAGGTCAAGATATTTCTTGATGCCCATATTAATATACGTACACAACGAAGATTCAAGCAGGGCGTAAGCAGTCTATCAAGAGAAAAGATTAAAAAAACAATCCAGTGCAGAGACCATTCAGATAAGAATAAGCCCGTGGGCAGCTTGAAAAAGGCGGTTGATGCGTTCTATATAGATACTTCGTACTTGACCATTGATCAAGTTTGTGAGAAAGTACTCTCTGAAATCCGAAAAAAGCAAAAAATAACGGGAGAATAGTTTAGGTGATAAGCGGAGATGTAAGGGAATTACCAAAAGACAAAATAAACGAAGAAGAGCTGCAGGAGCAGTATATAAAAAGTTTTCAATCTGTGGCTGAAGGGCAGATGATACCCGGCAAGGTTGTACAAATTAACCCTGAATATGTTTTTTTAGATGTCGGTCTAAAATCAGAAGGGAAGATTCCAATTGACGAATTTACAGAACCTCCCAAAATCGGGGAAACTGTATATGTCATACTCATCAGCAAAGAAAGCAAACGTGGAGAGGTAATTGTTTCCAAAAATAAGGCTGATGAAAAGATTTTCTGGAAAAATCTGAGGCAGGCCTTTGATAACCACGCAGCGGTTGCCGGGAAGATAGATAGAAAAATCAAGGGAGGTTATGAGGTCGACCTGGGCAATGGCTTAAGAGCTTTTATGCCACAATCTAAAGCCGATATCAGCCGGGTCAAAGATTCAGAAGAACTTCTAAACCTGGATACTCATTTCTATGTAGATAGATTGTATAATAAGGGGAAGGTCAATATTGTAGTTACTCGTAAAGAATGGCTGGAAGATGAGATAAAAAAGAAGAAAGATATATTCTTTGCCAAAGCGCGCATTGACGATGTTCTTGAAGGAACTGTGAAAAGTTTCACCTCCTTCGGCGCTTTCATTGATCTCGGTGGCTTTGACGGCCTGCTGCATATAAATGATATGAGCTGGCGTCACATAACCAGCCCCAAAAACCTCCTTTCTTTGAATGATAAGCTAAAATTGAAACTGATCCGCCTGGATCCGGAAGAGAACAAGATAAACTTAAGTTTAAAACATTTTACTGAGGATCCCTGGAGTCATTTCGATGAAAAATATCAAGTGGATGATATCATTAAGGGTCAGGTTACTAAACTGGCGGATTTTGGCGCCTTTATCGAGCTGGAAGAAGGAATAGAAGGATTAGCTCATATATCTGAATTGTCATGGGTTAAAAAAATAAGACATCCTAAGGAAGTTTTACAGGTCGGGGACCAGGTGGAGGTAAAAATCCTTAGTTATGATATTCAACAGGGAAAACTTTCTCTCGGCATCAAACAGGTTTATTCCAACCCCTGGGATGATATAGATCAACGCTATCCTGTGGGCATGCGGTTGACCCGAAAAATCAAGAATTTCGCCACTTTCGGCGCTTTTCTGGAACTGGAAGATGGAATTGACGGACTTCTGCATCTTGACGATATGTCCTGGACTAAAAAGATAAGACATCCCTCCGAAATATTCCAGGAAAACCAGGAAATTGAGGTAATCATAATTGATATTGATAAGGAAAACAGAAAAATAAAACTTGGCATCAAACAGCTGGAAGAAAATCCATGGACATCCCTGGCAAGGGCCTTTCCCAGGGGTAGTGTGGTTGACGGAGAAATTACCGGTATAACTGATTTCGGTATTTTTGTTAGAGTACAGGGAGATATTGAGGGGCTGATAAATAAGGTTAATATCTTTGATCAAAATGTTGAAACTATAGAAGAAGCATTAGCCAAATATAAAATAGGAGATGCCATTAAGGTTATTGTCACCGATATCAGGCCGGCAAAACAGAAACTTTCCCTCTCTATACGGGAATACAACAGAAAAATACAACAGGAAGAAATGGTAAAATATATTCACGATGATTCAACAGAGGAAAAATCAACACTCGCGGATTTTATTAAAGATAAATCTAGAAATTAGGCGGCCTATTAGTTCTTGAGATGCTCGATTTTGAGATTGACCGTAATAAATTTGACACCCTGATTGAGATAAATACTCTTATTAATTCCGCCTATACTGACATCAGGGATCTGCTGACAAAAATAATCGATTTTGCCACCAGACTTACCGCAGGTGAAGCATCATCTCTGCTCTTAGTAAACCCGGAAAATAATAAATTGTATTTTGAGATTGCCCTGGGCAGCAAAGGAGCTGATGTAAAAAGATTTTCCCTGAAAAAGGGTGAAGGTATAGCAGGCTGGGTTTATGAGAATAACCGGTCGTTGATAGTAAATGATGTGAGCACAGACAATCGATTTTATGCAGATATCAGCAAAAAGATCGATTTTGCCACCACTTCCATATTAGCCGTACCTATGCAGGTAAAAGAGAAGTGCATAGGCGTTATTGAGATCATCAATAAAAAGAATGGTCAAAAATTCGATGAAGAGGATCTGCAATGGCTTGAAATTTTTGCTACACAGGCGGGAATTGCTATTCAGAATGCCCGTTCTTTCCAGCAGGCGCAGGAAGAGATATACCTGCTGCAGGAACAGGTGCAGGCAGAAAAGGGTTATCATACCTTTGTCGGCGAGAGTAAGGTAATAAAAGACAAACTCAGCATTGCCTTTAAAGCTGCGGGGGCAGACTCTTCAGTCCTGTTGCTGGGGGAAAGCGGTGTCGGCAAAGAGCTCTTTGCCGAACAGATACACCTGGGCAGCCGTCGGAATGGCGGCCCTTTTATCAGAGTCAATTGCGCAGCTTTGCCTGAGAATTTATTGGAGAGCGAGCTCTTTGGCCATTTAAAGGGCGCCTTTACCGGAGCTATTCAGAACCGCATGGGCCGTTTTGAGCTGGCAGATGGGGGCACCATCTTTCTTGATGAAATAGGGGACTTGCCTCTTAATTTGCAGGCCAAACTTTTACGGGTGATCCAGTATAAAACCTTTGAAAAAGTAGGGGGAAGCGAACCCATTACCGTTGATGTTAGAATTATTGCGGCAACCAATAAAGATATTGAGAATGAAGTGCGCTCAAAGAGATTCAGAGCCGACCTCTATTACCGGTTGAATGTCCTGCCCATCTATATTCCCCCTTTAAGAGAAAGAAGAGAGGATATTCCGCTTCTGGCTGATTTTTTTCTTAAAAAATTGAATCGTGAAATAAAAAAACAGATCCTTGGCTTTACTAATGAAGCTATGGAGCTTCTATTATCCTATACCTGGCCCGGAAATGTGCGTGAACTTGAAAATGCAATCGAAAGGGCTGTAGTTCTCTCACAGGATCAATATATTCATCACCATGATCTGGTGTTAACCCGTACAGGTGAAAAAGAAAATGATTATCAGGGAAAATCTTTGAAAAATGCGGTAAATGTGTTTAAGAAACAGTATATAATAATGACATTGGAAGCTAATCAGTGGAACCAGACCAGGACTGCTTCTACTCTGGGTATTCAGAGAACATATCTATCAAGATTAGTAAAAGAATTAGAAATCAGCAAATAATAAGGAGAACCCATGCAAAACCCCAAGGAAATGACTGCCAAAGCTAAATTTATGGAAAAATTCTCACAATTTTTACTGCGCAATCGAGTCCTCCTATGGTCATTGTTAATCAGCATGGCTGTACTGATTACCGGTTATTTCATCTGGTTTGAATGGAATAGGCACATTGTAGAAAACTCAAGCCTTTTGGCTGAAGAAGCTCAAAGGTTGTATCAGGAATGGAGCAGTGAAGAGGATCAGAATAGAAAAAATCAGAGAGAAGAAGAATTGCTGGAAGCCCTCAATTTGGTAATCAGGAAGTACCCTCATCAATATGCCGCGGAAAGGGCGCTCTTTATTAAAGGCAACCTCTTTTTTGAAAAAGAGAACTGGGATGACGCTGCCAGAGCATATCTGGATTTAGCGCACTCCTTTGCCAGGGGATACCTTGCCCCTCTGAGCCTTTTCAATGCAGCAGTAGCCTATGAAAAACTTAATGAGCCGGATAAGGCCCTGGCTAATTATAAGTTGATAACTGATAATTATTCCGACAATTACCTCTTACCCCATGCTCACTTTTCGCTGGGCAGGCTCTACGAGCAAAAAGAAGAGTATGATCTGGCGCTCTCCAGCTATAACCGTCTTGAAGATGACTATTCAGCCAGTAATTGGACAAAGATTGCCAGAAACCGTATAATTGAACTTACTATAAATGGGAAAATAGGAAAATAAAACTCTTATTACTGGAGGTCGGGACATGGCAAAAAAACACTCAAAGGTTTTTGCAACCAGGTATTTCGGCTTGGTTATCGGTTTGCTTGTATTCCTGCTGTTAACAGCATTTATGGAAGGCACCGTTCTCATTGATAATATTGAACTTAATGTACTGGATCTGAATTTCAAATTAAAAAACATAGGACGGCGCACCAGGGTTCAGGAAGGAGTAACCCTGGAAAAAAGGAATACCAGTATCTCCCCCGACATACTGATAGTGGGTATTGACGACAGGAGTCTGGATAAATTCGGCAGGTGGCCATTCCCGCGTTATACTGAAGCTAATCTGATTAATTCCTTCAGCCGCATAAAAAACCAGGAGGAGCGTGAACGTGCCCTTTTTATGGATATCTTCTTTGTGGAACCCTCGAATACGGCAGAGGATGATGCGCTGCTGGTAGAAAGCATAGAGCAGAACGGCCGTGTTTATCTTGAGACCATCCTGACGCGCAGCGAGAATCCGCCTGGTACGGAGGAGGAGTACTTCGGGCGTCAGGAGATTATGTATCAGCATTTTGGCAAAATAACCAATATTAAAGGCGACTGGACTAAAATTGAAACATTTCACGGAATGTTTCCCCCTTTAAAGCCATATGCCAGGGCGACTCACGGTTATGGTCATCCCAATTTTGTTGAAGATAATGACGAAGTTTACCGTAAACAACCTCATATAGTAAAATCAGCAGTCTTTATAGAGGAATTCCGTCTCGATGACCTGACCACCAATGATTTAACCGAACAGGAATATTTGAACTTTACCAGACTGGCCTGGATGGATATGGACAACATTCTCCATGACGTTTCCTTTCCTCTTACTGATAAAGTTCTTGGTGACCTGGCCAAAGAAATGGAAAAAAATGCCCCGTTGAAAGCTGTTGATACTGATAATGATAAGAAACCGGATCTCTATTACTATGTTGTCAAGAAATACAAAGATGACTTTCTTCCCTCAATTACTCTCTCTTTAGCTTTAGATTATTTCAATAAGAAACTCTCTGATATCGAGGTGGTACTGGGAGAGTATATTCTGATCCCGGATCCCCAGAAGTTCAATTTAGAAACTCAAAAATGGGAACCCTATGTGCTGGAAAGGGCGGATGGAAAAATTGCCGATATCAATGAGATCAAGATCCCGATTAATGAAAGAGGACAGATGCTTATTAATTTTATGGGTATTGGCTCAAGCCCCTCTCCTCAAGGTCATCAGACCTTCCCGGTACGCTCTTTCTCCGGTTATGCTGCCAGGGTGGCCGGCCCTGACCCGCAGGAATGGCCCCGTACCAAGGCAGTGGGAAATAAAATACTCATGGTCGGTCCCTTTTCCAAGGGGATTGCGGAAGATGAAAAAACCACCCCTTACGGTTTGATGTATGGTGTTGAAATCCACGCCAATGCACTGAATACAATTTTAATGAATAATTTTCTCTATTATCTGCCGCGCTGGGCAAATATTCTGATACTCCTGGCCATTACCATGTTTACTGCCTTTATGGTATCAAGGCTCTCCACTATCTGGTCACTGATTATATCCATGATTATGATGGTTGTCTTCTTCTTTTCCGTCTCCCTTATTTTTGATATTTACAATACAATTATAACCCTTTCCGCTCCGATGCTCGGTATTCTGCTCGCTTTTCTATCAGTAATTGTCTACCGCATTATGACTGAGGAAAAGGATAAGGCACGCATACGTGATATGTTCGGCAAATACGTTAGTCCCAGGGTAGTTGATCAGATTCTGGCCAATCCGCCGGAATTAGGGGGAGTAGACAAAGATATTACAGTTTTCTTTTCCGATATTCGCGGTTTTACCACATTTTCAGAGGCCATGACACCCCAGGAACTGGTTAACCATCTGAATCAATATCTCACTGCTATGACTGATATTATCCTTGATTACCAGGGTACACTCGATAAGTATGTTGGAGACGAGATTATGTGCTTCTGGGGCGCGCCGCTGCCGCAGGAAGAGCACGCCATATTAGCCTGCCAGTGTGCCTTACGGCAAATGGAAGTGCTGAATGAGATGAATGAGAACTGGCCGCCGGAAAAACAGATCAATATCGGTATAGGTGTTAATTCCGGAATTATGACCGTAGGCAATATGGGCTCCATGGGCCGGATGAATTATACCCTTATGGGTGATAACGTAAATCTGGGCGCCCGTCTGGAGGGCACAAATAAGCAATACTTAACCAACATTATTATCAGTGAGTTTACCTACGGCCTGGTCAAGGACAGAATAATAGCCAGAGAATTGGATAATATCCGGGTTAAGGGCAAAAACAAGCCGGTTTTGATTTACGAGCTTAATGATGTTACCGATGGTTACGAACCTGCCGCCGCTGCGCAAACTAAAGAGAAGGGTAGGGGGTAGGAATCGAGAGAGTCTTTCAGATTGATGTCTAATAGGAAATTCACTTTCTTCATTATAGCTGCGTTAATAATATTGTTTACCAGCTCTTGCGGTTTGTATGACATTATTACCCTGAAGCCTCCCGAGTTCGTAGGTAGGGACGATATCGATAATTATTTTAAATTCAGGGCAACCGGTACCGTTGCTGACCCGTATGACTCCTATTATTTCAGGGGTTTTGAGCTCTATTATAAAATATATCTGCAGGGATCGACTGTTGACTCCAATCTGCTGAGTTTAAGTGAATTACAATCAAAGGGCTTTAAACGAATTGCAAGTGATAGTGACCGGATAAATATTATCAGCAAACCCTTAATCCCTATAGATTCAGCCAACCATGATGACACCTTTGAGATAACGGTTGATTTTGGCGGGCTGGAGGATATACCCATTACTGAACCCTTTGCTGCTGCTGACGATGCAACAGTGACGCCGGCTTTTTCATTTTCCATTCACTTAAGAAGAGGGATCGCTGAGAATAGATTGGGTTTTGATACGGATTATTATAAACCCTTCTCTGTTTTTGAGAAGGGTGATGTTGGTAAGGATATTTCGAGTGCCATATGGACTGCTATTTACGGCGATGATCCTGTTACAATTGCACTGTATGCCTTAAGCTACGGAAAACGTGACCTGATAATTGACGTTTACAGCATAGCAGTATATCTTTTTGAAATTGACATTAAATTACCTCATTAAGGATTGGATATGTTTTTTTATTATTTCAATGTTGGACTTACCTATGTGGTAATAGGTTTTGCCTGTGCAATCTTTTTTGCCCTTATTCTGAAAAAGCCCATGTTGGGCAGGTTCTGGGGCGCTTTGATTGTCGGTGTTATAGGAGCATTCCTTGGCGGTTTAATAGACCAATTATTTGCCGATGTTATAAAATTTCTAACAGACTTCAATTCGGTAAATATTATTGCGGCATTTATTGCTTCAATGCTCATGATCTGGCTGCTTGGCAAGGTAACCGAGCCGAAGTAGGGCTATTAAGATTTCCTTTTTTACGCTCATATTACTTCCGATAATATATATTCTGTCTACTTCTATTAATTCTACTTTGTTGCCGTTTTATTATCAACTCTCAATTATCGCTCAATTTTTCTTGCCGTTTCCACGTCAATATAAGGCTCAACCCATGGTGAGCTACGCTGTTTAGCAGAAAGAACAGCGTAATCCAGAGCTAAAGGAGTATCAGCGAGCAGCAGCCAAACTTGACGCGCCCTTGTCTTGAAGCCGGCATCGAAGGATGCCCCTGCCAGGTAATACATGGTCCTGAAAATATCAGTCCCATAAAATAATTTTAGAATATTGTCCCTATCTGCAGCAAGCTGCAGCAGGCTCTCAATAGTTGTGAATTGATACTCAGGATCTATTTTCCTAATTTCCTCAATAGCCCTGCTCAGAACCGCATTAATTGCATATAGTCCATGTAATATGGATTTGCTGTTATTTCCGGTTCTATAGTAGAAATAGCTAAGCCTGGAATGAGCCTCCTGCGGGAATAGAATGTCAATACGGTAAAAAAGAAGCATTTGATCCAATCCATCTTTCTTAAAGAGATCACTTAGTGACCTCCGGTAGCGGCTGTAGGCTTTATCAGAAAAATATGGATCATCCCTGATTATTTCCAAAAGCTGATCTTCCATCTGCTTATATGCACTCATGTTTTCATATAGAAGAGCAAGTTTTAAAAGCACACCATATTTTTCCTGCTGAGTAAGAAAGGCTTTCCTGTGTTCATAAGCCTTCATGTAGAACTCTTCAGCAAGAGAGTACTCCTGTCCGTCAAAAAAAATATCACCTATTGCTGCCTCTGCCTTTGGATAGTTGCCGCCGGCTTTTTCCCGGGCCTGCTGAAAAAGCATTAATGCCTGGCCAAGCTCTCCCCTTTCAAATTCATACTTTCCTTTCTCAAAAAGCACCCAGTATGGCGGCTCGTTATCCGATTCCTGAGCGTAAAGAGCCCCGGTTAACAGGGTAATAGCAAATAAAAGCGTGCAAGCCTGGAATACCATTTTCTTTTTCAAATTTTATCCACCTCCTCTTTAAAGGCCTTCAGCGCCTGCTCAGAGCTCACCCGGCGCACAATCTTTCCCTTTCTAAATATGATGACTGAATTACCCGCCCCGGTAATACCCAGGTCAGCATGCCTGGCCTCACCAGGTCCATTTACCGGGCAACCCATAACAGCAATTGTTATATTCTTATGAACTTTGTGTATTATATATTTGACATCATCAAGAAATGTCTTAACATCAAATACGGTCCTGCCGCAGGTTGGACAGGAAATCACTTCAATCCCGATTTTACGAAGGCCCAAACTCTGCAAAATTGCTTTAGCCGCAATAATTTCATTTTCCATACTATCGGAAAGGGAAATACGAATGGTATCCCCTACCCTCTTTTTCAACAGTGAACTGACAGCCAGGGTATTCTTAACCACACCCTGGACCAGGGGACCGGCCTCGGTAACTCCCAGGTGGAGCGGATAGTTATACTTCTCTGAAAAAAGAATATTTGCCGCCACTGTGGTATCTATGTCGGAGGATTTTAAAGAAAAAATAACCCTGCTGAAACCATATTTCTCCAGGATGTCCAGTTCCATTTCAGCAGCTTTAACCATAGCTTCGGCAACATTCTTATCCTCTGACAGGACCCTGGGCAGAGAACCGGCGTTTACACCAATTCTTAAAGGTATACATTTTCCTTTGGCCTTTTTTATTACCTCCTCTGCCTTCCAGGCAGCTCCTATGTTTCCCGGATTAATACGGATCTTGGCAATCGGAAAATCCATACAGCGAAGTGCAATACGGTAATCGAAATGTATATCCGCTACCAGGGGCATCTTGACCCGGCCGGCCAGTTCACCGAGCGCTTGCGCGCTCTCTATATCCGGAACAGCAAAACGCAGTAGCTCACACCCAATATTTGAAAGATAGCTGATCTTATCAATAATGATGGTATCAATGGCTGTAAGCGGCTCTTTCCACATGGTCTGAACCGTTATGGGGTGGCCTCCCCCAATAGTCAGGGTTCCTACTTGGACCGGCAAAGATAACCTGGAACTCATGCAGTTATACTAACACAAAAAATAATCTACAGGAAGCTTCAGCAGTGTGGTACTATTGTTCTCAAACGAACTCCGATAACTGCCGCTGCCCGCAAAACCTCCAACTATCGGTTTCTGGGATAAGGTGGATACAGTTAACAGAACCAATCACTCATCCAGACACAGAGTTTCTTCAACTCCTCTTTGACAACTTGTCGTACTTCCCGGTCAAAAACTTTGTACCAATACTTCGGTACCAGTACGATGTGGTATTTTAAGCAGTCCCATACCACGTGTGCTAATTTGTTTTTGCTCATTTAAATCCTCCTGTAACTATGTTTTAGTTCAGGGGGATTTTAACTAAAAAGTGGTATAACCTTTACCGGCTACCAGCAGAGCTGGTAGTTAC
>JAUVWI010000005.1 GCA_030604195.1 Spirochaetales bacterium
CCTGATATCGCGGCGGGGTGTAGGAAGGGCTCGAATTGCTCTAATTCGCAAGATTTGTGGGATGATGAGACGGATGCTGCTCGAACAGGAAACATTTCGATGGATGCAGACCAGTAATTTCGAGAGGAAATTAAAAAGGTGTGAATGCCAGCTGAAAAAGATAAAGAAGATCAAGGAGGAGGAGAGAAAAAGCGCTTGACTTTCATCATAGTGGTGAAGGTTGACGTCAGACAACTAATGATTTATTTCGCTAATACCTTCAATACCGGTATAGACAGAAATATATCTCTGGCCGGCTCCAGATTATTCAGCAGTAATTCCGTCAATACCTGCCAGAAGATTGCCTTAGCACGGCCGCTTGAAGAGCTCAGCTCTTGAGCGGCCCTGCTGAAGCTTTTCGCAGCCTCCGGCAGCCGAGTATTATGCTAATCCTGAAAATTATTGGCAGGTTTCGAATCCACTTGACCAGTATCTGCATCTTGTGTTATTTTCATATACCTAAAATCAGATAATTGAGGTTGAAAGATATGTATACTTTGGTGGAAATTAAAGGGAAGCAGTATAGAGCGGAGAAGGGCGCTCTCTTAAAGATCGATCGGATTGATAAGGAAAAGGGTGAGTCTCTGGAATTTAAATCAGTTCTCTTTGTATCGGATGAAAAAAAGGTCAAGATCGGCACACCCCATGTAAAGGGTGTAAAAGTAAAAGCCATTGTTGAAGAACATGGTAAGAATAAAAAAATTACTATCTATAAATACAAGAAGCGAAAGAATTATCGCCGGAAGCAGGGACATAGGCAGCAGTACTCATTGATCCGTGTCCAGGATATTCAAGGCTTAAGTTCCAGCAAAGCCGGCAAGGAACCGGGGTAAAGGTATTTGATTGAACTTAAGGTCAATCTACATCGGGATGGTTGTCTTAAGGGTTTTCAAGCTTCAGGTCATGCGGGAAGCGGCAAAAAGGGTGAGGACATTGTTTGTGCAGCGGTAACTGTTTTACTGCGCACTGCTGCCCGGCTGATCTCCGGAGAGAAAGGACTTGAAACTCGGGGCGAGGCGCTCGAACCAGGTGAAATGACTTTTTTTCTGATAAGTATGCCTGCTGAATATAGAGAATGGGTAAAAGGAATTACCGATTTTTTGCTGGGCGGGTTGCTCGATTTAAAAGATGAATTTCCGGATTATCTAACAATCGATATTTCCGGAAAAGTTGGAGTGGAGGATTAATTATGGCACATAAAAAAGGTGGCGGAAGTTCGAAAAACGGTCGTGATTCAGCGGCCCAGAGATTGGGTGTTAAAAGATATGGCGGCGAGATGGTTCGCGCCGGCACAATTATTGTAAGACAACGCGGTACTAAATTTCATCCAGGAGAAAATGTAGGGCGTGGCAGAGACGATACTCTCTTTGCGCGGGCGGATGGAAAAATTCTTTTCCATGTACGAAAGGGGAGAAAATTAGTATCCATCGAGGTTTAAGAAAGAGTCTACTACTGTGAAGGGATTTGTAGATGAGACGTTCATAGAGGTCTCGTCCGGTGCCGGCGGAGCAGGATCAGTACATTTCCGCAGGGAAAAATATATACCACGGGGCGGCCCTGACGGTGGAGATGGTGGTTGCGGCGGTAACGTCTGCTTTACCGTAAAAAGGAATCTGAAAACCCTTTCTCGTCTGAAAATGAGAAGGTTTTTTAAGGCTGAAGACGGTAAAGCCGGCAGAGAGAGGCGTAAGCACGGCAGGGATGGCAAAGATGTAGAGATCGAAATACCGCCGGGGACCCGGCTCATAGACCCTGATACGGGTAGGCTGATCAAAGATTTTTGTGACCGAGAAGAAACCTGGACCTTCCTGAAAGGCGGGCGCGGCGGCAAGGGTAATTGGCACTTTCGCAGCGCCACCAGGCAGGCGCCGATGTATGCTCAACCCGGAAAGAGCAATGAGTCTGCCAGGGTTCTGGTTGAGATGAATATTATTGCCGATATCGGTCTGGTGGGAATGCCGAATTCAGGTAAATCCACATTGCTTTCCCTGTTAACTAATGCTCACCCGAAAATTGCCGCCTATCCTTTTACCACCCTCATTCCCAATATCGGGGTGCTGCGGAGGGGTGAGCAGGATATAATAATTGCCGATATTCCAGGTATAATTGAAGGCGCCGCCACGGGCAGCGGTCTGGGGGTAAGTTTTTTAAAACATATAAAACGAACCAGAGCTCTGCTGTTTCTAATTGATCTAAGCAATGCGGGATGGCTGAATACAAAAGTGATCCTGGAGAAAGAGCTTCGGGATTATCAGGGGGGGCTTTTAGAAAAACCACGTCTGTTTTTGGGCACCAAGCTCGATCTGCCGGATGCCCCTGACAATCTGGAGAGTCTGAAATTCAGGCTGAAAGGAGAAGAGGTTATTGGCATATCTGCCCGGCACAACATCGGAATCCCTGATCTTATAGATAAACTTGGCAGAATGGTTAATCTATGAAAATTGCGGTTATAGGCGGGACTTTCAACCCGATACATTCAGGTCACCTTTTTCTGTGTGAAGAGGTACGTCTGCAATATAATTATGAGCGTATCATTTTTATACCAGCCAATTTACCGGTACATAAAGAGCTTACTGATAGAATAGATCCGCTGCACAGGTTGGAAATGGTAAAAATTGCTACAGCTCCATATCCGGATTTTGCGGTGGATGATTGTGAGCTTAGCCGCGGCGGCAACTCTTATATGATAGAGACCATGACTGACATCATCCGGCGTTATTCGCCTGAGGGAAAACCAGGCCTGATAGTTGGGGATGACCTGGCAAAAGATTTTTATTCCTGGAAAGATGCACGCCGTCTGGCTGAGATGGTTGATTTAATAATTGCTCACCGCCTGACGGCTAACGAAGAGCCAATAGATTTTCCCTGCAAATATGTAGATAATCTGCTTCTTTCCATATCTTCAACCGAAATTCGCCAGAGAATTAAAGAGGGCAGGGCAATAAAATTTATCCTGCCGGATAAAGTGCTGAGCTATATAAGCCAGCAAGGATTGTATAAGTGAGGAGTCGAGGGTGAATTGTGAAGATTAAGAAAAAACGGGACAAGAGTATTTTTCTCCTGGGGTTGATAATAATTATTCTGGTGGCTACAATTGTCTTCGGATATTTTCAATTACGTACAGATCCGCTGGCTGAGAAGCTGAAACAGGGAGCGGACTATGCAATTTTATTTGCTATTAGCGGTGATCAGAACTATCGTTTTTTTGAAATTTTCCTCTACCACCCGGATACACATAAGGGAGCTGTGGTTTTTATTCCAGGAAATGTAGGGGCGATAATCGAGTCGCTCAAACGGGTTGACCGGGTTGATGTTCTTTATAAAGCGGGCAATCTGGAGGAGTTTAAACGCAAGGTCGAGGAGCTCATTGGTATTGAGATAGATTTCACTGTGGACTTAAATGAAAATGGGGTTAGGGATCTGGTTGATCTTTTAGGAGGGCTCGAGCTGTTCATTCCCAACCCCGTTGATCTGATATTTAATAACAGGCACATTCTTCTTCCCTCAGGTTCTGTAGTACTGGATGGCGATAAAATAGTGGATTTTATTGCTTATGAAGATTCCCTGGAGTCAGAGATTGACCTGGTGGCAAGAAAACAGAAATTCCTCCAGGCTTTGCTTAAAAAAATAGGCGAACGTGAGGCTTTTCTGTTGAAGCCGGTTCCTTTCAAAACCTTAAAAAGCATTTTTGTCACCAGTTTGTCTGCAAGGTCTTTGAATTCTTTTGTTGCTGAAATGAAGAATTTTGTTGCTGAAAGGTTGATTTTTCAACGGGTACTGGGAAGCACAAGGACTGTTGATGAACAGGTGCTGTTTTTTCCCCATTTTGAGGGCGATCTATTGAAAGAGACGGTAAAACAAACCCAGGAGACTATTGCTAAACTGGAGTCAATCAGCGAAGAGGAAATGACCATTACTATGGAAATATTAAACGGCACTGAGACCAATGGATTAGCCAGACGTGCGGCTAATGTTTTCCAGAGCTTTGGCTATGACATTGCCGTTATCAGTAATGCTGATAGTAATGATTATTTGAAGACTGTTGTTATTGATCGCAAAGGAAAACTGGAAGGCGCACAAAAGGCAGCTGATTTGATAAAATGCAGCAGGGTATATTCCCGTCTTGATGAATCTGTTGACCCAACTATAGACGTGACATTGATTATAGGAAAGGATTTTGATGGAAGAGTCTGTAAAGAATAGCGTTCTTGCCATTGCCCGGCTTTTAGACGAGCATAAAGCGGAAGATACTATGGTACTAAATGTGGCTAACAGCTGGACCGATTATTTCATTATTACCACAGTCCGCAGCCAGGTTCATCTGAAGGGACTGGTGCGTAGATTAGCTGATTTTTTAGCGGTAAATCATATTGAAGCGCTCAACAAACACAAAAACATCGGGGAATCGGGATGGGTGCTTATAGATTGCGGAGAATTTATTGTGCATTTGATGGATAAAGAAATGCGTTCTTTCTACGAACTTGAAAAGCTTTGGTTTAATTCGAGCCTTATCTATCAGTCATCAAAATCGTCGTAGTCCAGGTCATCCTCGAGGATGTAATCATCGTCAAGAGCCTCTTCCTCATCTTCATCCTCGTCGTCGTAATCATCATCAAAAGCATCTTCCTCATCATCGTCAAGAGCCTCATCCTCATCGTCATCGTCATCGTCATCGTCATCGTCATCGTCTAAATCATCGTCATAGTCATCTTCATCGTAGTCTTCGAAGTCATCTTCTTCATAGTCTTCATCGAAATTGTCATCATAGAGCTCATCTTCATCATTATCGCCGGTGTTATCATCGATTACCTGGAGAAACGGCCGGTAATTTTGAGCCAAGTTAATATTTTCTGTGGTAATAAGCTCATCGTGCAAACCTGGTAGCATGGCTTCCTTTCAATCCTTTCTATCCATAATTGCTTTCAGCTTAAATCTAAGTTCTTCAATAACTTTGTGTCAACTAGTTTTTATGAAATACTGCTTAAAAAATCTTGTTTTTTAACAAGTTTTAGCAAAATTATTGAGTGGTTGCCCATTAAGGCGTCCTGTGGGCACAAGACACCTCCATGCTGGGACTCCGCCTACGGGCATCCTCCCATTGTCAGTTAGTGGTTGCATATAATCTTTATTTTGGATACTATACTTGACAGATGGATGAGCTTAGTTGCCTGGCGCCGGCTAAGGTTAACCTATACCTGAAGGTGCTCGGCAGGCGGCCGGATGGATATCATGAGATATTATCTATCTTCCAGATGGTTTCGCTCTACGATACTTTAAATATTTGTTCTTTGAAAAGGAAAAATGCGCTGCAGCTGGAAGGGAATTTCGACTGTTCTGCGCAGGAAAATCTGATATTTCAAGCAGTGGAAGTATTCCGCAGAAAAACCGGTATTGACCATGGGTGGAGAATTATCGTTGAAAAAAGGATACCGGCAGGCGCCGGGTTGGGGGGCGGCTCCAGTGATGGAGCGACTACTCTGTCAGCTCTGAATATGCTCTGTAAAAGCCCTTTAAGACTTGATCAGTTAATCAAGCTCGGACTTGCTCTGGGTAGTGATGTGCCGTTTTTCTTAACGGCGCCGGCTGCCTGCATCGGGGGCAGAGGAGATCAAATACGACAGCTGGTACCGCGAACGGATATAAATATGGTCATTATTTACCCCGGTTTTAAGATAAATACGGCTGCGGCTTACCGCTGGCTCAATATAAAGAGATTTGTTAATCCTGGTGCCCTTGAGTCAGGAGTGGATATGGGTAAAATTATTAAAATGTACCACTATAAAGCGGTTAAAAGGTGGAAACTGGAAAATACTTTTACCGCTCCCATAGAAGAACGTTTCCCGCTGATCAGCCGCTTGAGGAAAGAGTTGAAAGAGTTAGGCGCTTTGTACAGCGGTCTTTCCGGAAGCGGTTCTACGGTCTTTGCTATTTTTGACCGGCGCTCTATGGCGGAAAGAGCCGAAAGTCTACTTGCCGGTTCTTATGCTCTGGTTAAAAATATTCATACTCTTGATAAAATACCTATTGGCACATTAAAATATATGTAGTCCTTGAAAATTGATGAGTTCTGGCAGGAGGTAAGGCATGGAAATAACAGATATCAGGATTAAAGAGGTGACTACCGGCGGTAAACTTAAGGCTTATGTTACAGTTACCTTTGACGACTGTTTTGTTGTGCACAATCTTAAAATAATAACCGGACAGTCGGGAATGTTCATTGCGATGCCCAGCCGAAGAACAAAATCCGGAGAGTATAAGGATGTTGCTCATCCGATAAATTCCTCATTTCGACAGATGATCCAGAAACAGATCATTGAGGAGTTTGAAAAAGTTACTCAAAATGAGCACTCTGCAGCAGCAGAAGAATAATATTATAAAAAGTACAAATTACAAATTGGGACGTTGGCAAGTGGTAAGCCACCGGTTTTTGGTATCGGCATGCGCAGGTTCGAATCCTGCCGTCCCAGTAAATTATTCATCAGAAAGAAGGAGATTTTAATGGAGAAAAAAACACTTGCAATTTTACTGAAAAGTAAAAATACAAAGAGGGAAAATCGCCAACTGCGAAGAGAAGGAAAGATTCCCGCCGTTATTTACGGTAAAACTGATAGTCAAGGCATAATTATTGATGAGCATGAGTTTAATGCTAAGTTTCCGGTTATTTCAGAGAGTATAATTATCAATTTAAAGGGTGATTCCAGTGTGCATGATGTCCTGATAAAGGATTATCAGGAAAACATTATAACCGGCAGAGTGCAGCATATCGATTTCTATGAAATTGAGAGAGGAAAAATTCTCCGAACCAATGCTCCGGTGCATTTGAAAGGTTCCTCAATTGGTGTATTGGAAGGAGGTGTATTAGAGACTCTGATCCATGAACTGGAGGTTGAATGTCTTCCCAAAGATCTGCCGGAGGAGATTTTGGTTGATATTTCGGCCTTAAATGTGGGAGATTCTATTCATGTTCGGGATATCGAGCCGCCGGAAGGAGTGCGCATTATAACCTCTCAGGATCAGGTGCTTTGCATTGTTGAGCACAGACGCGCTGAAGAAGTCGCCGAAGTTGCAGAGGAGGAACTGGAAGAAGAAGCACTGGAAGAAGAGGAAGATGCTGAATCCTCTGAGGAGTAGTATCTGTCACTGATGGTTATCGGCCTGGGAAATCCGGGAACCCTGTATAAGGATACCCGCCATAATGTGGGCTTTAAAGTGGTCGACCTGATAGCCAGGCAACTGGGGGTTAAATTTAAAAGGTCTCCATTTAAGAGGTATTTAATTGCCAGGAATATTACACCCGCTTTAAGCGAGAAGTTATACCTGGTAAAGCCTCTTACCTATATGAACCGATCAGGACTGATCATCAAGGAATTATTGAGGAGAACCTCTTTATCCATCAATGAGCTGGTGGTTGTTTACGATACTCTGGACCTTTCCCCTGGAATTTGCCGGCTTAAGCAAAAAGGTTCCTCTGCAGGGCATAAAGGCCTGACCTCAATTATTGAGCATCTTGGTTCGAATAATTTCCTGCGCCTGGCCATAGGTATAGGACGCCCCAAAGTACAGGACAGGATTGAGGATTATGTGCTTGCCGTTCCCCGTAAGAAGGAGGCGTTAATACTGGATGAGGCCATAGTCCATTCCGCAGAGAGCATTTTACGCCTTATTGAAGAGGAACCGGAAAAGGTGATGAATGACCTTAATAGAAAAGAAAGATGAAATTGAGCAAAAAGTATTACGCTATCTGCAAAGCGAAGATATCGCTAAAGGAGCAAAATTATTAATTGCATTTTCCGGAGGCCCTGACTCTACCGCGCTCCTCCATATCCTTAAGGATCTTCGAACCAATTTTCCACTTACCCTCTGTTGTCTCTATGTCGATCATGGTATTCGCCGTGGCCATGAGATTGAGGGAGAAATTGATTTTATTATCAGAACCTGCCGTGCCTTGTCTGTTAAATTTATTATTGAGAGAATACCCCCCGGTGAGCTGCGGGCTGCAGCCAGGAACTCCGGACAAAGCCTTGAGCACATTGCCCGGCGGAAACGGTATGAGTTTCTCTACCGCTGTGCTGAGCATGAAGGCTGCAGGTATATTGCCCTGGGACATACTGCAAATGACCATCTTGAAACACTGATTATGAGATTTTTTCAGGGTTCGGACTTTTCCGGGCTTACGGGTATTCCCCGCCGCAGGGGGAAGATAATAAGACCAATATTTTTCTGCTCACGGGATGAGGTGTTGCAGTATCTGGGGTCGCGTGAAATCGATTTCAAGATTGATTCAACCAACCGCAGTGAAGAATACCTGCGAAATAAGGTTCGCCATAGACTTATTCCGGTTTTAAACGAGGTCTTTCCGGGGTTCGGGCAGAGTCTTTTTTCCCTGTCAGAAAAAATGAGGGAGGTAAAAAGCCTGGTTGATGAAGAGGCTTCCCGGCTGGCGTGGCAGGAAGTTGCCGGCGGCTTCCGTCTGGATTTTAAAGAATTCTTAAGATGCCACGGAGTGGTCAGAATTTACACCCTTTTTCAGCTGCATAACAGACTGATCAACAATGAGGGTAAGAGGGTTCCATATCGTTTTTTCTCAAAAGTTCTTACCGATGACTTTCGTCAAGGAAAACGGGTAATACTCAGGGGTTACGGTATCCGGCTGCTGCATAAGGGTCGGTACCTTTTTCTGAAGAGGGATGTTGTCTGTCAATATAAAAAGGGTTATCTTATAGTCATCAAAGAGAATAGAGAATACATGTTAGAAGACTTCAGTTTTCGATTTTTCAGGGGCAAAGGAGAATATGCAACGAAGTCGCAGGCAGGTCAGATAGCCCTGCCGCAGCAGCAAGTTAAAGAACCATTGGTAATTCGTTCCAGAAAACCCGGCGATCGGTTAGTGCTGAAGGGAGGATCTAAATCAGTCAAAAGACTCTTCAGTGAATGGGCAGTTCCCGACGAATTGCGCTGCCGGATTCCGGTTCTGGCAGATAGACAAGGGGTGCTGGCGGTAATCGGCGGGGTTTTTGGCTATAAAGATCGAATTCGCAGTGGAATGGAAAATAGATCTATGATGAACATGATAATCGAATATTACAGAGCGGAGGAAAGGTGAACAATAATAATAACGACTCGGGGAAAAAGAAACCTGAACCTGGCTTTCCCGGGTTTAATTTTAATAATCGCATGGCTCTGATTTCGCTTGTCGTGCTGATCGGTTTTTTTATTTTCTTTTTTATCTACAGTGATCAGGACACCGGGCGTCAAATACCATATTCCGTATTCCTTGGCTACCTCGATCAGGGTATGGTCGAAACAGCAGAGATCATTGATCAGACGGAAATCCGGGGAACTCTTAAGGGTCAAACCGGGGAAACAGCCTTTTTTAAAACCACGATTCCCTATCCTGACCCTAATCTAATTGACCGGTTAACAGCCAAAGGTGTTAGATTAACCGGGGGTGTTAAGGACATCACACCTTTGAGGATCTTTATCGAGTTCCTCCCCTGGGTATTAGGATTTGTTTTTATCTGGTTCATGTTCCGGCAGGTGCAGGGAGGCGGCAACCGCGCTTTTAGCTTTGGTAAAAGCAGGGCAAAGAAGTATCTCGATACCGGCAAAAAACTCTCTTTCCAGGATGTCGCCGGGCAGGAAGAAGCCAAGTATGAGCTTCAGGAAGTGGTGGAATTTCTCAAACACCCGGATAAATTTACCAAGATAGGCGCCAAGATACCCAAAGGTGTATTGCTGGTGGGACTTCCCGGTACCGGTAAGACCCTGCTGGCCAAAGCCATTGCCGGCGAGGCAAATGTGGCTTTTTTCCATTTGTCGGGTTCGGATTTTGTTGAGATGTTTGTCGGTGTCGGCGCGAGCAGGGTCAGAGATCTCTTCGAGCAGGGACGAAAAAATGCCCCCTGCATTCTTTTTATCGATGAGCTAGACGCGGTGGGCAGAACCCGCGGCGCGGGTTACGGGGGCGGCCACGATGAAAGGGAACAGACCCTCAATCAAATGCTGGTGGAGATGGATGGTTTTGATACCAAAGACGGAGTGATCATAATAGCGGCTACCAACCGTCCTGATGTGCTGGATCCGGCGCTCTTGAGACCGGGCAGGTTTGACCGGCAGGTCGTGGTGGATATGCCTGATTCGCGGGAGCGGGAAAAGATATTGGAGCTTCACTGCCGCCCATTGCCATTGGCGGATAATGTGGAACTGAAGAGGATTGCCCGGGCCACACCGGGTTCCTCCGGAGCGGACCTGGCGAACCTGGTAAATGAAGCCGCCCTTTTTGCTGCCCGGCACAGCAGGAAAAAGGTGGATATGGACGATTTTGAGGAAGCCAGGGATAAAATACTAATGGGTATTGCCCGGAGATCAAAGGTTATTCCTCCGGAGGTTAAGAAGATGACCGCCTACCATGAGGCTGGTCATGCCCTGCTCCATTATTATCTGCGGAATGCCGATCCGCTGCACAAGGTAACCATCGTACCCCATGGCCAGGCCCTGGGTGTTGCCTTTTCCTTGCCGGAGGCTGATACCTATTCCAGGAGCAAGGGATGGCTGGAAGACAGAATTGTAATATCCATGGGTGGTTACGCAGCAGAGGATATAATTTTCCATGAGAGCACCACAGGGGCTCAGAATGACATTGAACAGGCAACCGATATTGCCCGCAAGATGATATGTGAATGGGGAATGAGCGCAAATTTGGGTCCGGTTGCCTACGGACAGAAAGAGGAGCCGATATTCATAGGCAAAGAAATAGCAAGGCATAAGGATTACTCTGAAGAGACCGCCGAAAAAATAGATCATGAGGTTAAGGCAATTGTTGACAACGGGCTGAAGAGGGCCTGCTCCCTCTTGAATGAGCATAAGGAGGAGCTTGAACTCCTGGCAACGACTCTGTTGGATAAAGAAACTCTGGATGACGATGAGGTGCGCAAGCTCCTGGGCTTTGAGGCGCGAAAGCGGGAGTTTTAAAGTTTTGGTGCAGAATCGAAAGAGAATGAAAGAAACGATTCAAAATCTATCAGGAAAACTGTCCACCGGGTGGTTATCACTGATTATACTTCTGCTTCTGCTTTTTACCGGTTGTATATCTGCAGGCAAAGAGAGAATTCAAGAGGTAAAACTTGATCGGAGTTACTTAACCGATATCAGGAGATTTATAGATAAGAATGAGCTCTTTCCCGCTTATCAGGAGATATCTTACCTCGAAAGGGAGCATTTCAGCGGTATTTCTCAGGCAGAAGTTGAAGCTTTAAAAAAAGAAATAATTGATAAAATAAAACTTGATTTGAATAGTCACCTTGAAAAGCCGGATTATAAAAAGGCTCTTCAATACTACCGCTCTATGCAGCAGGTCGCGCCTGCGGATCTCCCGGATGAGTGGTCCATTCACCGGCTGCTGTTTGAGCAGGCTGAAGAGTACGGCAGCTCCGGCAATCAGGCCCTGGCCTTGCTGTTCTACCTTAGAGGTTTAACTCTTACCACTCCGACTGAATCGGAATTACTCCGCGCCCTTTCCTTTGCTGCAGAAATAGGCAATGTTGAGGTGATTAAGGATTTGATTAAACGGATGGAGGACAGGGGATTTTCAGTGGCTGATAGCCGCCGCCGGCAGGGAGAAAATATTCCTCCGGTTCAAAAAATTGTGCGCGGAACCGTTACCATCTGGGTTAATCGCGGTATTAAGATCGAAAGGGGAGTGGGCTTCCCTGACCGGGTAATCGGCAGCGGCTTTTTCATTGATAAGAGGGGGTATCTGCTTACCAATTACCATGTTATAGCCAGCGAAGTGGACCCCAAATATGAGGGTTACTCACGCCTTTTTATAAAGCTTTCAGATAGGGCTCATGAAAAGATACCGGCCAGGGTTGTCGGTTATGACCGTATTTTTGATATTGCACTGCTAAAGGCGGAAGTAGAGCCTGATTTTATCCTATCTCACACTGCTTCGGTGGATTTAGAAGCCGGAAATTCAATAATAGCCATCGGTTCTCCAGGAGGTTTGGAAAATACCGTTACATCAGGAATAGTTTCGGCTACTGGAAGGCGATTTTTACAGATGGGTGATGCGATTCAGGTTGATGTGCCCTTAAATCCCGGCAACAGCGGCGGGCCCCTGCTTAACAGCGCCGGTCAACTGGTGGGCATAGTTTTTGCAGGGATTGAACAGTTTGAAGGTGTGAATTTTGCCATTCCTATCAACTGGATAAACAAAATACTTCCCAATCTCTATAACGAAGGAGAAAGTATACATAGCTGGCTCGGTGTGGCTGTGCAGGAGAGCGATAAGGGACTTGAAGTGGTATATACGGTTCCGGGCGAACCGGCTCATAGAGCGGGTATAAGATCCGGAGATATTCTTGATACCTTTAACAACAATCACTATTCCAGGATTGTTGATTTCCAGGCCGCCCTGCTTGAATTGGATTTTCCATCTCTGGTGGCCATTACCTGGCTCCGGGAAGAGAGCTCCATTTCCGGAATAGTGTGCTTAGCGCCCCGACCCTTCAGTCCCGTTGAGCTGGCATTGGAGCGGGATTCACGTGATAATATTCTTGTTCCCCTATTCGGAATGCGGATTGAAAAGGTAGGCACTTTTTTCTGGAAGACTAATTACATTGTTAAAGAGGTTTTAAAGGGGTCAATTGCCGAAGAGACAGGCCTATCCGCCAATGATCCTTTGAATGTTGAGGGCTGGAAAGTTGATATTGACAACCGTTTTGTCGTGCTGCGTTTATTTGTAAAGAAGAAAAAATCAGGATTCCTGGAGAGTGTCATTCAATTGGCTGCATATCTGGAAACTGATACCTTCCTGTAACCGATTATAATCTTCCCCGCTTTACCAGTGTCACTTCGTTGCCCCGATCATTATAGAAAACTTCATCAAAATATATACGGGTGAGAAGTATTCCCCTTCCTGAGAAATTGAATAAGCTCTCGGCTGTTGGCAGGAGAAGGGATTTCCAGTTAAAACCTTCTCCCTGGTCCCGAATGGTAACGGTAAAGGATTCCCGGTCAAGTTTTGCTGTTATGGAGATCTTTTTACGCCCATTACTATTCAGTTGCAGCCTGGAATTAATTAATTTGCCGAACACTCCTTGCTCAATGGCTTGATTTTTTTCTTCAGCTGAGATGTTGAGATTGCCGTGTTCAATTGCATTCTTCAATATCTCTTCCATTCCGATCTTTAAATTCAGTATTTCAGCCGTAGGAACGAGCCTTGCCAGGTTGATGGTGATCTGATTGATAATGGGAAAAATATCAGCTTCTTCCGTGGTAAAGACGAAATTCTTTTTCTCTTCAGTGAGAAAGGGAGAATAGTATTGCGCCGAGTCCAGGTCTGCACGGTATTTAAGAATATGTTTTATTACCTCGGTAACTTCCTGGAAATTAAAAGGCTTTTTAAAGTAATTGGCAGCCCCGTTGCGAAGGGATTCTATTAACACTTCTTCGCTGCCGTAGCCGGTCATCAGGATTACCGATGCCTGCTTATCGATTTTCTTAATTTCTTTTAACAGGGTCAGGCCATCCATTTCCGGCATCATGATATCTGAAAGCACTACAGATGGCCGCATAAGCCGGTAGAGCTCAATTGCCCTTTTACCATTTTCCGCCTCAATAGGTTCAAATCCCGCTTTCAGCATATATTTCACTAAGAGCTTGCGCAGCGAATCCTGATCATCGGCAATCAAAATTCTTGGTGAGCGCAGCTTTGACATTCAGTCTCCTATCGTTCTGATTATATTAATCGTCAAGGAAAAATCAAGTAATTGAAAAAAATGAATGAATCATGCAATACTGCTCAAAAGTCTTGTTGGAAAAACAAAATTATTGCATAATTACAATCGGAGCCCATTGCAGTCGAAGACTGCTATGGGTATATTAGAGTAAATCAATGGACAGAAAAAATATTCGCAATTTTTGTATAATAGCCCATATTGATCATGGGAAATCTACTCTTGCCGACCGTTTTATCGAAAAGGCAAATGTAATTTCCGGCCGGGAGTTTCACGATCAGATGCTGGATAATATGGATATTGAGCGCGAGAGGGGGATCACCATTAAATCACAGGCTATCGCCCTGCCCCATAAGGCAAATGACGGGAAAGCGTATACGCTGAATCTGGTGGATACACCCGGACATGTGGATTTTTCTTATGAGGTATCCAGGGCCATCTCTTCCTGTGAAGGAGCCGTGCTGCTGATCGATGCAACCCAGGGCGTCGAAGCCCAGACGCTTTCCAATATGTATATGGCTGTAGAATACAACCTGGAGCTGATACCGGTTATCAACAAGGTTGATCTGCCTGGTGCGGATGTACCCTGGGTCAAGGAACAGATACTCAACGATCTGGGATTGGACCCGGAATCAGCCCTGTTAGTTTCAGCTAAAACGGGTTCCGGTATAGATGAGCTCCTGGAAGCTATAGTCGCCAGGATCCCCCCCCCGGAAGGCTCTCCGGAGGAGCCTCTTGAGGCGTTGATCTTTGATTCCCATTACGATCCCTACCGGGGAGTAATTATCCATGTCCGCCTATTTTCCGGGAGGTTGAAGGCTGATCAGGAAATACAATTATGGTCTAATGGGGCCAGGCATAAGGTGGATGAAGTCGGTTTTTTCCAACTGGGACTCAAAAAGAGCTTCGTACTGGAAGCAGGGGATGTCGGCTATATTATAGCAGGTATTAAAACTATCTCCGATATCCGGGTTGGCGATACAGTCACCCTTTCCCTTAAGCCCTGCAAGAAAGCTCTATCCGGTTTCAGGGAGGTAAAGCCGGTTGTTTTCTCTTCGATCTACCCGGTTGATGCCAATGATTATGAAGAGCTGGCCGCTTCAATAGAAAAACTTAAACTTAATGATGCCTCGCTGATTTTTGAAAAGGACTCTTCAGCAGCCCTGGGTTTCGGCTTTCGCTGCGGTTTCCTCGGTCTTCTGCATCTGGAGATCATCCAGGAGCGGCTGGAGAGGGAGTTTCTGCTCTCCATTGTTTTTACCGCGCCTTCGGTTAAGTACCGCTTTACCATGCAGGATAAGCAGACTGCCATGATAGACAACCCCGTAAACTTTCCTGATCCGGGGCAAATTCAACTGACGGAAGAACCCTATATCAGGGCCTCAATAATTACTCCCACACTCTATCTGGGCAGTGTTATCAATCTCTGTCTGGAAAAACGGGGTATACAGCAGGAGCTTACCTATCTTGACGAAAAGCGGGTTGATATTATCTATGATATGCCCCTTGCGGAGGTTCTTTTTGATTTCTATGATCGTTTAAAATCTATCAGCCGCGGTTATGCATCCTTTGATTACGAACTGGCGGACTACCGACCGACCGACCTGGTGAAACTGGATATACTTTTAAATGGTAAATCTGTAGATGCTCTCTCCCAGCTGATTTACAGGGGTAATGCCTACCAGCGGGCAAGGCTGATCTGTAAAAGATTGCGTGATGAGATTCCGCGGCATCAATTCAAGATTCCCATACAGGGAACCATCGGCAGTCAAATTATTGCTCGTGAGACTATCTCCGCTTTGAGAAAGGATGTAACGGCCAAGTGTTACGGGGGCGATGTTTCCCGCAAGAGGAAGCTGCTGGAGAAGCAGAAAGAGGGCAAAAAGAGGATGAAGATGGTGGGCGATGTGCAGCTGCCCCAGAGCGCCTTTCTTTCTGTATTGAAGCACCAGGAAGAGTAGAGGGGGAGGGGGTTCCGCTCGAGGCGAGGGGGCTGCCGCTTCCGGGTGAGGGCGGCTGCCGGGTTACCCTCCGGAGTTCTGTCCTCTGTGTTCAGGTTGTTGTGCTTAGCAGGCGTGTCAGGCGGTTATGGCAGGTTACCGCGGAATGAAGCACGCGCAGCATATATGGCCGGTTGCTCTCCAGTTTGAGTTCCGGAAAGTGCAGGTAAAGGTAATCCAGCTCTTCCAGCAGAAGCATTAATCTTTCCTGCTCCCGGCTGTTCGCAATAACAGCTTGGTTGAGATCTGTTTTTATTCCTTCAATGACAACTTCCAGCCTGTGGATTTCCCCGCGCAGCAGTTTATCTATACTTGAAGCAGGGAAGGTTTTTATTATTGATAATTTATCTTTGCCAGCCTGGCCATTATCCCTATAGGGTCTTTTTAGTATCTCTGCCAGCTCCTTCTCGTTATTTATTGGTCGGGCGCCAAAGGGCAAACCCTGCCGGCCAAGGTCGTAAACCCTGTTCAGGTTATTAAGGTGTTCCTTTAACTGCACGGAGTAAGATTGGAGCACCAGGTCGGTTACGACTTCTCCGCCCCCTTTACCTTTTAATTTTAATAGGGGCCGGCACAGGACCTGTTCGTAGCTGGCAAAACCAACAGGTGTCAAGCGGCCGGCTCTGTGGAGCATTGCCAGATTTACCGGAGAGCCGCGGGCGTGAGTTTTATAGCAGGGAAAAGAAAAATCAAGGCCGGCAACGAGTACCGGCCCGCTGGTTATATTGAGTGCCGCATAAACTGCAGCCACACCTACTGAGCCGAGCGCGGGAAAGGGAGTTGGCAGCAGTTCAATCTCCTTTAAACGTTGGAAGAGACGAAGGGGGAAAAAAAATGAAGAAAAGAAAAAAATATTGGGCGAGAAGAGACGAACCACACCCGGATTTGAGGTTATATCGCAAATCAAAGGGATTTTGGAGCTGGAGTCAGCAGCATAGGGAATGAAATCCTGTAAATTGGCAATCTGGGCTTCAAGGGCAAAGACATAATCCGGAACTATCTCCTGTGCCAGGAGAATGGGTAGAGCCGTATCAACAGCCAGCAGAATATAACCTTCCCGGTAATTCCTGAGCAGTGTTATGGTTTCTTCGAGTGAGGGGCCGGCCCCGATTACCAGAATTGTTTTGGCTGTCTTAAGTGCGCTAATATCCCGGGCTTCAGGCAGGGAGAGCAGATTTTCAAAAAGGTTCCTTACCCATAGATCAGCCATATTGATCAGGGTCATTTTATTCTGCCAGAAACGACGGATCTCCTCTTCAAGGTTTTTTTGCATGTCATTATAGGTCTCGCGGTAAAGGTGAAAACCGCCGCTGAGATAAAGAGGAATGAGACGGCGAAACTTATGCGTGCCGATATCTCTTAAGGTCTTGACTGCTCCGGCGGGATCTGCGGTACGGACTATGGTAAGACGGGGATCGCTGGGAATAGCAGCAGCTTTCTGGGTAAAAGCCAGAGCCATTAGTTTTTGATCAGCTTCAATACAGAGTATGTGGCACCCCGCAGGGAGTATCTCTAATAGCTCTTTGAACCCGTAAGCTAATCCTATGGCGGGAATGAAGATCAGGCTTTTCTCGGCAAGAAGAGTCTTCTCTTTTTTTGGGCCGGTAATATCAGCCGGAAGCGACAATCTCTTTACACGGTCAACTGCCGACTCATAGGGTTTGCGTGGTGAGTATAGGTGTTTTTCTTTATAGAAAATTGAAAATCCCCTGCCGGTGTCCTCGAGCAAAGGGATATCAGAAGACATTATTTTACCATTATATATTGATAGAATGTTGAGTTAAAATTATCCTCCAGTTTTTCAGCATCCATAATATAGGTCTGCAGGTCTAACTGCAGCGACTGGCCGGCCAGATATCGGTAATAGTCCTGCATGGAAAAGGGCTGCTCTTCAGGCTCTGTTTTCTCATCGTGGAGCTTGAGCACTAAGACCATATCATCCATGGGCACGGGATCGGATATTTCATTCTCTTTCAGAGAGAAGGCAGTAAGGAAAAATTCCCTGCTGCCGGTTGCTGAAGCAAGACTAACCTGATTATTTTTTACCCTGATGGGGTTTATTTCGAAGACGTTCTGGTAGTTAAGCGGAAAAAACTCAGTTGTATAGGGTGTCAGCCCGAATTCGCCACAGGCGGTAAAAAAATCGTTTTCCCTGGCTGTATCGGTAAACTCCTCAGCCCTGGTCAGGAAATAATCCTCAACCATGCCTCTTTCATAACGCATCAGGTAATCATCAACTACCTGAATAGATTCGCGGCTCTCCATATCCATGGAAATATGTGGATTATCGCAGCGGTAAATGACCCAGCCGAAACGGTTTTCCAGTACTTCACTGATCTGTCCTTCGGCTAGTTCAAAGACGGAGTCCACCGGCGCCCTTTCTTTAAAATCCCTTTCCAGATCATAATAGTAACGCCAGTCCATGTTGCCGCCTTTTTCAGCGTAACTGTCTTTGGAATGGGCTCTGGCCAGCTCTTCGAAACTGCTGGTTCTATCGTTTAATTTCTTTTTTATTTCCTCCGCTTCTGAGCGGCTGTTTTTAATAAGAATACTGCTTAATTTGATCTTTCTGAATAGGTTGCGGTTTTCTCCGGCAAAAGCAGCGACCTCCTCCTGCGGGTAATCGGAGAATTGATACCTGACAAAATAGAAGCTGCGCTGGTTATTAGTCATTTTTGCCACAAAATCAGCCTCCCGGTTGCTGAGCTGCTGGGAAGCAAAGATGTCCTGCAGGTATTGTTCATGGAGTATCTGCTCACGGAAGAATTTGCGATTAGCAGAATGTTCGGCATTGGAGGTATTCTGGTAGCGCTCTTCACTGAAAACACCGTCAACAGTGTAGGGTCCTGCTGTAATCAGGGTTTTATCCAGCCGGTCTTCAGATACCCAGCTGCCGCTTTTTTCCGCTTCATAAAGAAAAGCGGTATGTAAAACCGTCTGGTCAAAGGCGCCGCGCCAGACTCTATAGGCCTGGATTTCTATATTCTGATCGTTCTCCTGCTGACGGAGCTGCTCGGCCAGCAGGTCTTTCTGCCGCGAGAGAAAGTTGCCCGGAACAAACTCAATGGGTTTATCCATGTATGAGCCGAAGACAATATTGCTCCTGCCTGCGTAGCGGCTCAAAGCCGGGCCGCCTACAAAAGTCACCAGGATAATAACCAGGATGATTACACTGAATATATAGAGAAAGGGGTGGCTCTGCCGTTTTTTCTCAATATCTTTTCCGCCTGTTTCGGCTTTTTTACTTTGTGCCCGTTTTGCATGTCGTGATGGCATTATCTTCCCTTATTATTATTGAAAATTGGACTAGACAATAGCATTAACTCAGGAATAATGTCAATTCCAGTAGGAATTGATTTAGCATGGTTACTTGAGAGTAATGAGATTGTCAAGCAGTTTACAACAGGGCAATCTCTGGTTAGAATAGAGGGCAAATGGATAGGGATGATGCTGGTGTAAAGCACCGGCTGAAGCGTAAAGACCTGGTAAAGTGCATATTCATTATCTTCTCCGGTGAATATGATAAAAGTGATGCTGAGACAATCTGGGATATCGAGATACCGGTTGAAACGCTTAGAATCCACCTGAAGGAGAAGTATGGGGTCGATTACACGAGCAACTCCTATATATATTCTCAACTGAAGCACTATGAAGAGGAAATCGGCCTTACCCTGTTCAGGTTCGAGAAGTGTAAAGGTAATGAACAGAATATAATAGTCTTTTTAAACAATAAGATGAGTGCCTTCTACCAGCACCATCACCTCTATGCAACCCATAAAATCAAGATTGCCAATGGTGTTTACGGGATGATCCAGAATTTCAAAATCGAAACTGGCATCACCAGGCCGGTTAAAATTCTCTTGGGCTCAGGAACTATTCCCTATCATATCGCGATTATCCTGAGGGACAAATCTTCGGAGGAAAACAGGTATTCAATCTATACGCACAACCTGGGAATTATAGAGGAGCTGCACGGTCCCGGTGTTAATCACAAATATTTTGACCTGCATATTCCTGCGGGAAAGATTAATTACTGGATTAATGCCATTATCGGAAACGATAACAACCTCTATAAATCCATAGAGTTTGATTTTATCGTACAATCCACCAAATACATTTACGAAGGTGATGTTTATGTCGATGACCAGGAAGAAAAAGAGCGGAAAGGGATCATATTAAAGGAATGTAAAGGGGCAAAGATCCTCACCCTTATTAAAGATGAGCTTGTCGATCATCCTTTAAAGGACCTGTCTCCTTTCGGTGCAATAACGGATTATGATTATCTGGTGGTTCCCAGGATGAACTTTAATGTCAAAAAAAAGCGGAAATACGATCTGATGTTTGAGCGGTATCAGAATTTACTTGCTCCCGAAATAGTCAGTTGGAACTTCATTATATATAAGGTAATTTAGAAGACTTCATAAAGTTCAAGCTTATCGGGCCTCTAAATAGCTTTTCCAGGAATCCGGGGTATCGCTGCTGATTCGATCGGGCTGCATCTCTAAAATTGGGCTGAATATTTTGCCGTTATTTTTTTCGGTGAAATTGAGTGTCCAGACGCATACCTCTGTTCCCCTGCTGTGCAGAAATTCGATCCAGTTGAAACCATCGGCGGCTGATTTTTCCAGGAGTGTATAGCGCAGATACCAAAGATCAGCAACCTGGACCTGTGACCATAGTGAAGCAGCCCGTGCCGTCAAGTATTCATAAGAGCTCTGCCAGTTATAAGATGCAATCGGGTGATCGTCCTGATAGGTGAAGCGGTTCTGCCGAAAGGGAGGATATGGATCTGCATCTGATCTTCCGACATCAATAAAAAACTGGGGATCGAAACCAAGTTTAACCTCTCCATCCAATTCATGTAATCTTCTGATAGCCCAATCAGCACAACTGCTTATCCTTACTCTCTTTTTTACAGGAGCTATTATGCGCAGCAGGTTTATAAGGATTTCATCGGTGAAAGGAACTGAGGCATGGGTTTTCAGGTCGAGTTGAAGTTCTTTGATTAAAAGCTCATTATTGAGCAGCTCAATTAATTGGGATAGATGAGCAACCCTGGTTTTTCCGTTTCCCTTTTTATTCAGGTAGCATAATTTCTGCTGGTCAGCCCGGGTTAAAAGGAATACCGGCCCGGTGAGGTTAGTCGTGCTGTCAAGTTTCTCGTTATGGAACAGCAGAAAATCTCCATAGGAGAGGGGTGAGATATCATATTCTATATAGTAGAGCCCTTTTTCAACACATTCCTGCAATCCTGCAAGTGTGTTGGGCAGAGAAGAGAGTTTTGTTCTTGCAGCATGTGAAACGATCTGCATTTTCCCCCCGGAATGGACAGTACTATAATTCCAAATCATTTTAGAGGTCAATTTCTATTTGCTCGAGGTTATTAACAGAGAATCTACTGTCAGGCGAGTCATGTAAATCATATTAAAACTACGTGTGATTCCTTTTGCGCTTAATTAGTGAATCTTCCCTAATATTGAGATATTCGTTAACTATTTTTATTTGACGGGAAAAAATCGTTAGTATAGAGTTTTCCTAAACCTGAAAAACATTAAGGAGGAATACCATGAAAAAATGGTTGTTTTTGGTAACTCTGCTGATCATTGCCGGTGTTATATTTGCCGGAGGTCAGAAGGAGGTAGAAAAGGCTCCGGCCGGGGTTGAGCTGGTAACTATCAAGGCCCGCTGCCGTGCCAAACCACCCATGGAGGACTGGCGCGGTAACAACATTCTCATGGCTGTGCCCGAGGTCAATGCTCTTCTGGAAGCCAAGGGTGATAACCGCCGGTTACAGGCGGAGGTCGTCCAGGACAACATGGGCTGGGGCGACCTTGTCACGGAGTTCGTTCTGGCTACGGACGCCGGAGAGGCGCCCGACATATGGCTCACAGGCCATGAGTTCATCGGCGCCCAGGCCGAAGGGGGCCGTATCATGCCCCTGGATGACATGATCGGCGATTACCCCGAGTTTGCCAACCTGATTGACAATCTGTGGGACTGCGTCAAGTACAAGGGCAAGATCTGGGGTATTCCGCAGGACGCCGAGGCCCGGCCGATCTACTGGAACAAGCCGCTGCTGAGAAAGCTGGGTTGGTCCGACGTGAAGATCGAAGCCCTGCCTGAGAACATCAGGAAGGGCGAGTTCACCCTCTACGACATGCTGGACACGGCAAAAGAGGCTGTGGACAAAGGAATCGTTAAGAAGGGCATGGGCTTCTGGCACCGCCCGAAGAACGGCCCCGACTTCACTGCCTTCTACTACGCGTTCGGCGGGGAGACCATTGATCCAAAGACTGGCAAGATGGTCTTTGACAGAGAGGCCTTTAAGAAATACTACCAGTTCTTCTGGGATGCCTCTCAAACCTACAAGGTGACGGAGGTCCTGGGCGTGGGCTGGGGTGATACCTGGCATCCAAGTGTCTCCGGAGGCAAGGTCCTGTTCTTCCTGGGAGGAACCTGGCAGTGGGCTGAGTGGGCCGAGCTCTTCGTCAAGGATCTTGGCGGCGAGGCCTTCCTGTTTGAGAACTTCGGTTTTGGGTTGGTCCCGGCAGCGGAGAAGGGCGGCAGGCCGAACACCCTGACCCATCCCCTGGCCTATCTTATAAGCTCCCAGTCAAAGAATCCTGACATCGCACTGGCTCTATTAGCCAAAATCACCACGGATGAGGCCAATACCCGCCATGCGATAAACAGCACCCACCTGGGCATACTCAAGTCCCAGGCGGATTATGAGCCCTATAAGAAATCCCGTATCTTAAGCGAGACGCTCTACATGCTGGACTATACCACCTATCTGCCCAACAACCCCAACTGGGGTCCTTACTCGACAATTACATATGAAGCCCTGGCAGCGGTGGAGGCCGGGGAACTTACCCCTGAAAAGGCTCTTGCATTCGCCGAGGACGGGCTTAAGCGTGAGCTGGGTGATAAAGTGATCATCCGATGAGAATTGAAAACAAAGTGAAGGGGGGGGCGACTGCCCCCCCCTTCACATATCCGGCAGGGGAGATTCCGACCGCATCGGCTCGCCGCCTTAGGGGTAACCTGACAGCGTATGGCTTCATGGCCCCTACGGTGCTTATAGTGACACTATTCTTCTTCCTGCCCGTGGTGATGATTTTCTTGCTTAGCTTCACCGGCCTGGATATGACAAACTTCGGAAAACTGCAATGGTGGCTGCCGAAAAACTGGGATCTTGAGAACTACGTCAAGATCTTTACCAACAAGTTCTTCCCTAAGATTTTTGGCAACACGATCATGTACACGGCTGTGACCCTCTGTTTGTTCAACGTAGGAATGGGTTTGGTGGTCGCGCTTCTGACAACCAATATCGACCGGCGGGCCGGTTTCTTATTCAGGGTGATCTGGCTCCTGCCGCGCATAACCCCTATAGTAGTGTATATCATCATGTGGAAGGCCCTGGCCGGACCCGAGCCCATGGGAATCATCAATCGCTACCTACTTACTCCCCTGGGACTAAGTGACGGCGAGTTCCTGATAAACACCTATCCCTGGGTCTTCGTTATCTTAACCAACGGCTTTGTCGGCGCTTCCTTCGGCATGATAATATTCACCTCGGCTATCGAGTCAATCCCTAAGGATTACATGATGGCTTCCAAAGTAGATGGGGCCTCCACCTGGCAGACGATTCGTCACGTTACCATCCCCATAATCCGATGGCCCCTCCTATTCGTCACCACCTATCAGACCCTTTCCCTCCTGACCTCTTTTGAATATATCATGCTTCTTACCGACGGAGGTCCGAGATTGTACCAGACCGAGGTCTGGGCTCTGACCGCCTACCACAGGGCTCTGACCAGTTATTTCGGCAATACCCAGTGGGGCTACGGCTCGGCCTGGGCAGTGATCCTGGTAATCATCGGGGTGGTTATGGCCATTATCTACCTGCGCATATTCCGCTTCGGCGCTCTGGTGCAGGAGCCAAAGATCGAGACTCTTTAGCAGGAGAAAATCATGAACTTGAAACAACGCATTGAGAAGTCCGTCATTTACATCTTTCTTATCCTCTCCGTGACCCCAATTATCGCCGGTTATTTATGGCTGCTCATAAGCTCCTTCTCCCAAAAGACGGAGGGCCTGCGCTCCCTCGGATGGACTCTTAAAAACTGGAGCTTCCTGTTGGTGTCGCCCTTCGGCCGTAATTTTGCCAGTATCTGGTGGGTGACGGCTAACACCCTGATGGTTGCCCTGACCATGACCCTCATCGTTGTCCTTGTTTCTTCCCTGGCCGGCTACGCCCTGTCGCGAATGAAGTTTAGAGGGCGTAAAACCTTCCTCTCCATGACCCTGATCCTTCACGCTTTTCCCAGTGTAACCCTGCTCATTCCCATCTACTTCGTACTCCGCTGGATTTCGAGGATTCCTCTCATTGGGAAAGGTCTCCCACTCATCGGCGGCTTCGGGTTCAACACACTGGGGGGGGTGGCCCTGGTTATGGTGGCCTTTCAACTGCCCTTCGGCATCTGGATAATGAAGGGCTTTTTCGACAATATTTCCTGGGACGTGGAAAGGGCCGCTCTGATCGACGGCGCCTCCCGCTTTCAGGTCTGGCGGCAGATCATGATGCCAAACATTAAGCCTGGCATCGCCTCTCTGGCCATTTTCGCCTTTATTTCCGGTTGGAACGCCTACCTGATTCCTTTCACCTTTACGATCGGGCGGGCGGGCAAAACGGCTGTACTCTCCGTCTATCTGCAGAACTTCCAGGGCGATACCGCAATGACCAACTGGAACATGGTGACTGCCGTCGGTCTGTTCCAACTGCTCCCTGTGATGCTATTCTTCATCTTTACTCAGGAGTATCTGCTAAAGATCTATGCCGGCGGAGCCAAGGGTGGAGTATAGTTTTTAAATTGAAGTTGAAGAGTCAAAGGAAGCATAAAAATGAAAATTGAACTGAAAAATCTTTCAAAAAAATTCGGTGCTGTAAGTGCTATAAGCAGGATAAATCTCGATATCAAGGACGGGGAGTTTGTCGCATTGTTAGGACCTTCAGGCTGCGGAAAGACAACAACCCTTCTATTGGTGGCAGGAATATATAAACCGACTGAAGGCGATATTTTCTTTGACGAAACAAGGGTGAACAGCTTTCCCCCAAAAGACAGGGATATCGGCATGGTTTTTCAGAGTTATGCTTTATATCCGCACATGACCGTTTTTCAGAACCTCACCTATCCTCTGCGGCTAAAAAAGAGGCCTAAAGAAGAAATGAAACGTGAGGCGCAGTATGTAGGCGAGATGTTGGGAATTGAGGAATTATTAGAAAGAAAGCCAGGCCAGCTTTCAGGAGGACAGCAGCAGAGGGTTGCTTTAGGGCGAGCGTTGATTAAAAAACCCAATCTTCTGCTCTTTGATGAGCCGCTTTCCAACCTTGATGCTCGCCTCCGCATCTCCATGAGGGGTGAGATAAAGAAACTCCAGAAGGACCTGGGAATTACCAGTATCTATGTAACCCATGACCAGATCGAGGCTCTTACCATGGCAGACAGGATAGCGGTAATAAATGGGGGAGTGCTTCAGGCCTATACCGACCCTGAAGATCTTCATGACAGGCCGAAAACCCTATTTGTTGCTGAGTTCATAGGAAACCCCCCGATGAACCTCTTTGACGTCGAAATCCAAAGTGAAGGGGGTAATCTCGTTGTAAATCTTGGAGATGGAGTAAAGATTGCAGTTCCTGATTCAAGAAAACCCGAAAAAACTGTTAAGGGTAGAGTGAGAATGGGGATAAGACCACAGGATATTCATCCGAATGCCAAAGAGGGGATCGAGACGGAAGTCTCTTTAGTTGAGCCCATGGGCAGGGATGACCTCATAGTGTGCCGGGTAGGGGAAATGGATATTCATTTTCTTGTTGATCCGGTTATGAAGCTGAAGATGGGAGACAGCATAAAACTGAAGTTTAACATGGAAAAAACCCAATTTTTCGATACAGAAACTAAGCTTTCACTGCTCTGGAATTGAGCTCCACGACCGCCGCCCGGCTCCCTGTCTCGCCAAGGTCCGACTTTCGGAAGGTACGTGTATATGCCCCCCTCCTAAAAAAAAGTTGTTTTTAAGTTTAATATCCATATAATTATTAAAGTTAGAGAAGGAGATTGATATGGAAAAAGCAAGGCAAAGACTGCTCTCGTTTTTTCTTATGCTGACTCTCGCTGCAGCCGGTTGCGTAAAATCTACTGAGGTGCTGTTCGAACCGGGCTGGACCCATTATGAGGATATCACCTTAATGAGAGACCTGAGCTTTGACCAGCGTGGTTGCCTCTGGGCTGCGGGATATAAAGGAGTGGTGATGCTCGATCCGAGGACCGGGTCCCTTGTCCGGTATACAGCGGAGGACGGTTTGCCTCGTACCGATGCCTGGTGTGTAGAGGTAGCTCCGGACGGCCGCATCTGGGTGGGGCTGAGGAGAGCTGGGGCTTCCAGCTTCGACGGTGAGGAATGGGCCTCCTACGCTGCCGGTGAAGGTCTGGTGAACGATGATATCAGTTCGATCACTGCCTGTTCAGACGGCACGGTCTGGTTTGGAACCAAAGAGGGAAAAGGGGGCTTAGAGAGATACGATGGCTCCGACTGGAACATATTCACAAAAGAGAATGGGCTTGCAGAAAGGTACGTAGTTGATATGGCGGAAGCCCCCGATGGAAAGCTCTGGCTTGCCACCTACAGTAAAGGTGTAGGCTGCTTTGACGGAGCTACGTGGAAATTCTATACCCAAGCCGATGGTTTGGCCAGCGGTTGGATTCAGGCTCTGGATGTGGCATCGGATGGTACAGTATGGGTAGCCACAACGAGCAGCGGTATCTCCCGATTCGATGGCACGCGCTGGAAGAGCTTTACGGTAAGCGACGGTCTGATAGATAATACCACTTTTGCGATTCGTACGCATACCGACGGCTCGGTCTGGATTGGAACGTCGAAGGGTGTTTCCCACTTCGATGGAGTAAACTGGATCAGTTACACGACAGCCGACGGCCTTGTAGACAATAATGTGGAGCAAATTTCGATCGCTCCGGACGGAACGGTATGCTTCGTTACCGGCTTAGGCATCTCGTGCCTGAAGCTTGAAGGAGAATAAATCTCGCCAGGCAATCTCGAAAACTTCACGTCGTGTAGGGATTACGCTAAGGCCGGAGGCGCCCGTAGGGTAGAATCGCCCGCATACAGTTCACAGGATGCCCGCAGGGTGAAACCACAACGATGCACCAATTCTGGATGTAACGAAGAGTTCTTCCGCCCCTTCAGATATAACAACAAGATCAATAGAAAAACCGGATGTTATCATAGCAGATGAAGCTGTTGCTTATAAGGGTGATAACGAAGCGTATGGTTTTCCTATTTTCTCGGTGCTCCACCCCACAACTCGCTCACATCGCCCTCCTTCAAGAAGTTATAAGCTCTATTCGGCCCCGTGTACGGCCAGCCGCCTATAACCGCCGCTGATTCAATAGCTTTCCGTCAAATATGAAGAAAAGTTGAGGCAAGATAAGTGGAGAAATATTACCTGCCAAAACTTACCGCAGAATTGTGGTACTTCCACTGCAACTGTTGAACAGAATTTCAGCAGAAAAGAGTTTGATCCAACCTCATGGCTGGGTTAATCTGGCCGGCAGTTTGGCTACGTTCTTGAGCTGCAGCGGTAATCTCTTCGGCTTCAGTTACCGACGTGCGCCAAGCCTCCGGCTTCAGCCGGTGGTAGTTGATCTTTTCCAGTTCCACCAATCACCTGTATCTATTCCATGCAGCCCACAGGTGGACAGTATCAAGGAGCATATCCCCGGGTGTTCGTATATCAAACAGGCTGCGTCTCACGATATTGATTATACACTACTTTTGGGGTGTTACGCACAACGTAACGAGTGCTACATTAATATTGTTATGGACAATAATCGTCCGAAATGCACCTTTGTACCTTAGAGATTGGCATGAGGAATATGAGCAGAAGCCATTCTTGTTGGAGACGTATTGTCGGTTTCGCCCACAACTAAAAAGGAACTTTTAAAGGAGGGCTAAAGCCTATATCTCCAGGACCAAACCATCATAAGCCACGATAATACCCTCTGGGGCCAACTTCTCCTCCAACTCCTCGTGGGAGAGATTGTGGTGATTGATGTGGGTAATCACAGTCTGTTTTAAAGACCAGTCCTTGGCCAGAGCAATGACATTCTCAACACTGAGGTGATGACGGTGCTCTTCATAGGTCGGGGTATGAAAGATAACCACATCCGCATCTCTGATAAGGCTACGATGAAGATTGCTCAGCTTAAAGTCGGAATCAGTAAAATGCACCAACCGAGCTCCATCAGACTCGATAACAAAACCGTAGCAGGATACGTGGTGAATGACTTTGAACGGCATTACCGTAAGGTCGCCAAAATGCAAACGGGTCTGGGCCTGGAAACCGGAAAGAAGCGCACGCTTCTTAAATCTCGGAGTCAATAGAAGTTTAGTGAGAACATCGTATCCGGCGAAGACCGGCAATACCTGCTGCCAAAACTCAAACTCTATGAGACCTCCGATATGGTCGTGGTGTTCATGACTCAGCAATATTGCCGTTAGATCATAAACTTCCGCATGGTTGAGTTGCTGACTGATCTCAGGTGGTACGTCCAACAAGAGGCGTTGATCGGCGGCTTCTACCAGCAACGATGCTCGACGCCGCGAGTTAGGACCTTTCTCCTTTCTGGCCAACTGACAGCGCACACAGGTGCAGCCAAAGTTTGGAATCCCCTCAGCAGCCCCGGTACCTAAAAACTTAAGCTTCACGCCTCCTCCTCACGAGTGGGGAGTCATTCCTCCCTTGCCAATTGATAAGAAAAGATATAATTCAAGAAAGGTAAAAAATCAAGTAAGATAGAGGAAATCTCACGAAAACTGTCGAGATTTTTTTAGAAATCGCATCTTGGAATTTACTTAATCCGATTTTGAGCGATTAAGCCATTAGCTAACGGGATGGAACTTTACCGGTATCTAAAGTACATATTCACTTAGCTGCCGTTGGCGCGATCCCAGGATGATTATTTAACTGATTCCTCAAAACCTAGATCGGGAAGAGTTTGACAGCATTCCGTCTTAAATTGTCCCTTCATCAGGTGTGTGGTTTATTTAGCGGATATGCGTATATATGGTATAAAATCCGAATTGAAAACGAAACGGGACAAGATAATAAAGGATTCTCTATACCGTATGCGTTTTTCCCCTCCCAGGAAAACGACTTGGTCACATAACTGATCACTATGGCGATATTTGTAAAAGTAGGATCAGTTAATGATGTAATAATGCCTTAGCCAATAATGACTTAATATTCGGGCTGGGGAGACTTGAACTCCCGGCCTCTCGGTCCCGAACCGAGCGCGCTAGCCACTGCGCTACAGCCCGATAAAAAACCCCCCGATCGGGGGGTGAATCGGGAGCGACGGGGATCGAACCCGCGGTCTCCGGCTTGACAGGCCGGCGCGATAACCATCTTCGCTACGCCCCCTTTAACGATGGGTAATATAAAATTATATGCGTTTATTGTCAAGAGTCATCTATTGTATCTTATGTTGTATCTTATTTATGTTGTCTTATTTATGTTGCTGCTCCTTTGGCGGGTAGAATGCTTTCAGTTTATGGGGGTGCCCGCCGAATATTGAGTGAGGCTTTCTATGGCGCGGGCAATAACATTTACATCATTTCTACTTCTAATTCTACTCCCGGTGCTAAGCGCTCATAGTGACGATTTCACCTATACACTGAAAAGGGGTGAGACCCTCTACTCCATCTCTAGAAGATTCAAGGTGCCTCTGGAACTGCTTTTGACTGAGAATAAGATAAAGGATCCCTCCCGGGTACCCGTGGGCACTGAAATAAAGATCCCTTCCATGCACCAGGTCAGCAAGGGTGATACCCTGTACAGTATTGCCAGAAAATACAATGTATCGCTCGATGATTTGATCGAGTCGAATAAAATTAATGATTATACCCAGATGCGAGTAGGTACTCTGCTAATTATTCCGCATTCTGAAACTGAGCATTTTGATAAACCCCGGGATCCGGTCACAGCCAATAAGGTGCTTGAGCAAAGTGATACATTATGGCCCCATCCCGGACCCAAAGAGGAGTTCAAGGGAAAACTCAAGGGGGTGGTGATCAGCGGCAGAATCGGCGACCGGATCTTTTCCATATCAAGCGGCAGTGTGGTGTGGGCGGGGCCTTATCGCGGTTTTGGCAGGGTGGTTTTTGTAGAGTCGCCGGGGGGATATATATATGTTTACGCGGGGAATGAAAAAACACTTGTCTCGGTAGGAGATACTGTTCAGCCGGGAAAGGAGATTGGTCGATTGGGAATGAATGTTCACGCAGGCACCCCCCAATTACTCTTTCTGGTATACCAGCATGGAAAACCTGTTGATCCCTGGCAGGCACCCCGGGGCTGAAACTATCATTGGTACAGTTTACAGGAGACAAACTTGAGCAGCAAAGCTGTTATATTCAATTCAGATAATAATTCTGATACTAATGAACAGCTTATTGACGATTCTCCGGGAGTAAGTGAGAGTATCGGTGAATCAGATCCCTTAAGTCTCTACCTTAAGCAGATATCACGTTATCCCCTTCTTGGCGCTGAAGAAGAGCGGGTATTAGCGGAGGAAATAGCAAAAACCAGAGAATTGCTGGAATCTCTGTTAAAAAAGAGCCGGTCTGTTTCTTCACCGGCAACGAAATTAGAAAAGCAGAAACATCCTTTAGAAATAAAACTTGGTAATCTGAAGAACAAGATGATCAATTCCAACCTGCGTCTGGTAGTTGCAATTGCCAAGAAGTATCAGTACAGAGGATTATCTCTTCTGGATTTAATCGATGAAGGAAATATCGGCTTAATTGAGGCTGTGGGGCGTTTTGACTATAAGAGAGGGTGCAGATTTACAACTTATGGCACCTGGTGGATACGGCAGGCAATTATTAAGTCTTTAGCGGATCAGGGCAGGATAATTCGTATTCCCATACACATGCTCAATACAATTAAAAAATGTTATTATGTTGCCAGATACCTTACCCAGGAGTTAGGCCATGACCCGACTAATGATGAGCTTGCCCAGTTTATGCATCTAAAACCTTCCAAGGTCGAGGATATAATGAAGCTCTCCAGAGATACTGTTTCTCTGGATTCCCCTGTTGATGACGAGCAGGTGACCAGCCTCTCCGACATGATCAGTGACGAGTCAACAAGGAAACCCTTTGAAGTGGCCTTTACAGTAGCTCTGCAGGACACTTTAGAGCAGGTGCTGAGCAGGCTCAATAAACGGGAGATAAGAATAATCAAGCTGCGTTTCGGTTTAACCGGTGAAGGTCCCTACACCCTCGAAGAAACAGGAAGGACTCTGGGTATTACCAGGGAAAGGGTAAGGCAGATCCAGGAAAAAGCAATTTCCAAGCTGCGCCATGTCAAGCAGGTTAAGGAGCTTAAGGATTTTATTGATCTTTAATAGTTTGACAAAGATAATTATTATTGCATACTGATTTTTATGGATTCCACTTTTTCTGCGAAAGATGGCCTTGGCGGTGAGCTTGTTCCGCCGCCTGATAAATCCTTGACCCACCGCGCTCTTCTTTTATCATCAATAGCTGAAGGCCGCACTCTTATTCATAATCCTCTGAATACCGGGGACTGCCGTTCAACACAACGCTGTTTAGAAGAGCTTGGTGTTATAGTGAAAGAGAGCCTTAAGTCCGGAGAGAGGCTCCTTGAGGTTAGCGGTACAGGGCTTATAGGCTACCGGGAACCTGCAGGAGTGCTGGATGCCGGAAATTCAGGTACAACGATCCGTCTTTTGGCAGGGCTCCTGGCAGGTCTTCCCATTTATGCGGTGATTTCCGGTGACCGGTCATTGACTGCCAGGCCAATGGGGCGTATTACTGAACCCCTGCGGCAAATGGGCGCCTGTATAGCCGGGCGCTCTGACGGCAGATTTGCGCCGCTGACCTTCCTGCCTGGTGAGGGGCTATTGGCTGCCCGGAGTTTTAACCTGGAAATTCCCTCAGCCCAGGTGAAGAGCGCTCTGTTGCTGGCAGCTCTGAAATGTTCAGGCACTACAGTTGTTTCCGGGAGAATAGACTCCCGTGATCATACGGAAAGATTGTTCCAGTATCTGGAGCTGCCTCTGGTGAGGGAGAAAGAATATCTGAAGCTGGAGCCCTGTTCTGTAATTCCTCCTTTCGAAATAACCATACCGGGAGATATTTCCTCGGCCGCATTCTTTATTGCGGGGGCTTTGATTTCGGGGAAGGATCTGTTGATTCGCCATTGCGGTATTAACCCTACCAGACTCGGCTTTCTTAAAGTAATCCGGAAAATGGGTGCAGAAGCCCATATACTGGAGGTGGATGTAAATTGCGGTGAACCGGTGGGAACTATCCAGATACGCCCCGGTGAGCTGAAAGGCGTGGTTATCAGAAAAGATGAAATTCCTGATCTTATAGATGAGATCCCTTTAATAGCCGTAATAGCGCTCTTTGCCCGCGGCAGTACTACCGTACAGGGCGCCGGTGAATTAAGGTTCAAGGAGAGCGATCGGTTGGAAGCGATTGCCCGGTTAGTCAGGGCAGTTGGGGCTGAATTAACCCTGGATCAGGATGGTTTTACAATAGAGGGGGGGCAGGCTCTTGCCGGCGGTATAATAGATGCAGGTCATGACCACAGAATTGCCATGGCTGGAGCTATTTTGAGCGCCGGCGTCAGAGATAAAATAGTTGTGCGCGGTATTGAAGCTGCTGAAGTCTCTTTTCCTGATTTTATATCATCATTTCGGGCTTTAGGCGGGGAAGTGGAATGAGGAGTGCTCTGAAATTCCATTTTGCCGATTTTACTACCATTGTCAATTTCCGGGAGAGTCTGGATTTTGCCCTGCTGGGAAAACAGGATACACTGACGGTCTTTGATGAAAACACCTTCTCACTTTTCGGAAGAGGTTCGCCTAATCCCATAATTTTACCTGCCGGGGAACAGAGCAAGTGCTGGGAAAACACCGATAATATCATTCAATCAGCTTTACGGTTGGGTCTGGGCAGGGATGGCCGCATGGTGGGAATCGGCGGCGGCGTAATTTGTGATTTAACTGCATTCAGCGCCTCAATTTATATGAGGGGTTGTTCCCTGATCCTGGTACCCACCACCTTACTGGCCATGGTTGATGCGGCGTTTGGCGGTAAAACCGGTATAAATATGCTTAAATTTAAGAATATCGCCGGTACTTTTTATCCGGCTTCGGAGGTGAGGATCATTGTTCCGCTGCTCTCCTCTCTGCCGGCAAGGGAGTTTAGGTCCGGATTAGCCGAGGTTATCAAAACGGCCATGCTTGGTGATGCGGAGCTGTTCACCCTGCTGCAGGAAAGACGAGAACAGGTAATAGCAGCTGAGCCCGCTCTGCTTGAAGAGATAGTAGCCAGGTGTATACGGGTAAAGGGTAAGATTGTTGAGCAAGATCTAAAGGAGAGCGGCAAGCGGGCCATACTGAACCTGGGACATACTTTTGCGCATGCCCTGGAAACGGTGACCGCCCTGCAGCGGTGGGGTCATGGCGAAGCAGTAGCCTGGGGCCTGGTTATGGCGCTTAAGCTTGGTGAAGAGTTGGGAATAACTGACAATTCCTATACTGAAGCGGTTCATTCAATGTTAAAGGGGTATAATTTCTCTCTTGATTTAGGGGAGGGTTCTGCCCGGGGGCTGCTGCAGGCTATGAACGCGGACAAAAAGAAGCAGGGGAAAAATCTGCGCTTCATTCTGCAGCGTGGAATTGAGGATACTATAGCATTAACTGTTGATAAGAAGGTTATCGGGGATTTCCTCAGGAGAGAGGTGAAAAATGCGTATTAACCAGTCCATTTATGAGAATCATGTAAAGAGCTATAAACCGGAAATGATGATCTTTGAAGAGGGTGATCATGGTGAGGAGATGTATGTTATCATTGAAGGCGAGGTGGAAATAAGAAAACGTACTTCCTCAGCTTCAACAAAAACATTAATTGTTTTTCGCAAGGGAGATATTTTTGGCGAGATGGCTTTAGTGGAAAAAAAACCGCGTTCGGCGTCAGCCGTTACCACAAAGCCGAGCAGGCTTCTGGTAATGAATGAAGCCCTTCTGGAATCCATGATTAAAAAGAATCCTGACTTTGCCGGGAAGATGATCAGGATACTCTCTGAACGTCTGCGTAAAGCAAACTCCCTGATCCAATCCATAATGTGTACTAACCAGCAGAGCCAGGTTTTAAGCGGCTTGAAATCTTATGCCGGGGAGTATGGCACTTCAACCTTTAAGGGGTTAAGGGTCAATATCGCATCTTTTCTGGAGTGGGCCCGGGATCACCTGGGAATTACAGAAAAAGAGGTGAAATCCCATATACTGGTCTTCCTTAAAAACGGAACAGTAAAATATTCGGCAAAGGGTAATGAGGAAATATTGATCCCGGCGGAGCCCGGAAAGAGTTAATCCCCGGCTTAGCAAATCCGCTCCGGTTACAATTTTTCCAGCAGCAGGGCAAGGTTGCGGTATTGTGAATTTACCATTTTACGCGCTTCCCCTTTCAGGAATCCCTGCGGCTCATCAGCTAAAGCCTCTAAACCGGCAAGACTCTCATTGAGCGCCAGATGGAACCCCTTTACACATTTGAACCAATAATTCCCTTTTCCATCAGTATAGAGGGCGAGAAAGCCGAGCTGCTTCTGTTTTTTTCGGCTGCGGCACAACTCGAGCAGGCTGCCTAACTCTTTCTTTGCCTTGAATTCCAGATCAGAGGGTGAAAAAGTGTTTTGTGAAAAGGAGTTTAATATGCCTTTTTCAGGATGCAGATAAGGAAGAACCTGGATAATACTCTTCAACCGTACGCCGGAGAGGATTTCCAATCCATTGTAAAGTATTTTTCCACGCAGATTCCTGTAATCCGTTAGTAAAGCGGGATCAATATCTGAGATCAGGGGTTTAATTTCCTGCCAGGGAAGAACAACAGTTTTACGCTTCCCCTTTTCCAGAATTATCTTAAAAATACTGCTGCCTATCTTTATGCGGTTGGTGAAATCACGTTTTTTCTGAGCTCCTGCCGGTGAATAGCCTGCCACTGACAAACCGCGGTGAAGCAGCGGTGATATCCTGCGCAGCCAATCGAATCTAAGGGGAGAAACCGAGCGGGCGTAGGTGCGGGAGGTTTTTACTATTTCACCGGCGACAATATAATCGGGGTTTTCTTTAAACATTACCGAACCGGGATGGATCTGGATTTTTCCGGCTGTCAGGGTTTTATAGACCCCTCTTCCTGAGCGCGCACATACAAACTGGATCAGTCCCCTGGATACTGAGCAGAGGTAATCGGTAAAACCGCCCCCGGAAGCTATTATCATGCCCTGATCGCTGGCAATATCCTGCAGCTGCAATTTTATGTTATAGATCTCGCTCAAGGTTTTATGATCCAAATAATATATGGTGCAGAACTCCTCCTTGTTCCTGCTTCCCGTGAATTTACGGAAGAGTTTCAGGTAGGAAACGAAATCGCCAAGAGGATCGCGGAAAACGTGATGGGCTTTCCGCGCTTCAATTTCTTCTCCGTGAGGGAGCAGAAAGGGTGACCTGGTGGAAAGAAAAGAAGCGGCGATCAACACCTCTTCCAAAACCCGGGGGTACTTTAAGATGGATTCAACCACCATCCTGGATAACCGGGGCAAAATGGGAAAGGGCACCATAAGTTTGCCGATTGCAGTGAGCTTCCGATTTTCATCTATGGCATCAAGTAAGCGCAGGGTCTCCACGGCGCTGATTATGCCTGCCCGGGAGGGGGGAGAGATGAAGTCGAAATTCTCAAAATCACTGATGCCGATCTCTGCCATACGCAGGATTACCTCGGAAAGGTCGGTTCGATAGATCTCTTCCAGGGTAAAGAGGGGTCGCCGTTCATAGTCCTTTTCCTGGTATAGCCGGTAACATTTTCCCGGTTGAGTGCGGCCGGCCCTGCCTTTACGCTGGTTCGCAGAGGCTTTGGATATGGGGACCTCGATTAAGGAAGAGGTGAAACTGCGCTGGTTGTAGAAATTTATCTTGGCCAGGCCGGGATCGATAACCGCAGTAACCCCATCTATAGTAATACTGGTTTCAGCGATATTGGTGGCGACAATTATCTTCTGTTTACCGGGAAAAGTCTGAAAGACCTTTTCCTGTTCCTCTCTGGCAAGACGTGAATAAAGGGGAATAATTTCCATTTTTTTTCTCGAGGGCAGATTACCCAGATTTGTGACGCAGCTTTTAATCATACCCTCACCCGGCAGAAAAATAAGAATATCGCCCGGTTTTTCTTCGAGCCGGGTGCGGGAAACAAGATTTGAGATTTTTTGCAGTATGGCATCCAGGTTGTTTTCCGGCTGCGGGGGATCATAGATTATTTCTACCGGATAGGCAGGCGCTTCAATTTTAACTATTGGGCATTGATCGAAATATTCCGAGAAAATTTCGGCGTTAATTGTAGCAGATGAAATGATTACCTTAAAATCAGGGCGGGAGTGCAATGCCCGTTTGAGCAGTCCCAGAATGAAGTCAATATTCAGGCTGCGCTCATGCGCTTCATCCACCATTATCAGGCTGTATTGGGAAAGATCATAATCCCCTTTAATTTCCTGGAGCAGGATGCCGTCGGTCATGATTTTAATGCGTGTGCTGTTATCTGTTCGATCTTCAAAGCGCATGGAATAGCCCACAGTATCCGGAATTGTTTTATCCATCTGCCGGGCTATAAATTCAGTAACCGACAGGGTGGCTATGCGCCGGGGCTGGGTAACGCCGATAATTCCTTTTTCCCCATAACCTGCTTCATAGAGTATCTGGGGAATTTGAGTTGTCTTGCCGGAACCGGTGGGGCTCTCTACGACTATGACCTGGTTTGCTGCCAGGGCATCGATAATCAGTTGTTTATGTTCGTATATTGGCAGTTTAAAAGGGTGCATCTGGATGATCAGCCGGGTAAAAGCTCGATCACTTTAGTTATTGCTTGTTCCGGTATTAAATTCTCATAGCTCTGCCTGTTTCTGAGATCCTTAATAGTAACGGAACCCTTCTCCATCTCCAGTTCACCGCAGATAAGGGCCAGGGGAATTGATTTTTTCTGGGCATAATTAAATTGATCTGAAAGTTTCTTTTTGAGCGGAAAAACCTCGGCGGCAATCCCCTGTTCGTGGAAGGCTGCGGCCAACTGGTGGTAGTAACTTAGAAGGCTCTGATCAAGAAAGAGAATCAGCAGAGGTGTGGAAACTGTTTCAGATATTTCTTTAGAGAGCTTAAGTTCCTCTAAAGCAGCGATCAGGCGGTCCAGGCCTATAGAGGAACCTACGCCGGGAAGTTTTGCCCTGGTATAGAGCGAAGCCAGGTTGTTATATCGCCCTCCTGAACATACGGAGCCTATCTGCGTCATATCGGTAAGAAAGGTTTCATATACTATTCCTGTATAATAGTCCAGTCCCCTGGTAATGGCAGGATCGAGTAAAAAAAAGTTATCTAAACCCATATCAGCGATACATTTCTGAATTTCCCGCAATCGGGTAACTTCCTGGCTATCGCTGCCAATCTGGTCCGTGATATTTTCAAGGGTCTCATCAAAATTTATTCCCGGCTGGATGAATGAGAGAATCCTTTCAATATGATCCCCGCAACCGCATTCATATAGAAGGCCGGCAACCTTTTCTTTTCCTATTTTTTTTAACTTGTCTATTGCCCGCAGAATATCAGCAGACTTCTTTTCCAAACCAAAATCTTTAAGCAGATTGTTATAGAGTCCCCGGTGGAAAAAATGAATTTTATATTTTTCTATTCCCAAAGCAGCCATAGAGCGAAACATCAAGAGCAATATTTCAAAATCGGCGGAAGCGGAATCCACTCCGACAATATCAAAATCGATCTGGGTAAATTCACGGTAACGACCCCTCTGCGTGTTCTCTCCCCGCCACACCTTGCCTATATGGTAACGTTTAAAGGGAAGGGCCAATTCATTCAGATGTTGAGCCATAAAGCGGGCAAAGGGGACTGTAAGGTCATACCTCAGAGCAATATCCCGCTGTCCATGATCATGGAAGCGGTAAACCTGTTTATCAGTTTCCCCGCCACCCTTGCCGAGCAGTATTTCAGCATATTCCAAAACCGGAGTGTCTATTGGCAGAAAACCGAAGAGGCGGAATATTTTTTCCAGTTTTCTTATAATTTGACGGCGAAAAAGTTCAGTTTGCGGCAAAAAATCACGAAAACCTTTTAATAGACGCGGTTCAATTTGTTTTTCCATTGGCCTGAATTCTACTGTGTTGTAATAATGATTGTCAAGTCTGCTGCATTATGCAGGCAGCAAACCTGAAAAGAGGCTTGACTGGTATTGCCAAATCTATTTATTATCTTAAAAAAGAATGGTAGCAAGTTATTGAGAATCCGCTATGGCCTATCTCCAGACGGCAAGATGGTTAAAAAGGCCGAAATATACACCCGCAATGAACATGGAATAGATCCGCAGGGTGTTGACTCCTCAGCTATAAAAATAATACGCCGCCTCAGGAAAGCTGGCTTTAAATCCTATATTGTGGGCGGCGCAGTTCGGGATCTACTCCTTGGCAGTCAACCAAAAGATTTTGACATAGCTACCGATGCCCGGCCCAGACAGATCCGCTCTCTTTTTATTAATTCCCGAATTATAGGCAGAAGATTCAGAATAGTACATATCTATTACAATAGTGATCAGGTTATTGAAGTTTCCACCTTTCGTTCACTGGAAAAGGCAGCTTCCAATAATATCTATGGGATTATGGAGGAAGATGTGTGGCGGCGGGATTTTACTATTAATGCCTTGCTGTACTGTCCCTTTGAGCAAATAATTATTGATTATGTCGGCGGATTTGAAGATATTAAGCGCAGCCGTTTACGTACTCTTACGTCCGCAGAGAGATCATTTTCAGAAGACCCTGTGCGCATGATCAGGGCAATTAAATATTCTGTGCAAACCGGTATTTTGCTTCCTCAAAATTTGAGCAGTGCCATAAAAAAGCTTCATGGAAAAATTGGAGACTGCTCACGTGAGAGAATTACCGAGGAAATCTATAAAATACTCCAGAGCGGAGAATCATCATCTATTTTTTATCTGCTGCAGCGTGTCAAGCTTCTCAAAGTAATTCTGCCTGCTCTGGATGGATTCATTACTGATGGAGGAAAAGGCCGCCCGCCTTTACTTAAGGGACTGGAGAGGCTTGATAATAGAATCCGGAAGGAACCGGGGAAAAAACTGGAAAGAGGCCGGTTGCTGGCCTGCCTCATGGAAGACCTCTTTCTTAAGGGCCATCCATTTAAGCGACAGGGAATTACCCTGCGAGAAATCAGTGATTTTCTCAAAAGTTCAGCTAAACCGCTGCTGCCCTCTATTAAGGATATTAATTGTGCGGCTTCTCTTCTGGTAAAACTAAAGAAATAGACACCACCTTAAAAGGGGCAAGTAATTCTATTTTAATATTTTGAGGCGCTTCAAAAGAGACTCTACCTTTTCAGTGTAGACTGCCGGGTCGTATTCTCTGGCCTTAATAAGGTATTCTTCTGCTTCGCTGTATTTCTTTGCGGAAAAAGAATTTACCCCGAGAGCATAGTTGATTAAAGCAGGATCAATATCAAGATTGAGAGCTGCTTTATAGTGTTTTTCAGCCTGATCGTATTCTTTTTGCGCATAATGGATCAAACCGAGGTAATAATATGGCTTATTGTTGTCCCGGTTCAGTTCCATGGCACCAAGAAAACTCGTCGCAGCCTGGCTATATTCCCCGGCGCTGTAATAATCCTTTCCCTCCTGGATAAGCGTATTAAAGGTTTTCAGGGAAAGGATAAAAACTTCAAAATCTTCTTTCAGCCCTGCGGCCGGGACCCAGGAGAAAGACTTGCGATTGACCATGGAGGTGTTGCTGTTTATAGCTGCTACAGCATCCCAGATGATGCGGTTATATTTTTTTTCGGGTGACTGGATAAGGAAGTGAACCAGCCCCCATGCCTGCGCGTAAAAACTTTCCAGGCGGAAAGAGGCTGCCTCTTGGCTCAACGAGGTCAGCTCGGTTATTCCTAATCTGTGAGAGCTTTTTTCACCTGCGATAATCTTCTGCAGGGTCTCTAGCCAGGCCAGGTTTGCCTTCCATACAAACCTGCGCTCGTCCGGGTTATAAGCGGCGTTTTCCAGGTAAGCGGCCAGGCCTGTGCGCAGCCACATGGGAGTGTCGGGCGCCAGGGCTTTCAGGTATTGCATAAACCCCTGGTGTAAAAGCGAAGTGTTGAATTTCTTTCCCGGGGTATCGAAACATACCAGTTCATTTTTCCTGGGATCGGAAAAAGAAACCATAACGAAATCCGCTTGAGTTTCCGCTACAATTTCTTCCAGATAGCTATTAAAGGTTTGTTTATCCCTAAAAATACGTACATTCAGCGGGGAGGAAAGTCCGGCAAGATCCAGGTGCAGATGATCATTATAGAGCTTCAAAGCCGCTTCCATTTTCCATCCCAGCGCTTCAGCCCTGGCCTGGCTCTCATTAGAGATAATGCGGTAATGATCAGAGGTCCAGGTGAAATAATTTGTTTCCTGGCCATAGATGTTTGTCATTAAAGTAATGAGTAATAACTGCAGAAAAATCCTCTTCATAGTTGCCCCTATTGAATGATAATAGGCCTTTCTATTCCTGTCAAACAGAATTAGCTGTAGTTTTTTCTTTTTTCGGTGTCTTTTCCATCAGGCGCGAAAAACTCTGCAGCGCGGGTATATTGGCCATAACAATCTTAATTGAGGTTGTCATAGGAACGGCCAGGAGCACACCCGGTGCGCCCCACAGCCAGCCCCAGAAAAGAAGGGCAAAAAAGACCACGGTCAAGGTCACCTTAAGCCTTTGGCCCACTATCCTGGGTTCAAGCAGATTACCGATCAGGTTTTGAAAGATAATCAGGGTAATTAGAATCCACAGGGAGCGGGAATAACTGCCATACTGGATCAGGGCAATAAGGGGAGGGAAGAGCACGGCTACGGCTGAGCCTAAATTCGGGATAAAATTAAAGAGGAAAGTGATGCAGCCAAGTATGATTGCGAATTCCACGTTAAAAAAGAAGAGTATAATTGTAGTGCAGGAGCCGATTAAAAGGCTCATTAAAGTCTTGACACCCAGGTATCTTCTCAATCCCTCATCAATATGCTTTAATACTATGGCTATTTTCTTTCCTTTTTCTCTGGTAAAGCTGCGCATAATTTTACGGGTAATGCGGTATTTACCGTAGAGGATGAGCAGGGCGTAAACAAAGACAACCAGGAATTTCAGCAATATATTGACTATGGAACCGGCCATGGAAAGTACGATTGAAGCAATGGGAATACGTTTCAGCTCATTAAGCAGATCTGTTTTAAAGATCTCATCAGAGTAGATTTGGATTTTTGAGATAGTCTCCGTGAGCATGGCAGTAAGCTTTATTTGATAGCTCGGGAACTTGCGGGCAAAATCCAATAAACTGGAATAGATTATTATACCGAAGACCGTAAAAATACCGAGAAAAATAAAAGCGGTGATCAGTACGGAAAGCCAGAGAGGTACCCCCATTTTTTTTAAAAGAGCCACCGGCGGGTCCATGACATAGGCTAAAAGCAGGGAAATCAGAATTGAGATAATAACCGGCTGGGCCAGTCTTAAGATTATACCGGTTATAAAGAGTGTTATAAGAAAGAGAAAGATGTTGGTAAGATTATTTTTTTCCATTTATCTTCCCGGTTACATTACCCACAGTTATATTTACTTCTTTAAGAATAAGCCCGGTATAGCGTTCTATACTCCTTAAAATATACTCCTGAAGCTGAAAGAGAATATCGGAAATCTGGGCGCCGAACCGGACCCTGATAATTACCTCTAAGGAATACATATTACGGTCACTGGAAACAATTATTTTATCAACCAGCAGATTGGCATCATACTCTTTAACACAGTGCATGACCATCTGGCTTATAGCCGTTTCCGATATTGTGACCTTACCCCGTTTACTGTACTCCGGGCGTACCACTGTTTTTTCAAACATCTTTGCTTTTTTACCGAACTGCAGACTTTTTTTAAGGAATACTTTTATCGAGTCAAAGAAAATATGGGGGTAGTTGCGCTTCACTTCAATGGCGGGGACCGGGATAATATGCTTCCCTTCCGAGTTTCTTGATCTGGTGGCTGCTGCAATTTCATCCTGGCTGGCTATATCTTCTATGGTGATAATTTTAGCCGGGTATGGCAAATCAATCTGACCGGCGATTTTTTTGGCCATTTTGTCTGAGGTGCCTATTATGAGTATTCTCTTGAACTTCTCTTTCTTCAGCGCCCGCTTTACATCCGATACATGTTCAGGGTCGGTAAAGAGAGCTGTCCTGATTGCAGGGAGGATTCCCTTTTCTCTCTTTGCAGTCCGGCCGGCCAATATCTTATTATCACGGATCAGCAGTCCGTCATCAATAATCAAGTCAATTCCATGTTTTTCAGCGATAAGTCTGGCGCGGAAACTTTTACCGGTTCCGCTTTTTCCAACCAGGGCAAAAACCTGAATTCCTTTAAATACCCAGATCAGATGATGCGCCAGAGACTTTGGAGTATACATATTGAAACTAATACTTGACTTTCTCCTGCTGATTGTCAAGGCCGGCACAGCGGTTATCTCATGGCCGTGATTCTTCAGGCAGAAGTTCTTCATGGATTGATTCTAAGGCTTCCATAAGCAGAGGAGTGCTAAAAAGAGAAGTCAGCAGGCGGCGGGCCTTTACCGGCAGCGGCGCCCAGAGGGGAGGGAAAAACATTCCAGCTTTATCCTCTTTCAGACGCAGGCAAATTGAGTGAAGCAGGTAGCCTCCCAAAATATTTGAGCCCTGATATTTAATATCTCCTGACAGTGGATGACCATGCAACATTCCCTGTGCCCTTATTTGGTGGGTTCTGCCGGTGGTGATGGCACAGAGGGCCAGGGTTTTGCCCTTTCTACTGAGCAGCGGCCGTACAGCTGTGGCGGCAGTTTTGCCGCTGCTTGAAGCAAATGAACGCTTGTGTTGCGAGTTCCTCTCTATTCTATCGATCCAGCTCTCCTCTTTATTTAGTTTGCCGTCCAGCAAAGCAAGGTAATATTTATCGATAGAGCCCTGCCGGAAAAAAAGAGAAAGGTTCCGGGCGCCGGACAGGGAAAGGGAATAGAGGATCAGGCCGGAAGTATTGCGATCAAGACGGTGAGCAGGACCCGGGCGGAATGACAGGGAAGGAGAGCTGTTAATCGACCAGTAATCTCTAACCAGCTCATCCAGGCTCCCGGCCCCATGAACGAGCAGGCCGCCGGGCTTGTTAAGGGCCAGCAAATGCTCATTTTCAAAAATGATCATTTTACGCAGTCTGGAAAACTCTGAAAAGTTGTTTTTATTCTGCGGTTTGGTACTTTTTTTGTACAAAGCCGGTGAGGGAAGCCCATGAACATTTATTTCATCACCCTCACAAATGCGGGTATCCGGCCGTACTTTTTTATTATTGATCCTGATGCTTCCTTTACGTATCAAATGGAAAATATGTGAGAGGCCGGCTTGCGGGAACATCTTGCGCAGTACCCGATCCAGCCTGCGGTTATTATCATCTTTTCCTGTATAATAAATGCTCATCTCTCTCTTTAATTCTCTAGATTGTGTATAGCGTTAAGAATCTTATCTGTCAATTTTAATAATACCATCTTGACAATTTATTTCTAAGTAATAAGACTAAAAAAGCCATGAGCGTTTTCTACCAGGATATTGCAACACCGGTATTTCTCTCCACTTTTTTCAGCTGGTTCATTGCTCAGTTGTTAAAATCCATTATCGGAGTTTTCAGAGGAAGCACTAAAAGCCATGTGGGCTTTCTGCGGCGTTTCTTCTGGGCAACCGGGGGTATGCCTTCGAGCCATTCCGCTTTAGTTACTGCATTAGCCACATCTATCGGTTTCAGAGAGAGTCTCTCTTCCCCGCTATTTGCTATTTCTTTTTTCTATGCTGTGCTGACAATCCGGGATGCTCTGGGGGTAAGGATGGCAGCAGGAACCCAGGCAAGAGTTCTCAATCAATTGATTGCCAGGCTTTCCGGGCGTTTTGATCTTAAAATAAAGAGTGTAAAAGAGGTTAATGGCCATACTGTTTCCGAGGTCTCTGTAGGTGTTCTGCTTGGATTTTTTATTGCTGTAGCCTTTACCAGTCTTTAGAAAATCAATGATGATCAGATATTCCCGGATGTGCCCCAAAGTATTATGGTTGATCCTGCTCTTGATTAATCTTGCTTATTCTATTTGGATTCTATATAAACCGGGAATCAATTTCCAGAGATATTCCTGGCAGGGTTACTATACTCTTTTTATTCGCGCAGAAGAATTGGGCGCGGAGCTCACAGCGGAACTCAGAGCCCTTCCCGGTGTTACTCTTTTACTCTCTGAAGATTCATCAATTCTATCTTTCAATTCCCTGAATGGAATGGAAAAGGTCACCCTTGCCGGCGTTGCCGATCGTCTGGATGAAACTGATCCCCGTTTTGATAGCTATATGAAAGAGCTGCCAGGGTATTTTAAGGCGGAAAAGTGGGGAATAAAATATCAGGTGCTTTACCTGCGCTCGAGAATGAGCCCTGTTACATTGCATTCTCTGCTTGCCCTGGTAATCGAAAGGCATGGATCTGAATTCAGGATGCTGGAATATGATCCCCAGGCTGCAATGCTTTACGTTGCGCTTTTTCTGCTCTTCTCTCTGTTTCTCTTTATGTTAAGAGCGCCGGCCGGATATCTTATTCTATCATTATCAGGACTGCTGCCCTGGCTGTTAAATATCTTAACCGGAAACATTCTTGATCTGATAAGCTTTTATTTGATATTTCCTTTTCACCTGATTTATTTTGGGCAATTATTTGGCCTGCTGAAAGGTAATCTGACTTCTTCCGGGTTGAAACCATTAGTGAAAAGGGCAGCTCTTAAAAGCTTGATCCCGGGTTTCACGCTTTTACTGACCGTATTTGTTCTGGCCAATCTGCTGGTTATTTTGCCTGTTCCCGATTCCAGCACCATTATTAGAAATCTAAGCGCTCTGGCACTGAATATTCTTGCCTATCCTTTTCTTTATCTGCTGCTGAACTGGCGGGCAAAATATATCCGGCACTTCGTTTTTGAGCCCTTACCTATACTGGCCCGCTCCATGGTCAACAGAAAAATCTCCATAGGCCGCGGCGTCTGGCTCTTTCCTCTCCTATTAATTATTTCTATTTCATTGCCTCTGGCCTTTCTGGAGAAGCGGCTTCATGGCTTCAGCCATCCAACTCCCAGGCTGACTGCTTTTAGCTTTGAGAAAATCAGTTGGAAAAGCCTGGAACACCTGCAGTTGACACCCGAAGCCTCTGATTTACCGGATCTCTCTGATTTTTTAACTCATTCCGCTTTCCAGCAGGGCATCTTCTTTGGACGGGAATATATATTCCCCTATCCCGGTGAGCGGCTCTATATAAGCCGGTATTATCTGGAAAAGAAGGGGGCAGAGAATAGCGGCAGACCTATCGGAAAGCGGCTGAAAATGGTCAGACAATACAAAACCTCCTGGCTTTTCGAAACTCTGGCGGGCCTGCCTGTCAATAGTGTGGCTGCTATGCTGGCTGCACAGGAAAGGGCTGTGCAGGTTGAAAGGGGCAGTGAAGCGGTGTATCTGCTTAAACGGACACCCTGGTGGAAAATTCCATTCTTCTTTTTATTTTTCTCTTCTTTATATATAATCTGGCAATTTTATTTGACACCTTCGCCTTTGTATGGTACTAGAAGTTTTGTTTTCAGGAAGGAAATAAAAGTTATATGAGTAAGCAGGTTACATTTCCTAAGGGTGGAGTACATCCTCCCGATTTTAAATTATTTACCAGCGGGGTTCCCATTAGAAACGCGCCTATTCCGGCTCTTGCAGTAATCCCGATGCAGCAGCATATGGGTAAACCGGCGCAATGTGTGGTGAGTAAAGATGACCTGGTTAGGGAAGGAATGCTGATTGGCCGGGCACAGGGGGTTTTCTCCGCCAATATACACTCGCCTATACCCGGAGTGGTAAAGGAAATCCGTGAAATTTATCTGCCTGCAGGAATACGGAGTGAAGCTGTATCTATAGAGCTGCAGGGTGAATTTGATCGTTCGGGTAAAGATGAGCCCCGGTTGGAGTGGCAGGGAATCAGCGGCGGTGACCTGTTGAAGAGTTTGGCAGATAAAGGCATTGTGGGCCTGGGCGGAGCAACATTTCCCACTGTATTGAAATATACTGTTCGAGAAGGAGCTCAGGTTGAATATTTTGTGGTGAATGGGGTGGAATGTGAGCCTTTCCTCACCGCAGACCATAGACTTATGCTGGAAAAATCCATTGAAATTCTGGAAGGTATCCGGATTGTACAGAAGATAATGAAACCCCGGCAGATTATCATAGGGATAGAAGAGAATAAACCGGATGCAATTACGGTGATGAAAGAGAATATAGTCCGCTCCGGATTGGATTTTAAGGTAGTCGCTCTGGAGGTGAAATATCCCCAGGGCGATGAAAAACAACTTCTCAAAGCAGTAATAGGTAGAGAGGTGCCCTCAGGCGGCTTGCCCCTGGATATCGGAGCCGTGGTTTCCAATGTAGGGACCATGCAGGCAATATATGAAGCTGTTGTACTGGATAAACCATTAATCGAGAGAGTGGTCACTGTTTCCGGTTCGATAATCAGGAACCCCGCCAATTTAAAGGTCAGGCTGGGCACGCCGCTCTCTGAACTGATTGAGGAGTGCGGCGGTTTTACCGAACCCCCTTCCAAATTGATAGCCGGCGGACCCATGATGGGCTTTGCTGTGTTAAGCGCGGACACACCGGTTACCAAGGGCCTGTCAGGGGTTATTGCTCTTTCCCGGCGGCAGGTCCGTTCCCCGTTGCAGACACCATGCATCGGCTGCGGACGATGTGTTAAAGCCTGCCCCATAGGCTTGCAGCCTACGGTTATCTATAAATGGATTGAGCATGGTGAATATGAAGAGGCTTTGAACGAGGGTCTTATGGATTGTAAAGAATGCGGCTGTTGCGGTTACAGCTGTCCTGCCCGTATTCCCCTGATACAGGGAATGAAGTTAGGGAAGGTTATGTCTCGAAAGAATAAGAAGGCCTAGGAATGGAAAAAAATGATAATCTATTGGTAACAGTTTCTCCCCATCTCCATTCAGGGAGTTCAACTGCCGGAATAATGACCGCTGTAATCCTGGTTCTGCTTCCGGCAGGGGCCTGGGGTGTTTTTATTTTTGGCGTTTACTCTTTTATGGTTATCCTGGCCGCTGTTCTTGCCAGTGTATTGACTGAACTGATTATCAACCGTCTTCTGGGAACCTTTACACTGAATGACGGAAGTGCGGTGCTGACCGGTTTATTGGTGGGATATAATATGCCTCCTTCAATTCCCATCTACATACCTGTTGTAGCTTCAATTTTTGCTATTGCCGTAGTGAAGCATACCTTTGGCGGCCTGGGAAGAAACTGGATGAATCCGGCCCTGGCAGGACGGGTCTTTGTAATGTTCTCCTGGACCGGTCCAATGACCACCTGGCTGGCGCCTAAGAGCTGGGGTTTGGCCGATGCGGTAACCGGGGCTTCACCGCTTGGATTCGTTAAAGCAGGCCTGCTCGATCTCCAGGGGGGAAGTGTAGCCGGACCAGCAACATTTCTGGCATCAAAAGGATATCCGGTAACAGGCCTCGATACTGCAGTAACCGGCTGGCTCAACGGGCACATCTTTGATCCAATTGGAGCAACACTGACCAATGGATACGTTGATCTTTTTGTAGGTAATATTCCCGGCTGTATCGGCGAGGTATCGGCGTTGTTGCTTATATTGGGGAGTGTTTATCTTTTCCTTAAAAAAATTATCACCTGGGAGATTCCTCTAACCTATCTGGCAAGTTTCAGTTTGCTGATCTGGATATTTGGCGGCCTGCCCTTTGGTAATGGATTTTTTAGAGGTGATATTCTATTCAACCTTTTCTCCGGCGGTTTGATTCTTGGCGCTCTATTCATGGCCACGGATATGGTGACTTCACCGATTACCGGCAGAGGAATGATCCTTTTTGGGGTGGGCGCCGGTTTTTTGACCTTTCTTATCAGAACCTACGGTTCCTTTCCGGAAGGGGTCTCTCTGGCAATTATTATTATGAATATGTTTGTGCCTCTGATCGATCGTTTTACTAAACCGGTGAAATTCGGGTTAGTCAGTGAGGGCAAAGCATGAAGTCAATATTTCTAACCGGGGGAAAATTATTTTTGATCTGTGCCGTTGCCGCCCTGACCCTTGGCATTATCAATGCAATAACCGAGCCGGTAATAGCAGCACGCAAGGTGTTGGAATTAAATAAAGCGCTAAACAGTCTAACAGGAGAGCTTAAGGCGGCAGAAGGTGTAGTAGTTGAGGGGGAGGTAGTGGTAAAAGTCTATTATCCTGTTCTAAGGGATGGAAAAGTTGATAGCTACATTCTGGAACTTTCCGGCGGCGGCTACGCCGGTGATATGAAGATACTCAGCCGTTATAAATTGAATGGGGAAATCATTTCCGTAAAACTAATGGATAACCTGGAAACACCCGGTCTTGGTAAAAAAGCTGAAAATCCGGAATATATGAAGAAATTTATCGGAGCGGGAAGCAGCAATCCGGTGCCGGTGCTTAAAAGTATGCTTGAACAACCGGAAGCAGAGGCTATTACCGGCGCCACCATTACCTTTATCGGCGTAGCCAAAGCGCTTGACCAGGGTTCGCGTTTCATTACCAGCGGCAGGATTGGGAAAGGCAGGGAGTAGGGTATGCTCAAAGAGTTCACTAAAGGTATAATAAAAGAAAATCCCATCTTTATTATTTTACTTGGCCTTTGCCCGGCACTGGCAGTTTCCACCCAGGTGGTGAATGCCCTGGGAATGGGCGCCGGAGTTATCTTTGTGCTGCTGGGCTCGAATATTTTTGTATCCCTGTTGAAGGATTTTATTCCTGAAAAGATACGAATTCCCGCTTACATTGTAATCATAGCCTCTTTTGTGACAATCGTGGATCTGGTAATGCAGGCTTATGCCCCGGCCCTCTCCCGAAACCTGGGAGTCTTTGTGCAGCTTATTGTAGTAAATTGTGTAATACTGGGCCGTGCTGAAGCTTTTGCCAATAAGAATAACCTTTCCCGCTCTGTTCTCGATGCCCTTGGTATGGGTATAGGCTTTACCCTTGGCCTGCTGTTGATCTCACTGATACGCGAGGTATTGGGAGCGGGCACAATCACTCTCTTTCCCATGGGAAATTTTAATGGTGTTATCCGTATTCCCGGGCTTTACAGCGCGCCGGTGCAGGTGATTGGCCTGGCAACCGGTGCACTGCTGGTTATGGGATATTTAAAAGCGCTTTTTAACTGGTTTGAGCAGAGGAAAAAGGCAGGAATAAGGGTTGAAGGGAGCAGTTCATGACCTATATCGGTATTATCATTACTTTTGTATTAATTGAGAACTTTATTTTGACTCAGTTTCTAGGATTGTGCCCCTTTATCGGGGTTTCCAGGAACATTGACTCGGCTGTGGGTATGGGCTTTGCGGTTATTTTTGTAATGTCCATGGCTGCGCTCACCACCTGGGCTGTATATAATCTTATTTTGCTTCCTTTGGGCATTGCCTATCTGCAGACCATGACCTTTATTCTGATCATTGCCACCCTGGTACAATTTGTTGAAATGATAATTCAGAAGATATCCCCGCCTCTCTATAAAGCCCTGGGTATCTATCTGCCGTTGATCACCACTAATTGCGCAGTTATGGGAATCGCTTTAATTGCGGTGAGAAAAGAATATGATGCTTTAGAGAGCTTTGCAGCCGGATTCGCTGCGGGAGTGGGTTTCCTGCTTGCTATTCTTGTCATGGCTTCACTGCGCGAGAAGCTGGACTCGGAATGGGTGCCCAAACCCTTTAAAGGCATCCCAATTGCATTTGTTACCGCCGGACTTATGGCTTTAGCCTTCATGGCCTTTGACAAAGCATTACTAAAAAACCTGATCGGTTAGGAGGCAGCCAGGGATGTTTGCACAAGTAATATCTGCGGTAATTTCAGTAGCCGGGCTGGGCCTGCTTATGGGAGTTGGTCTGGCCGTTGCCTCGAAGTTTCTGGCGGTGCAAAAGGATGAACGTATTGCCGTTATAGAAGCTGAGCTGCCCGGGCTTAACTGCGGGGTCTGCGGGTATGCGGGTTGTGCCTCCTATGCTGAAGTCATCGCCGGCAAGGATGAGGAGAATCTGACCCTGTGCACTCCGGGTGGACCGGATGTTGTGCAGAAGATCTCTGAGATCATGGGAGTTGAGGCTGCGGCTATAGCGGAAAAACGGATTATCCAGGTGCATTGCACCGGCGGCAGGGATAAAGCGGAATATGAGTTTGCCTACAGCGGCATACGGGACTGCAACGCTCTCTATGCTCTTTACGGCGGCGATAAAAAGTGCAAACATGGCTGCCTGGGGCTGGGCAGTTGTATACGTGTCTGTCCGGTAAATGCCATTTCCTACACTGAGAATGGTCTGGTTTGGGTAAATAAAGAGCTCTGTATTGCCTGCGGTAAGTGTATTGAAGTATGCCCCACCGGGGTTATGCGCTGGCTGCCCTATGAGAGTGATTATCTGGTCGCCTGTAATTCAACGGATAAGGGTGGGGTAGTCAGAAAGATCTGCAAGGTGGGGTGTATAGCCTGCAAGATTTGTGAAAAAAAATCTCCCGACGGTGGGTATAAAGTGGAAGATTTTCTCTCCCGTATTGATTACCAGGCGGAAGGAGATAGGGAATCAGGAGCTGTAGCCTGTCCTACTAAATGTATTATAAGGAATGATGTAGAAAACAAGAAAAAATGAATTCTATCCAATTCATTTTCGTAACCTACAATCACCAGCCTGAAGGCAGTGTACATTCACAATTTGAATTTGCCTATCAGGAGAGTTATAAACCCTTCTTGACTACTTTAAATTCCTTCCCTGATTTTCCGGTTGTGCTTCATTATTCCGGTTCGCTGCTAAAATGGATACAGAAAAATCATCCTGAGTTTTTTATGCTGCTGGAAGAGATGGTCAGCCGTAAGCAGGTTGAGCTTTTGGGAAGCGGTTTTTATAATCCTATTCTGTCAATAATCCCGAATGCAGACAAAATTGGCCAGATGGAAATGCTGACTACTTTCCTGCGCACCAATTTCGGCAACCGTCCAAGGGGCTGCCTGCTCAGCGGGCAGGTATGGGAACCGAGTTTAGCCGCTACCTTAGATTCCAGCGGTATGGAATATACCTTTCTTGCTGACCGCTATTTTCTGAGTGCCGGTTTGGAAGAGAAAGAACTGTTTTTACCCTACCTTACTGAAGATCAGGGTAAGGTTATTTCTGTATTTCCCCTGTCAGTTGACTTAGGCAGACTTATGGAAACATATAAGTCTGTTGAAATAATAGATTATTTAAAAGAGGCAGCAGACACAACGGGCAGGCGGGTCGCCTCCATTCTGATCGATGGAAATAGATTTACCCATAAAAATGAAAAATGGCTGACTGGTTTTATTGAAGCTGTTAAAAAAAACTCTGAGTGGCTTATACCGGTGACTTCCCGGAAATATATGCGCAATAACCGGCCTGAAGGCAAAATATATTTTCCCTGTCTGGCTGATGAAGAAATAATGATCCGGGCGCTGGATCGAAAGCGTGAAAAGCAATACCTGCAGATAAAAGAGAAGATAAGAAAAAATCCTGCTGGTGACATTTTCCTGCATGGCGGGATTTTCCGCCAGTTTATGACCCGTTATCCGGAGATAGATCTGCTCTACGCGCGAATGATCTATACCCATCTGCTGGTTAACCAGGTAAGGGGTGATAAATATAAAAAGATGTCGGCACGGGATGAGCTCTGGAAGGGGCAGGCAGGTGGTGTTTTCTGGAACTCTCCGGCAGGGGGGGTCTATGCCAATCATCTGAGAAAGTCCGCTTATCGTGCCTTTCTGGAGGCTGAAAAAATAGCCAGAGTGCCGGAAATGTTCATTCCTGCGATAATCAGTGTGGATTTCGATATGGATGGAGACAAGGAGTTTCTCTATCAGGGCAAAATGATGAACGCCTATATTCATAAAAAAGGCGGTTCCCTTTTTGCTCTCGATTTTTTACCTGTCTGTTGGAATTATCTGGATACCCTCTCACGCTGGCCTGAGTCTTACCATGAAAACCGGCAGCAGGGCTGCGACTGGTATGCTCGCCGCAGTTTTCTGGATCATTTTTTCACACCGGATGCTACAATAGCTTCATTTGACACCATGGATTATGACGAAGCCGGCGATTTTTTATGTTCAAGTTATGAATTGGTGGAAAACAGAAAAGAACCACCCGGAATAACCCTGCGCTGTGAAGGGAGCGTCAAGCAGGGCAGGTCAAGGCATGCGCTAACCCTGGAGAAACGTTTTGTCTTTTCGCAAACAGGGGTTGAAGTATATATAAAGCTTATCAACATATCTCCTGAAAAACTCAAACTCTGGTATGGGTCAGAGATCAACCTTGCTCTTGCTTCCATGGACCTTGCGAGTATGCGCATTTTCGGGGTAAAAGATAAGGAAAAGAATGAGATCGCTGCTGATAAAAAGAGCGGGGATAAGGTAGATTCCCTGGTCATTCGTGATCTTCTTAATAAGGTGGCTATTACTCTTTCTTCAGATAGAAAGCTGGAAATATGGAGTCTGCCGGTGGTAACCACTTCACAAGCTGAAGGCGGTATGAAAAAGATCTACCAGTCTTCCTGTTTTATCTGTCATTGGCTGTTGGAACTGGATAGCCAGGATAGCTGGGAGACAAGCCTTTCCCTTAAATTACAGAAAAAAAAGAGCGCATTGTAGAGCTGTGGAACTTAAATAGAAAATTACGTTTTTTACTTTATTGCTGAAGTTTCTGATAACAGGCTTCAAGCCAGGGCTGTATTTGCGTATAGTAGTGATCCATAGCCAGGAGAAAGGTCAGGAAAGCTTCCCTGTATTTTTTCTGGAAGTAGAGAGACTGGGCCAGGTAGAAATGGGTGCGCGCCTCAATGTCGCCTGAGCGCCGGATACTTAAGAATTTATTAAAGAGCGCCTCTGCCTGTAAAAAATTACCTTGAAGCATTTGTTCCTGAAGAATACCTTTAAGAGCGTATCCCTCGCCGCCGTTATTTTCTCCCTGATCAGCTTCCAGGATCTCAAGCTGAATTTCAGGTGAAACACTTTCCGAAAAGCCGGTAAATATTCCGGCAATAGCCTTGTTGGTAGCCGGCTTCAAAGATTCGATCTGTTCCGGCAGCAGGAAGGGAAGGGAGGAAGTCAGCTCTCCCCCCTGCTCGACACCCGAGTCGATCAGAAGATAGGGCAGAGGAAGGGGTCTCGATTGGGAGGATGAGGCAGGCAGTCCCGTGCGGCTGGAGCCTATAGGAATCTTTACCGGCAGCCGGGTGGAGTTCTCTCCCCATATCAAGACCACTTTGCCAAGTTTAAAGAGATCACCATCAATAACTGTATAATAATAATCGACTCCGGGAATGGGTAAATCCCGGTATTGATTTGAGTTCCTGTCAAGTGTTGCAGGAGAGGAAGCCCGTAATAGATCTTCTGAGTTCCGTACCGGTAGAGTGGAGCGAAACAACAGGAGCTGCCGCTCCGGCTTTGAGGATTCAAAATTCACAATTATTGCCTCGCCCTGTACAAAAGCTGTGATGTTTGTAACTGAGGCGGCAAGATCTTCCTCTTTACCGGCCATGGATACACCTACCGGTAGGGAGGTCTTGTTGCGAAAGGGAATAAAGAGCCGGTAAAGATTGCCTTCCTGGTCTTCCAACAGTACCGCATAATAATATTTGCTTGTATCCGGCGGCAGGTCTATATAGTAGTCCTGGTCAGGAGCCAGACGTGCTATAAATTCAGATTGGCTGAAGTTTGCTTCGCTGATTTCCTCGATATGACGATAAACCTGCTTATAGTTCTTTATGTCAGAGGAGCTTTTCCAGGTCAGCTTTATGCTGGATCCTTCGGTCGTAGCCTTAAGGCGGGAAACAAAGGGGGCAAAAACCTTTGTTTTCTCTTCGGCGCTCAATCCAGGGAGCAGAGTCAGGATCAGGAAAAAACTAAATAAAATTCTTTTCATACATATATTCTAATCGGCTGTATTAACATTATGCTTGAAAAAAGGAAATTTACCACCCTTTGAATATCAATTGACACAGGATATCCAAATCCTTAAACTAAAGCAAGATATGTTTGTAGCGGTTTCCTGTGACCTGGCCAGTAATGATCACCGGGATGCGGTTTATCAAATCTTTAGCCAGTATGGATTAAAACAGATTATGACCAATCTCTTTGAATCTACATCGATCAGCGAGAAGGTTCTATCCAGGTTAAAGAGGGATATTGACAGGATCACCGATTCTTATGATGGTTTCCGCTTTTATCAATATCCTGTGGAAGATACCCTGGTTATTACTTCGCTAAAAGAAAAGAAGTGGCGTAAATTAACCATCAGGGTGTAGCCGGTTTCAAAGGGGGAATAAATAATTGCTCGTTGAACTTCAAGATCGTTTAGAATCTCTTGGCAAGGTAATTGAAGATGCCTGGAGGCATCTTTGACCCGGAGAAGATAAAAAAGAATATTGCCCTGCTGGAGGAAAAAACCTTAAAGCCTGATTTCTGGCAGGATCGCAAAAAGGCTGAAGAGGTCCTGACCCGGCTTAAAAAATATCGCAGCCGCCTGGAGCCCTGGAGCCGGCTGAGCAGTGAATCCAGCGAATTAAATGATCTTTTTGAACTGGCCTTAGAGGAAAATGATGAATCCCTGGAAGCTGAAATAACCGGCAACCTGATCAAACTGGAAGAGCGATATTCCGAATTAAACCTTCTGGAAGTGCTGGGAAGGGAGAGTGATTCCTGCTCCGCTTTTCTAACCATTCATTCCGGAGCGGGAGGCACTGAAGCCTGTGACTGGGTGAGTATGCTGCTGCGCATGTATAGCCGCTGGGCGGATCAACATGGTCATAAAACAGAAATTGTTGATCTTCTGGAAGCGGAGGGGGGAATTAAATCGGTCACCGCTGAAGTGACGGGGGAGTATGCCTATGGCTACCTCAAGGCTGAAATAGGTATTCACCGGCTGGTGCGTATCTCTCCCTTTGATTCGAGCAGCAGACGCCATACATCTTTTGCCTCTGTGTTCTGTTCACCGGTGATTGATGAAACCATTGAGGTGGAGATCAAGACGGACGACCTGAGAATTGATACCTACCGTGCTGCAGGAGCCGGGGGTCAGCATGTTAATAAAACTGACTCGGCAGTGCGCATAACTCATTTTCCCAGCGGGATTGTGGTACAGTGCCAGAATGAGAGGAGTCAGTTCCAGAATAAGACTCGAGCCATGAAAATCCTGCGCTCCCGTTTGTATGAGTACTACCTGGAGCAGCGGGAGAGCGAAAGGGCTGAGCGTGAAAAGGAAAAGAAGGAGATATCCTGGGGTAATCAGATACGCTCTTATGTATTTCAGCCCTATACTATGGTTAAGGATCATCGAACAAACTATGAAACAGGTAATATCCAGGCGGTGATGGACGGCGCACTGGATCCCTTTATGCAGGAATACCTGAAACAGGCGCAGACAGGTAGGAAATAATGGCTATCAATATAATGATCGTTGATGATCTGGCGTTCATCAAATTACTGCTTAAAGATCTTATTGAGAAGGCGGGGTTTCGGGTTATCGGAGAAGCATCTGACGGGGAAGAAGCAATAGACATGTACCAGGAGAAAAAACCTGATCTGGTGCTCCTGGATATTACCATGCCGAAAATGGACGGTATAACGGCTTTGAAAAAAATCCTGGCTTTGGACCCCGGCGCTAAAGTAATTATGTGTTCCGCTCTTGGACAACAGCGCCTGATAGTACAGGCTATCCAGCTTGGGGCGAAAGATTTTATTGTCAAACCCTTCCGCCCGGAGCGGGTGATTTCTTCAATAAAAAAGGCCCTTGATATTGAATAATGAAATATTATTTCTATCTTATCCTGGCAATTACATTAAGCAGTCAGGCTGCTGCTTTGTATTCGGGAGATGCTTCACGTTTTTCCCCGCCTGTTGATGATCGGGAGAACTGGTCAATAGGTATCTGCTCTCTAAAAGTTAACGATGTAACACCTGCCAACAGTTATCTGAGTCACAGTGTGCCCCTGCAATTTAAAAAGGAGCTGCAGAGTATCTGTAGCCATTATTTTCTTGAAGCTGAAAAAACAGGATACCGTGAATCGCTTTTAAAAAAGGAAAGGCGAAAACAGAGCGATAATCTGGCTAAGTACCGTACTGAGCGGGATGAGTTGCTTTTTAACCAGTCTGCAGACCCAACCCTGGATGCGAAGATCGAAGAGACTATTGACTACCTTAATTACCTGCGTGATCTGGAGCTATCGGACATTGAGCTTGTTGATCAAAAAGAGATTGAATTTAAGAGCGGTCAGGAGGAGGGGCAGCTGCTGCTGCCCCCTCTTTATTCTCCATTACGCTATGCCCGCCAGCAGGAAGTGGAGCTGTTGATCTGGGGCACTCTGGAAGAGTATCAGGACTACATCTATTTTGAGATTTTTGCCCTGTCCCCTCATCTGGGTAAAGAGGTATTTACCTATCGTAACGCGGTGCAGCCTGAGGAAATTTCTTATCTTTTATCTGACATTAATCAAGAGCTTGCCGTGATTGTGCTTGGCAGTGAAAGTGTATCTATAACTGTCCATCCGGAACCTGTGGAAAGCGAAATATACCTTGACAACGCTTTCGTGGGCAGCGGAGTTACTGCACTGAAGTTCCTGCTTCCCGGGGAAAAAACCCTGCGAGTCTCATGTCAGGGTTATCTGGAGGAACACAGGCGCATAGAACTTGTTCCGGGAGAGCATTACGATCTGTGGATATCTTTAACCGCTGGTGATATGGAATATCTGTCTTTAAGCTCAAAACCGCAGGGAGCCTCGGTATATCACGGTTCACAGTGGCTGGGCCGCACACCTCTTGAAATACCAATGCCGGCCCCTGTAGTCAGCTCAAGGTTGCTGCTGCGCAAGGAGGGGTATAGTGATTATCCCTTTTATCTGGATAGTTCTTTAACAGGTAATATTGACCTGACTTTGAAGAGCAATATTCTGGAGGAGAGTGTTGTTCAAACAAAAAAAAGAGATCAATTCTACAGCGCCTTTGGTATTTGGGCTTTAACAGTGCCGCTGCCCCTTTTTCTGTACAGCATAACCGCTGATTATGCTTTTGCTTATCAGGATGCGGCGGTTTCAGGTAATCTTTCTGAAGCAAGCCGGCTGCAAAGCACAGGCGAGATGTTTTACTATTCCTATCTGGGTGCGTTTCTTATAAGCGGTTCACTTTTTCTTAAAATGATGTTTAATCTTTTTGATTATATCAGCTCGGCGGATAGAAAAGCCGGATAGCTGGAGGTTAGGAACATGGTAAAGAAAGGGGGGCTGGCTTCCCGGCTCAAGAATCTATTCAGGAACAGGAGCGGCGATCAGCTCTTTTTTGAAAATATGGAAGAGGCTCTGATCGAGGGAGATCTGGGGCCCCTGACGGCTGCTGAAATAATTACTGACCTTAAGACCGGGGTTGCAAAGAATAATCTGAAAAGCAACGAAGAGATATTTAATGAGTTAAAAAGTATTCTACACAATTCGATTATGGTAAATACACTCCTTCCGGAAAGCGGTAAGCTTAATATATACCTGGTAATGGGAGTAAATGGAGTTGGTAAAACAACAACCATAGCCAAACTTGCAGCCTACTTTCGCAGGAGCGCCGGCAGCGAGAAAATACTTTTAAGCGCCGGCGATACCTTCAGGGCAGCGGCGGTTGAGCAGTTGAGTCACTGGGGGCGGGAGTTGGGTCTGCAGGTTATAAAGCAGTCTTCGGGAGCTGATCCCGGCGCGGTTATATTTGACACAATTTCCAGCGCTCAAGCACAGGGGGGAGAAGTAATTCTGGCAGACACGGCCGGCCGTCTGCACAACAAGGTTCATCTGGTAAGGGAACTGGCTAAAATCGATAAAATTATCTGCGCCAGGCTTAAGTCTGGTGTTTACCGCAAGGTCCTGATTATCGACGCCACAACCGGACAGAATGCTTTAAGACAGGCCGAGGCCTTTAAGGAGGCAATTGGTGTAGATTCCGCCATATTAACCAAGTATGACTCCACTGCCAAAGGCGGAATAGTAATCCCTGTCTGCCGCACCTGTCAAATTCCCTTCTCTTTTCTTTGTACAGGCGAGGGACTTAACGATATCACGCCATTTAATAAAGAGAGCTATCTGGATTCTTTGATAGAAGTTTCATGAAACGGGCAATTCCTTTACTCTATATTCTCTTAACTGTGGTGGCGCCTGCTGAAGAGCGTTTTTTCCGTTCCAACCATATAGGCATGGCCCTGCAGGAGATAGCCTGGTACCAGAGGGATGAGCATCTCTATATATTAGAGGTCAGGAAAGAAGAGGTAAATGAAGGCTTTAAGGAAATCAGAAGGCTTGTACATTCAGGAGAAGAGGCGAAGAGATGGGAACTATTATTGGATGTGCGGGGCAGAGTCCGTGAAGAGAGGAGCTATGAAAAAGGGCGCTTGAGTGATTTTCGGCTTATGGATGAGCTGGGCAGGGTGATGCTTGAAGAGAACTATGATCATGATAAAGTAAAAAACCGGGTGCTTTTTTACTATTCCAGCGCCGGTTTGAGCAGGGTTGAATATTTCAATGAAGAGGGCAATCTGCTTTATGAGGATCGTTACCGGCTCGGAGCTTTCGGGGAATTACTGGAGGTTAAAAGAGTAGAGCCTGAGATACCTGCCGTATTGTTTTCCCTGACCCTGGTTCACGCACAGGGGGTGACATATGAGGAACGCCGAAAAGATAGAGAAAGAAGCTATATTTCCCGTTATAACAGTGACGGCGAACTCTTCTGCTACCAGGTATGGAAAGATGATGAGCTGGAGAAGTCGCTTTCTGTAATAGATAATGAGCGCTATTCTGAAGAGACTGATTATCTTAACAATAAAAAGTATTTAAGGCATTATGATGACAGCGGCAGGCTGGTATTGGAAGAAGCTGAGTATGCCGGCGAGATAGTTGAGCGGGTGGAGCTTTTTTGGGATGATAAAGATCATCTGCTGCAAAAAATCAGGCGTGGTAATATGGGAATTGAAGAATGGAATTACCGGTACAGCAACAGCGGAGAACTGCAGAGTGAGGATTATTGGCTCAGGGGAACCCTGGTCAGAAAGGTGGAGTATCTGGATGAAGAGCGGCGGCTGGAGGAATTATTCAGAGATAATGAGCTCTTTATGAAGATCTATTATACTTGCGGAATAAAGGAGAAAGAGCAGGTGTTAAGAGAGGGCGAGGTAATTCGTGAACGGTTGTATGGGGGCGGGGATTGAAACTCAGGTTTGTCCTTTTTATGGGCTTAAGGTATTTCAAAGCCAAAAGGAAAAGCAGTGGTCTGGCCTCATCCCTGCTCTCTATGATCGGCGTTGGTGTGGGAGTAATGGCTTTGACTGCCGTGTTAGGGGTGATGAATGGTTTTCAGCTTGGCTTTATTGAAAGCATTCTGGAAGTAAGTTCCTATCATCTGCAGATTACGGCGGGGCAAGGTGTAAAAGAAGAGAAATTTGCAGAGCTGGAAAATCTAAGAGCTATTCAGTCGGTAATTTCTTTTACCGAGAGTCAGGCTATTGCCGAGGGCAAGTATGTGCGGCAGCGGGGCTGCCGGGTGCGGGGGCTGCCGGTTGATATTCTGAGACGTGATCCCGGTTTCCGGAATTCCCTGGAAATAACAGCCGGTGTTTTTGATCTCCGCCCTGCTAATTCCATAGTTATCGGAGTGGAGCTGGCCAGGCACCTGGGACTGGCTGTGGGCGAGGAAATCGTTTTGACTGCGCTTGCCGGTGATTCTTTAGGCAAACTGGCGCCAACCAAAGAAAGATTTACCATAAGTGCTCTTTTTCGCAGCGGCTACTATGAATATGACCTGGGCCTGGTCTTTGTAGCCAACGAGACAGCGATAAATTATTTCTGGCCGGAAAAACGACCTCCACTGACCCTGGGAATTAAACTGGAAAACCGTTTTCATCTGAAAGAGGCTGAGGAGGAAATAGCTGCTGCTCTGAGAGAAGCTCCGGGCTCCTGGTATAAACTGGTAATCTGGCGTGATTATAACCGGGCTTTTTTCAGCGCTCTGCGCATGGAAAAGATTATAATGATGCTGCTTATCGGCTTGATTTTTATCGTGGTGGGTTTCAATATCTATCACACCCTGAGGAGGACTGTGCGTGAGCGATATGAAGAGATAGCCCTGTTAAAGGCTATCGGCGCTCCCGGGTCCGCTATTCAATACATCTTCATCCTCGATGGTTTCCTGATAGGCTGCCTTGGCGCCGGAGTGGGTATGGCCATGGGGCTGTTGATAACCGGCAATATAAACGAGGTATTCGGAATTGTGGAGACTCTGATAAATCTTGTTCTTGGGGTAATGGAGTTTTTATTCGCAACGCTTTCTACTCGGGGAATGAGAGAATTTTCCATTTTTTCTCCCGCATATTTTTATCTTATTGAGGTGCCGAGCAAAGTGCTGTTACCTGAGGCTTTACTGATCCTGCTTTTGGGATTATTATCCGCCACTATGGCTGCTTATTTTGCCTCACAAAGAGTGGCAGAGATTAAACCTGTTCAAATATTACAGTATGAGTAGCAAGGGGTTTTAAGATTAGATGAATATTATAGAAGTGGTTTCACTTTCCAAAACTTATAGAACCGGATCCGAAGAGGTGGATGTCCTGCAGGAACTTAACCTGACTCTGGAACAGGGGGAAACCACGGTTATTACCGGGGAGAGCGGTTCAGGCAAGACTACCCTGCTTAATCTGATCGGCGGCCTGGACAATGCGACTTCAGGCAACATTTTTTTTAACGAGAGCGATATTGTAGGGCAGAGTGAGGCTGAGCTTACCCGCTATCGCAGCAGCAGTTTGGGTTTTATCTTTCAATTTCACTATTTGTTAAAAGATTTTACGGCTCTGGAAAATGTAATGCTGCCGGGCCTGATCGAGGGCTTAAGCTTAAGAGTTGCGGGAGATAGAGCTGAAGATCTGCTCGATAGAGTGGACCTGCTTAAAAGAAAAGCTCACTACCCGGTTGAGCTCTCCGGCGGCGAGCGTCAGCGAATTGCAGTTGCCCGTTCCCTGATGAATGATCCCGTGCTTATCCTGGCCGATGAACCTACCGGAAATCTAGATGAAAAAAACTCTGATCAGGTTAAAAAAATATTATTTGAGCTGGTCTGTGAATATAAAAAAACCATGCTGATGGTAACCCACGATAATGAACTGGCAGCCATGTGTGATTACCATTTTTGTTTAGAGCATGGAAGATTGAAGAGAAAATGAGGCTTTTCTTTCCTTTTTTTCTGGGCTTCAGATACCTTCGGGGAAGAAAGAAGGGGGGATTTTTCCCCTATCTGCGAGGTTCTATTATCGGCATAGCCTTAAGCTTAATTCCGCTGGTAGTTGTTTTAGAAGTGGCGGATGGTATGATAGAGGGAATTACCAGGCGTTATCTCGAGCTGGGCACCTATCACCTGCAAATTCATTTAGACAGAAATAGCGTGGATGGGGACCATCAGGCAGTAAGGAAACTGCTTGAAGATAGTCCTGAGATTCGGCAGGTTTTCGAGGAACGCCAGGGAATGGGCCTTCTGTACTCTTCTGCTTCACGCTATGGCGTATCACTGCGCGCTGTAAGCCCGGAAATATATAGTGAAGATGAAAATTTCAGGAAATATTTTCAAATTGTTGAAGGGGATTTCAATCTTGGCAGGGCAAATTCCATACTACTGGGTCAGGAAGTAGCCGCTATTCTTGAAGTAAAGGTGGGCGATGGAATTAAGGTGCTTACCTCAAAAATAAGAGAAGATGGCTCTTTTATACCTAAAGTCACCAGATTGAAGGTAACCGGCATCTTTGCCACCGGTTATCAGGAACTCGATCGGCTCTGGAGTTATATTCCGCTGAATACGGGACGCAGGATAATCCCTGAGGAGAATTCCAGTGATTTTTTTGGTATCAAGGTAGGAGACCCCTATAACCGGATTGCCGAGCATGCGGCGCGACTTGGCTCCCTGCTTCCGGAGAGAACAAATATATATACCTGGTATGAATTGGAACGGGCCAATTATAAATCTTTCCAGACTACAAAGGCCCTGCTTATTTTTATAATGGCTCTGATTGTGGTTGTAGCCTCGGTGAATATCTCCTCCGGGTTAATTATGCTGGTATTGGAGAAGAGGCAGGAATTAGGGATTCTCAAGAGCATAGGCGCCGGTCCCGCTGCAATTTCTTTATCGCTCCTGGTTTCCGGTTTTTCAGCCGGCTTGCTGGGCTCCCTGCTGGGTATTATTCTGGGATTGGCAATAGCTGTTAATATTAATGAGATCATCTGGGGTATCGAGTATGCTTTGAACCTGGGTTTGGCTGTAGGCCGAAATATACTGACGCCCCTTATAAATTTTACTGAAATCAAACCGGTGAAGATATTTGATTCAGCTTTTTACCTGGAACAGATTCCCATCAGGATTAAGTTGTTTGATCTTTTTTTGATTGCTTTCCTGACAATTCTCCTGGCTACCCTGGCAGCCTATCTACCGGCACGTAAAGCCGGACAAACAAAGCCTTTGGAGATAATAAGAAAGTATTAATATTGAGCGGTTGCTTTGCGATCTTTACTCAATTTGCTCGTTTTACTCGTTTTGCTCACTTTGTTCGCTTTCTCTTTGCTTTCTTCTGCAAAATGTTATATTTTTAGGGTAAAGCGAGAAATAAATTGCGTTGCCAAATTTGTAAGAAAGAAACAGCAGTTATCCATATTGAACAGATAATGGGAAACAAGAGGGTCGATCTCCATCTCTGCGATGATTGTGCCCAGGAGCATGGAATCAATACTGTTGACAATAAAATTGAAGTATCTATTCCCGATCTTCTGATCGGTTTAGTTGCCAGGGGCAAACAGAGAGGTCCAATGCCGGCAAAATGTACTCAATGCGGCAGAAGCTGGCAGGAGATCAAAAAGGAGCAAAGGGTTGGCTGCAGCGAATGTTATGCGCTTTTTAACCGGCCGATCCGTTCTTTTATAAGTAAAAACCGGCAAAATAGCGATCATCAGGGTAAATATCCCCGACGCCTTTTGCCATATAAGACTTTCCTGGTTGATGTGCTGAAATTGAAAGAGGAGCTGAAAGCGGCCCTGAAATGTGAGGATTATGAAGCTGCGGCCTCCTTGCGTGACCGTATCCATAAGCTGGAGTGCTTTCCCCGGGGTGATAATGGCTGAGATAAGCAATTTTAAAGCTATAGAGGGTTTATTCTGTTCTGCCGGCCCTGATATGGATGTAGTTGTTTCCAGCAGGATCAGGCTGGCGCGCAATATTGTGGGCTATCCTTTCCCGCCAAAGCTGAAGGCCCAGGATGAGGAGAAGCTGCGCGATGAGGTTATTCAAGCCCTGACCGACCTTGATTTGAATTTTACCATGCTTCATCTGGATAATTTAAGCCTGACTGACAGACAAATACTGTTGGAGGAGAACCTTATTACCAGCAAACTGGTTGAGGCGAAAAACAAAGTGATAGCTTTAAACAATCACAGCTTCATTGTTGTAATGATTAATGCTGAAGATCATCTACGCCTCGTAGCAATGCAAAGCGGCCTGGCACTGGAAGAGAGTTACCAGGCTGTAAATCAGATTGATAATCAGCTGGAAGAGCATTTGCAATTTGCCGCGACCTATGAGTGGGGTTATCTCAATACCTCTTTTTCCGATCTGGGAACCGGTATGAGAGCATCCGTTCTTCTCCACCTGCCCGGCTTAATTGCCGATTCTACTATTGATGAGGCTGTAAGCACAGCTTCAGAGTTGGGTTTGAAGGTTAAGAGCTATGCGGGGGCCGGTGAAGTTTCTTTGGGGGGCATGTATCAGTTTTCCAATGCAGCCAGCCTGGGCAGCAGCGAAGTCGAAATTATTGACGCTCTGGAGATGATGGTTCTGGAAATTGTGGATTTTGAACGTCAATCCCGCGAGAATATGCTCAATACAGGGCGAATAGAGATCGAAGACAGGGTTTTTCGCGCATTGGGAGTGCTCAAACATTGCCGCAGGATATCCGCGGTTGAAGCCATAGAGCTTTTATCTCAGCTACGCCTGGGAATCAGTCTTGGATTGATTGATAATTTAAGTATAGAGAAGGCAACCGCCCTGCTTTTTCTCTGCCAGAGCGCGCATATAAAAAAAATACTTGAAAAAATGGATGACGGGGCGGATACTAATTTAGTAGATTATACTAGAGCTGAAATTGTGCGGGAAGCTTTGGAGGATAAATAATGTTTAAAGGGTTAACACAGCGGGCCCAGAAGGTTCTCACCATTCTCGCCCAGGAGGAAGCAAAACGTTTCCATTCTGAGCAGCTTCTCCCGGAGCATGTTATTTTATCTCTTTTGAAAGATGGCCAGGGTGTAGCAGTGAAAGCGCTGCAGAAAGCAAAAGTCGATATCGGTGAAATGCAGCTGGAAATAGAAAACAGTCTTCCCATGGGGAAAGGGGGGCTTATCCTGGGCGATGTACCCCCCTCAAGGCGGGGAAAGAAAATTCTGGAAGAATCGGCTGAAGAAGCGAGAAGCATGGGTCATGAATATATTGGGACGGAACATCTATTACTCGCCGCAGTGCGGGAAGAGGGAAGTATATCGGCGCGCTATCTGACCCGTCACGGTGTTGCTTTTAATGTTCTTCGCGATATCATTACCCGCATTAACGGAGTCAATAATACCTATCAATCCGAGCAGGGCAGGAAGAAGAATCTGGCTGCGGCTAGAAAGACTACCCCGACACTGGATGAATTCAGTCGTGATCTGACCAGTCTGGCCAGAGAGGGTAAACTTGATCCGGTAATTGACAGAAAGAAGGAAATCAGGCGGGTTATACAGATATTGGCCCGCCGGACCAAGAATAATCCTGTCTTGATTGGTGAACCGGGAGTGGGCAAAACGGCAATTGTGGAGGGTTTGGCTCAGATTATTGTACGGGGATCGATACCCTCTGTTCTTGCAGGGCGCCGGGTTGTAACCCTGGATCTTGCCTCTTTAGTGGCGGGCACCAAGTACCGCGGCGAATTTGAAGAACGGTTAAAGAGGGTACTGAAGGAAATCCTTAAAACACGTGAAGTAATCCTGTTCATCGATGAACTGCACACCATTATCGGAGCCGGCGGCGCTGAGGGGGCTATCGATGCCTCCAATATGTTGAAACCTGCTCTTTCCAGGGGGGAACTGCAGTGCATCGGGGCAACAACCCTGAATGAGTATAAAAAATATATTGAAAAGGATGCGGCTTTAGAGCGAAGATTTCAGGCGATCTACGTTGATGAACCAACTGTTGAGGAAACTGTGGAGATTCTTAAGGGAATTAAAGATCAATATGCCAAACATCACCGGGTAACCTATACCTTCGAAGCTTTAGAAACCGCGGCAAACCTTTCCAGCAGGTATATTACCGAACGTTTCCTTCCGGATAAGGCTATCGATCTTATCGACGAAGCGGGGTCCCGCAAGCGAATCGGTAATAGTGTTCCTCCCGGAGAATTGAGCGAACTGGAGAAGGAGATCGAGGGTCTTACCTACGAGAAAATTGCCCTGGTGAATAACCAGAACTATGAACAGGCTGCGGCAATTCGTGACACACTGAAAGAGCTTAGGGCAAAAGTCGATAGTTTTAAGCGGGAATGGGAGAGTTCAATAAAAGTAGAAGAAAATCTGGTTGATGCCGAAGATATTCAATCTATCATTTCAGAAATTACCGGAATACCTTTATCAAGTATTGCCCAGAGTGAATCGGCAAAGCTTCTGCAGATTGAGGAAGAGCTGCACAACTCGGTGGTCGGGCAGGATCAGGCTATTTCGGTTATCGCTTCGGCAATAAGACGCTCACGCACTGGTTTGAGCTCACCCAAAAGGCCCATGGGCTCCTTTATTTTCCTCGGGCCAACCGGTGTGGGTAAAACCCTGCTGGCCAAGACTCTTGCTGAATTTCTTTTTGGCAATCCTGAGGCTTTGGTCCGTATTGATATGTCTGATTTTATGGAAAAACATAATGTTTCACGCCTGGTTGGCGCCCCTCCCGGATATATCGGCTATGAAGAAGGAGGACTGTTAACCGAAAAAATACGCAGGAGACCGTATAGTGTAATTCTTCTGGATGAGATCGAGAAAGCACATCCAGATGTTTTTAATCTCCTGCTTCAGGTTCTCGAAGAGGGGCAGTTGCAGGATAATCTGGGCCACCTGGTTTCTTTTCGTAATACGGTGCTTATTATGACCTCAAATGCCGGAGCCCGTGAGATAAGTAAGGAATCAGCGCTCGGTTTTCAGATGACAGAAGGGACGCTGCACTTTGCTGAAATAAAAAGCTCAGCGCTTAATGAACTGAAGCGCCTCTTCAATCCGGAATTTATCAACCGGGTGGATGAGATTGTGGTGTTTCACTCTCTCAATAAGATACACCTTGCTGCAATACTGGAAATTATGATCTGCGAAATACAGGGACGTCTGCTTGAACAGAATATTACCCTGGAGATACGCAAGGGAGTAAAAGAATATCTTGTGGAAAAAGGGTATGATGAAAAGTTCGGCGCCCGTCCCTTAAGACGTATTCTGCAGAAGGAGGTAGAGGACCCTCTCTCAGTGGAAATGTTAAAAGGGCGCTTCCCGCAGGGCAGTTCAATTGTAGTGGATCTTAAAGAAAAAAATATTGTTTTTCGTCCTAAACGCACCAAGAAGAGCCTGGTTTTAAAAAAGGAGCTTGTGGTTGGATGAGAAAGGCGTTAGGCCTGATCTTGCTCTTCTTTCTCTTCCAGGCAAGTCTGCTTTCCGGGGAGAGCGCAGAACAGCTTTTACTGGCCGGCCGGAAAGCCTTTTCTCAAAAATTTTTCAGTAGCGCCGCCAGGAACTTCAGTAAACTGGCTGAAGATTATCCGGAAGATTCCCGCGCCGATGATGCGGAATATCTGTTATGCGTATCCTTGTTTTATCTTGGTGATTATCAGAAGTGTCTCACCACCCTGCTTGGCTTCAAGAGGAAATATCAGAACTCCAAATATCTTAACTATACTGATTACTGGCAGGGTAACGCGCTTTTTTACCTCGGACGCAAAGAGGAAGCTCTTGAATTATTAAGGAGTCAGATAGCAGGATATCCCGGCGAATTATATTTTCTTAAATATTCACTGCTTCTTGAAGGCATCATTCTGGAGGAGCTTAAGCAGAGGGAAGAGGCAATTGAGGTTTACCGTCAGCTGGTTCAGCTTCTCATCGACAGCGCTGTAGCCGATAATCTTATGCCCGAAGCGCTTTATCGCCTGGGCGGCGTAGAGTTGGAGCTTAACCATTTCTTAAAAGCACGTTCAATATTCTCCCGCCTGCTTTTTGATTACCCGGAAAGCTCTTTTTCAAGCAACGCTCTCTTTTTTCTGGCTGAGAGCTATTATTTTCTTGAAGATTTTCAGGCAGCCTTTGACAGGTATGAAAGGGCAGGGGCAGCTTTTCCCGGTCATCCCTATGGCGATACAATAATTTTTCGGATGAGCAGAATACTCGCCCGCAGGGGCAGGCTCCAAGATGCTCTGGGATATCTGGAAAAGCTGGAGTCTTCTTTTCCGGCGAGCAGCCATTTGCAGGAATTGGAGCAATTGAGGGGGGAAATATACTTTGATTTAAAGGTTTATGACCGGGCGGTAATTGCCTACAGGAAGGCCATACCGCTTGTCAAGGATAAAGATGAACTCCAGGCGCTGAACTATAACCTGGCCATGGCAGCTTATCTTGCCGGTTTTAAGGAAGAAGCGGTTGAACACTTTGCCATATCGGCTGCCGGTGAAGAAAAGAAGACTAAAGAAAGCGCTCTGTTCAATCTTGGTGTGGCCCTGGCTGATCTAAATAGAAACAGTGATGCTATAGAGAGCCTTAAAGGTTTTACCGAAACCTTTGCTGCGAGTGTTCACTTGCAGGAAGCCCTGACTCTTTTGGGAAACCTTTACAGCCTTGTCGGTTCAGCAGCGCAAGCGGAAGAGGTCTTTACCAGGTTAATTTCCTATTATCCCGATTCTCCGGAAAAGTATGAATATTATTTTAAAAGGGGAAGTTCCCGGCGGGAGCAGAATAATAATATCAAGGCTTTAAAAGATTTCCAGGTAGTAATAAAAGATCTTCCTAATTCGGAAATGGGCCGGGAGAGCCTCTACAATGTAGGTTATATATATTCTCAAAAAAATGAGTACCGCCGGGCTCTTTCTTATTTTACCCGCATACTTGATGGAGAGAGTAAAGCAGAGCTAACCAATCGAACCCTGTTAGCCACTGGTTTCTGCCGCTATAATCTTGGTGAATATGAAGAGTCTTTAGCCGATTTCACCCGGCTCGCCGCTGCAGGTGATGTTGCCTGGAGCGGTCAGGGCGTTTTCCACCAGGGCCGTGTACTCTATAAGTTGGAGAAGCTGCCGGAGGCTGCCAAAAGCTTCAGCAGGGCCGCCAGGGAGTTAAGTTCTTCAAGCGGCCGCGCTGAGGCAATATTCTGGCAGGGATTAACGGAATTCCGATTGAATAATCTGGAGCCGGCCAGAGATATATTTCTGTCAATACCGGTGCTATATCCTGATAATAAGCGAATTGCCGAAAGTTTTTACCGGGCCGGCCTCTGTGAAGCTGCGCTAAGGAATTACGCCGAAAGCGTAGAGTACTTTGACAGGTCCCTGGAATTAAGCGGCAGAAAAACTTCAGTTGCCACTGATACCCTGAAAGATTCCGCAGCTACTCTTCTGCAGGAGGAAGCCCTGTATGAAAAAGGCTTCAGTCTTTTCATGATAGGAAAACGCCGGGAGGCTGAAGCAGCCCTGCAGAGACTGGCAGAGGATTTTCCGGGGAGCCCTCTGGTTCCGGAGGGTTATTACCGCCTGGCTCAACATGATTACGAGCAGCAGCGCTATAGGGAAAGCCTGGAAGGGTTTGTCTTGCTTTACAGTGTGTATACGGAATCTAAGGCCGGCGGTTCCGCTCTCTATTGGGCCGGGGCTTCATCAGTTGCTTTAGCTGAATATGGAGAGGCGTTGGATCTTTTCTGGCGCTACCTGAAAAGAGTTCCTGAAGGCAGTTATACTAAAGCAGCTTTACAGGAGATTAAAGAGATCCTGACCACAATTGCCCCCCATACCGCCCTCTCTTTTCTTGATAAGGCGGAGAAAGAAGAGGATGTGCCTGCCTGGCTAAAGAATAGTCTGCGCTATGAGTATGCTGCTGCGGTCTTCGACCAACGGCGGGAAGAGGCTTTCGCTCTCCTGCAAAAGATCAGGCAGGAGGGTCCTGAAGAACCGGTAAAGAGCAGGAGTAATTTTTTGATCGGCAGGTATTATCAGGAAAATGGAGAGCTCCGGCGCGCTCTGGATATATTTTATACCCTTGCTGAACTACGAGCGGACAGGACCGGAGCTGCGGCACAGATGAACATTGCCCGAATTCTCAAGAGTATGGATAAGAGAGAAGAGGCGGCTTTCGAATATTTAAAGGTAAGTTATATTTTCCCTGACTATCCTGATCTGGTTGAGGAAGCAATCTTTGAGGCGATTCTGCTGTTCAGATCCCTGGGCGCCATGGATAAGGCGCAGCAGCTGTATATTAAATTGAAGAATGATTTCCCTCTTAGCCGCCGGATTATTGAGCTGGAATAGGACCTCCATCAAATATCAGTTTCTAATATAGGTTTTTCCTGTATCTCCTACTTTTCTTTGAGGAAATTCCAACACGTTCTTAGGCTCATACTGTAAAGCTTTCCAGAGATCTAATTTCGTCTGCATATTTAACCAACTTGCCGGACTTGTCCTGGTAGCTTTAGCAATTCTTAAAGCCATTTCAGGACTTAGTGATGATTTTTGATTAACCAACTCCGATAGCGTTTTCCGCGTAACCCCAAGATCTTTTGCAGCTTCGGTTATCGTAAGATCTAGTGGTTTAATCACATCCTCGAGAAGTATTTCTCCTGGATGTGTCGGCTTTCTACTCATCATATTTTTTCCCTCCAAATTAATGATAGTCTTTGTAATCCACCACGATAGCATCTTCATCTTCGAACTGAAATGTAACCCGCCAGTTTCCAGTTACTCGCACAGACCATGTTCCCTTGTCCTTTCCTAATAATTGATGGAGCTTATATCCAGGCAAGTTCATGTCCGATGATTGTAACGATGCATCAAGTCTATCAAGGATACGTGACAATTTTGAGGCGTGTTCCGGTTTAATACCCTTCCTGTTTCCGCTCTCGAAAAACTTGCGTAATCCTTTGTGCTTGAAGGATTTTATCATCTATAAGAACAATATAGCTTGTAACCCGTTACGTGTCAATACCCGGAAGTGGATGGAGAAGTATTTTGATGCCTTCCTCTATATGGCCAACTGGTAAAGCCGCTGGTTAATGTTTAGACTTCCGGTAAGACTGATAGAACCCGGTATGGTATGGCCCTATTGTACAGAAAACTGTCTGTCGCACCGCATCCATGGTGACGATATCATCATCTCGTTCTACTCCGAGGAAGAGGATTACGAATGGACCGACGGAGATTGTAATCAATATCAAAATAACCATGTATCAAGTGATTGCGCATTCCTATTATTTTTTGCCAGGGAACATCCGGATGCTCTTTGCAGTAATAATTGCCTTTCAATAAAAGGAAAGTTAGAGTACAATTCAGGCTGTTCTGTACCGGAGGTTGATTATGAAAGGAAATATTCAAATACTCGATACCACTTTAAGAGACGGGAACAAACTGCCCTTTGTGGTTATGAATATTAAAGAGCGGCTGGCAATCGCCCATCAGCTCTCCTCCCTGGGGGTGGATATAATTGATGCGGGATATCCAATATCCTGCAGGGAGGACCGGGAAAGTGTCGAAGCTATTGCCAGGGAAGTTAAGGTTCCCTTTATATCCGCGTTGAGCCGGGCTATTAAGGCGGATATCGAAGACACATTAAGTCTTCTAAGCAAGGCTGCTATGGCCAGGGCCTATCTCCATGTTTTTCTGCCCCTTTCATCACAATTTCTGGATGAGGTGCTTCATAAGAGCAGCAAAGAAGCTCTGCGCATGGTCACGGATTCGGTAGAGCTGGGGAAAAAATCCGGGGCAACTGTGCAGTTTTCACTGGGAGAGATTGGTGAGACAGAAACCGCTCTTTTAGTCGAAGCGGCACAGGCAGCTGCCCAGGCCGGAGCCGATGTATTGAATATTGCGGATACCAATGGCTCACTGACACCGCCTGAGGTTAGTGAATTGATCACCTCCCTTAATTCGGAACTTAAAAAGTGGCCCGAGATACGCCTGGGCGTTCATTTTCATAATGATCTGGGTTTAGCTACGGCCAATACCCTTACCGCCATAGAATGCGGTGCCAGACATGTAGAGTGCACAATCGGCGGAATTGGGGCGCGTTGCGGCAATACTCCCTTTGAAGAGGTGGTTTTCGCGCTTGAAGTGCTCGCCGGGCGGCTGAAAATATCACATTCAATAAATCTGAAACAGATACATGAAGTTTCCCGGTTAGTAAATCATATTACGGGTGTGCAGCCCCATCCCAACAAGGCGATTATCGGGAAATGCGCCTTTATGGAACCGGCTGCATCCCGCTCGCCGAATTCTCTGCCCGAATGGAAGAGGTCACTCTTTACCGCTGAGACCATCGGACGCTCTCTGGACGCCTCCTTCGGTTATCAGGAAATGAGCCTTTCCGGCTTCAAGAATCAACTGGAAAGTCAGAAAATACCACTTGCAGGAATAGATCTGGAAAAGGCTTACCATCTCTTTCAATCCCAGACCAGGCGTAAAAAAGAAGTAACCCGGAAGGAAATCCTTTTAATTCTGGCTGATGCTCAGCTGGAAGTCTCTGAACCCTACTCATTAATCTCTTTCAATGTGATGACCGGCTCAAATACACAGCCGGTAGGGGTTGTGGAAATAAAGAGGGATGAGGCAACGTTGGTTGAATCCGCTTCAGGTGACGGCGCAATTGATGCCCTGTGCCGGGCAGTTGACCGGGCCGTTGGCATAAACCCGCGGCTGGTGGTCTATTCAGTGGACAGTCTAACCGAGGGTAAAGATGCCCGGGCTGAGGTAACCATTACTCTGAGCTACCTGGGCAAAAATTTTCATGGTCACTGCAGCAGCACAGATGTGGTGGAAGCTAGCGTAAGGGCCTACCTGGATGCAGTAAACCGCCTTATCCTTTCCGGTATTACTGAATCGGCGGAAGAATTCTATATAGATGGTGAGCAGTTATGGGAGTAGGTCGGGAGTAGGTCGCTAGATTTTACCCTTTTTTACCAGAAGCACTGCCTGGTAACCATGATATTTTTTTCTCTTTTTCAATTGGAATCCCTTGCTCTGCTTTAAAATATGTTGCAACAAAGGGTTATTAGCTGCAATAACCACCTCTCCATCCGGTTGAGTTAAGCGGGGCAGCTCCGGAGAGATCATTTCCACCGTGGCGGGCCGGCTCTCCGGACCGGGGAAAAGAATGATCAATTCATAACTGGCGGGTATTTCCGAAAGCCATGACGTATGATAGCTCTCTATCAGGCAATCGGCTACACCGTGGGCTGCAAGGTTGCGCCTGGTTACCTCCAGTCCCAGCAGATCGCGTCCCGCCAGGGTAAACTTTATTCGTTTTTCTGCCAGTATGCGGCAGAGATAAACCGGGAGGTGGCCCTGTCCCGGATTCCAGATCAGGATATTATGTTCCGGATTCAGGTGGTCAGATAGCAGTGCCATTGCCGAAAGCTGTTGATAGCCCAGGTTATCGAAATCAGGGAGATTATAGACTGTATCAAGAGAATAGCTTAAATATTTTAAGGGCGGTTGAAAGTTGAAATGGCCGCGTATATAGGGTAAAAGTCCGTCCTGCAGCGGCGTTATTTCGTTGCCTTTAGCGGCCAGAAAAACAGTATGGTCAGGAGTTCCCTGCCGATGGATAATGGCGGCGCCTGATCTTATCAGAGCGGTGTGGGCAACTTTCTCCAGCGTTTTTACGATTACAAAAGCAAAGAGGCCTCCCGGTTTTAAGTAGCTGTTGTATTGATCAAATATACTGATCAGAACCGGAGCGCCGGCCTTAGCCGGGAGATTGGAAAGGATGAGGTCATAACCCTTAATATCTGTTCCTCTGAATCCCAGGCGTCCTTCTATTGAATCCGCACTTATATTGTTCAGCCGGCAATTATGCCTGGCAAAATCCAAAGCCAGTGCATCACGATCTGTCAAATGAAGTTTTAGCCGGGGATTGATTCTCTTCAGGGTGATACCCAACACTCCAACACCGCAGCCCAGGTCAAGGACGCAGCTAAACTTAGCTATGTCGATCTGTTTCAGCAGTACGGTTAAGAGCAGTTTAGTGCCTTTATCAATGTCAAAACTGCTGAACAGGGCCTGACTCAAGTCAAAGTAGAGAGTCGAGCCGGCAAAGCGGAACTCAATACGTTTGTTTGTCAGCTTCTTAAGGGTTTGCTCTGCCTGTGATTCCTTCAATTCACCCGTTCTACATACTCCCTGGTTTCACTGTTAATGAGTATTTTATCGTCCTGCTTGATAAAGAGAGGAACCTTAACCACCAGCCCGGTTTCCAGAGTTACCGGTTTGGTGGCTCCGGATACAGTATCACCGCGCAGAGCATTTTCCGAATCAGTAACGGTTAATACTACTTTATAGGGAATAATAATATCCAGGGCTTTATCTTCCCAGAAAGATATGGGATAGGTTTCTCCCTCTTTCATAAAATACTGTTTATCCTCATTACCGCTGATTGGTATGCCGAATTGTTCATAGGTCTCTGTATCCATAAATAGATAATTATCTGCATCGGAGTAAAGGTACTGGGCATTTTTTGTTTCTACCTCGATATCCTCCACACTTTCCTGGCTTCTGATTACCTGTTTTAAAACCAATCCGCTTTTAAGATTTTTTAATTTGAGCCGGACAAAGGCTGTACCCTTACCGGGATTAACAAACTCCCGTTCAGCAACTAAGTATGGCTCATCCTTTACAATTAAGAACATTCCCTTGGCCAGGGCTCCCGCTTTTATCATATATTTCCTCGATTCTCTTATTTGTCTGTATTATTTAATAACATAGCAGAAAAAGGAAAAAAGATCACCCCTGAAATATTCCGCTGATCCAGTAATAGCATGAGCAGCCGGTCAATGCCTAAAGCCACTCCTGAACATTCGGGATACTCTACATTAAAAAAACCACTCAAAGCGCGGTCCGGCCGGTGCGGTATGCGCGCTGATTCTTTTTCCCTATGTTCCTTTTCAATAAAACTGTCAATCAGAGAGCCGTCGGTTTCTTCAGTATAGCAGTTGGCAAGCTCCAGGCCGCCTATGTATAACTCCCAGCGCTGGGCATAGGGCGCAGTGCCATTCTGTTTAGCCAGGGTAGAGAGGAGCTTTGGATAATCGAAAAGGAAAACCGGTTTATCAGGGGGTAATGATGGTTCTACCAGGGTAAGAAATATCTTGTTAAAGATATGTTCCCAGGTGTCTCTGCTGCTGATAGCTATCCCTTTAGATTTAGCTGCTGATGCAATCTTTACAAGCTGCCGGTGAGCAGGCTGACCTGAGCAGCTTTCCGTGGCTGTGCCGCTTTGAGCAGCCAGACATTCCGGTAAATCTATGGCAGCATAGCGCTTGAAAGCCTCACTTATCGAGAGTTTGAGAAAGGGAGGCTTCAGGTCGATTGCCTTATTTTGATAGGTCAGCGTGGGAGCAAGGTTCAGCTCATTAAAAAGATGGAGGAAGAGTTCTTCAGTGATTTCCATGGATTTCTGGTAATCTGCACCAACGCTGTAATATTCAAGCATAGTGAACTCGGGATTATGGTGTGCTCCGAGTGATTCAAAGTTACGGAAACAGTGTGATATCTGGAAAATACTGCCGGTATCTAAAGCCAGTAACCGCTTCATCCAGAGCTCCGGAGAGGGAACCAGGTAGAGCTCCCGCGTTTCACCATCAGGCTGAATATATTGGCTGGCAAAAACCTCAATATTGGCTTCCGGTATCAGGAATGGAGAGAGAAGGGGAGTATCTACCTCTATGTAGCTGTTTTTGAGAAAATAGCTGCGTATAGAGGCTGACAACTCCGATCTTTTCTTGAAAATTTCTCTGGCCGTCATTGGTGTAACTCCTGTATAGTATACTTTAACAGAAATTAGCAAACAAGGAATCGGGATGAGTAGAATAAATAAAGAATGTGACATTATTGATCCAGGCAAAGTATACAGCGGTTTTAAGGCGCTCTCGGTGCAGGAACTTTCCGAATATGGATCTACGGCTTTACACTTCACACACCTTGCCACCGGCCTGGAGCTCTTCCATCTGCATAATAATGACCGTGAAAATCTCTTTGCTTTTGTTTTCAGGACGCCGCCGAATGACGATACCGGGGTTGCCCATATATTGGAGCATTCGGTGCTCTGCGGTTCAGAGAGATTTCCGGTCAAAGATCCCTTTGTTCTACTGCTGAAGGGCAGTTTGCATACCTTCCTGAATGCTTTTACCTTTCCTGATAAAACAGTCTATCCGGCAAGCAGTATGTTGGAGAAGGATTTTTATAACCTGATGCTGGTATATGGAGATGCGGTTTTTTCCCCCCTGCTCAAGCGGGAGGTATTAATGCAGGAGGGGCACCATCTTGAATATCGCCGCTCCGGAGAGCAGGATGGACGTCTTGCGAGAGTGGGAGTGGTGTACAATGAAATGAAGGGAGCCCTGGCCAGTGCCGAGACCCTGGTGGGCTCCTGGTCTTTCCGCTCATTATTTCCAGATACGCCTTATGGTTTTGAATCGGGAGGTAATCCGCTAAAGATACCCGATTTAACCTATGAAGAGTTATCAGCTTTTTTTCATAAGTATTATCACCCTTCCAACTGCAGGATATTTATTTATGGAAGCATTCCCACGAAAAAACATCTGCTGTTTTTACAGGAGAACCTTCTCTCATCCTTCAGGAGGCGACATATAAGCTCAGAAATTCCGCTGCAGCCCCGATGGGATGAACCCCGTACAATCATCAAGACTTTTCCGGTTGGAAAAGAGGAATCCAGAGCGGGTAAGAGCTCAATAGTATTAAACTGGCTCATTGGAACAGCAACTGACCCCTTGAAAATGCTCTCTATGGAGGTGCTGAGTGAGATCCTTCTGGGCAATGCGGGCTCACCACTGCGCCAGGCTCTGGTTGAATCCGGTCTCGGAGAGGATATCTCGCCGGCGTCCGGGTTGGATACTGAATTAAAAGAGATGATCTTTTCCGCCGGTCTGCGCGGAACTGATCCGGAAAGACAGCGGGCAATTGAATCTAAAATACTGGACACCTTGAAGGATGTTGCTGAAGCCGGTTTTGAAAAAGAATTACTCGATCCTGCTCTGCATCGGATTGAATTCCGTCACCGTGAAATTCGCCGCGGTGGGAGCCCTTACGCACTCCAGCTGCTATGGCGTTCCTTAAGCGGCTGGCTGCATAATACTACTCCGGAGGTAACCCTTGAGTTTGAAAGGTGGTTGAAGGTATTAAAAAATAGAATTTATGAAGATAAAAACTATCTGGTTGATTTACTGGTCAAGAATCTTCTTGAGAATCCTCACCAGAGTACTATAGTTGTAAAACCTGATCCGGCCCAATCAGAAAGGGAGCAAAGGAAGGAAGAGTCTTTATTAAAGCAGGTAGAGAAGAATCTTTCCGCAGGGGAAAAACAGGCATTAGTTGCTGACAACAGTAAATTACTCGACTATCAGAATACACCTGACGGGCTTGAGGATCTTAAGAAGGTGCCGCTTTTAAACATTCAGGATCTGCCGGAAGAGGTTGAGATAATTCCCACTTCAAGAGTGGACTCTGGCGGGGGTGTTCCCTGTTATTTTCATGAACTCTCCACACGGGGTATAGTCTACCTTGACCTGGTATTCTCTACCCGGGGCCTGGATAAACAGGAGTCGCTGCTGCTTCCCCTTTTGGGCAGGGCTCTCTGCGGCTGCGGTCTTGAAGGGATTCCCTATGGTGAAGTTGCCAGAACTCTGGCCCTCTACAGCGGCGGTTTCACTGCCGGCCTGGACGCGGGAAGTGTTGTGGGGGGGGAAGAGGTTCGAGAGCAGATTATTTTCCGCCTGAAAACCCTTAATGGAAAGCTGGCCCCGGCGCTGAAAACAGTTAAAGATCTTCTGCTTGGAGCAGATTTCAGCGATCTGGATAGATTAAAAGATATTCTGCTTAATCAACGTAACGCTCTCAAGGCTTCTCTTATTCCCGCAGGTCACCGTTATGCAGCCTTACGAGCCGGGAGCCGGATTTCAAGGGCCATGATGGTTGAAGAGGAGTGGCAGGGAATTACCCAGCTTCTTCACCTGACAGAGCTGGCAACAGGATTGACTGATCAAGGTTCAACCATGGCCGAAATCGCTTTCCGGCTCCAGAAATTAAGGGAAACCATAATTAATAAAAGCAGGTTAATCCTGAATATCAGCGCTGAAAAAAGCAATCTCAACACTATAAGCGAGGCGTTGCAGCCCTTGCTGGCTGAGCTGCCCGCAGAAAATGCTCAATCTGGAGAAAGAGAGTCTGGTAAAAGGGAACCCGGAGAAAGGGAAAATAGTTTCCCGTGCCATTCACCCGGGAGTGAATCATTTGTCGCCCCTGTGGCCGTGGGTTATGTGGCTCAATCCCTGGCCGGGGCCAGGTTCGGCACTCCGGGGGATGCTCACCAGACAGTACTGGCAAATCTGTTAAGCACCGGTCCTATCTGGCATGAAGTGAGAATGAAGGGCGGAGCTTATGGGGCATTCGCTTCACAGAGCGGCCTGGAGGGTGTGTTTTCCTTTTCTTCTTACCGTGATCCCAGAATTATTGAAACCTTTCGAGCCTATAGAGAGGCCCTGGAGTATGGCGTACAGGGTGATATTGAGGGGAAACTTGTGGAAGAGGCGATCATTAGTACAATCGGCAGTGAGGAGAAACCCCTTGCCCCTGGTGAAAAGGATATAGTTGCGCTAAAACGTATTCTCTACGGAATCAATGACCAACTACGGCAACAGAGACGCCGGGAGATACTGGCGGTCAGCCGTCCTGACCTGGCCGGGGCTGCTTCTCTGCTTTTAAGATTATTTGACCGGAGGTCTTCTGTTGTACTGGCCTCCAGAAAGGCCATTATGGAAGCGGGAGAAGAGCTGGGAGAGCTTAAGGGGAGTATTGTGGAATTACCCCTTTAAAAAGGGTTGGCCCTGTCATGGCTATGAGTATTGACAACCAGGTAATGGTTCAACTACTCTCAGATAGGCTGCTGTAATTGCCGAAAAGGTCACAGGCAGTGGAATTCAGGTAAGCTTAAAGATAATAAAGGATTTGTAATATGGAAAATGTTTCTATTTTGTGGGATATAGAGAATGTCACTCCATCCACAGACTCTCTCTTTATTGAAGGTTTGTCCGAGTATGCAGAATCTCTGGGGCGTATTGTAGCGGCAAGGGCCTACTGTGACTGGAGCAAGCCGGCCTATAGAAAAATGGGACCTTACCTGTCACGATTTTATTATTATCTGGTCCAGGTCCCCAGGGAGCGAAATCAGAAAAATACCGCTGATATTAACCTGATTACCGATGCATTGGAGCTTTTAAGATTATATGATCATATCAGCACCTTCATCCTGGTAACCGGGGACAGTGACTTCCGTGCTTTAGTACTGGCTCTGCGCAGAGCGGGCAAACGCATTCATATTATCTGTGATTTGAAAAAGGCCTCCCAGGATCTGCTGGTCCTGGCGGATAATTTCAAGGACTACCGTGAGCTGATCCCCGGAGGTGATGAGGATACTGCGCAAAGTTCCGATATTTCAAGTATGGAACATGGACGCAGTGAGCATCCGCCCACTTCGGTTCCCAGGGAACACTGGTTTGAAATACTGACCGATGCCACCAGGATTATATTGAAGGAGAATAAAAACCCCAACATGAGCGCGGTAAAGATCCGCATGCGTATGCTTAACCCCAACTTCAGTGAAAAAGAATTGGGTTACAGGAGTTGGAGTGATTTTGTCGGCGAAGCGGTAAAAGCCGGTTATGTAAAAATAGAGGGCAGGGAACGCCAGGCTATGATCCTGCCTGAAGAGAGAGAGATCAGCTTAAAAGGCACCCAGCAGCAGGCCCTGGATACTCTACTGGATATTATAGGGGGTCTGGACGGCGGTAAAGATCCGGTGTTCCACGATTTCGCCACGGTCAATGCGTTACTCGGTAAAAGAGGTGTTGATTTCAAGCATCTCGGTTTCCGGCAGTTCAAGTCTTTTATTCAGGCTGCGGAGACCCGCGGTTTGCTTGAATCAAAGGCTGAGGGCCTGCGCCATTTTTTACGCCGGGTGAAAGTGGTAAAAAGAAACAGGCGCCGGTAGGTCCGGCTGCCCGCTTTCTGCTATCCTTCTTAGAAGGAGGGCAAAGAGGGCAGGCTCTGCTTTACCTTATCTATTATTTGTGACTGCAGTTCAATAATACGCTTATCCATTTCCTTCTTTTTGGCGGCCACAACCTCTTCATAGCTCTTCACCTCTGCCAGGTTGCCATTCGAGTTTTCCTGCAGCCCCTTGAGAGCGGAATAGAGGGTCTGGTTTTTCGCCAGTTCCGCGTCTACACGACCTGACAGTTCAGCTTTAAGTAGATCCCGATAATGAGCGCTGAGTTCATTCTGTTTTCGGCTGATCTCCGTCATAATAAGGTTGTCAATATTGCTGGTAACCTTGAGCTCTATTTCTTTATCCCTGGAGATCTCATAATTCAGCTTGAAGGTTATTACCTTAGCATTGGTAACGGCATTGTACACAGCCGTTGCTATAATATTCCGGCTGTCCGGAGTGTCCAGGCTCACCCGGCTGACTTCAACCACTCCCTGGCCGCGGCCGGCGCCGTCACGATCCAGAGTGAAATCAGTAGTGAAAGTGTAAAATCCCTCTAGTGAAGTGATATCCAGCAGTTCCAGCCCTTCCCGTACTTCCAGGGGATAATCAACTACCGCCATTATAAGAGAGAAATCATGGCGGCGATTGCTCCGCGAATCTATTTCCCCCTCTATTAACAGCTCTCGCTTCTCTTCTTTCTGGACCAAAGAGAAGGTAAGGGGTTTATTGATCAGCTCCGGATTGCTGGTCAGGTTCTGCAGTGAAGCTGCCAGGAATTGGGCGCTTTGGCTGCTGCCGATTGAGAATGCCATATTCTGAAGCAGAAATTTTGGATATTGAGTAGTGGGGAAGGGTATATCCTGGCCATATCTATTTACCGATGGCTCTTTTGCTTTACTCTTTCTCGCCTCCAACAGGGATGCTGAATAACCTATTGCCTTGATTCCATAACTGTAGTACCTGCCAAGATTCTCCTGTAAATAACCCTCGGCAAGTGAAGAGAGAATTGATTTCAGATTACCGCTTGATAGATCTATTAAAGATTCCAGGTAGCTAAGATCAGAGTCTATGCTCGCTTGAATCCGGTCAATCCTATTATCTATGCTGCGCACATCGGCTGACAGAAGCCGATCTGCTGCAACTGCTTCAGTCTTAACGCTTTTAAGCGCCTGCTCTACCTGGGTAATTTCTACTTTGATTTTTTCGATATCCTTGAGCGAGTTCAAGCTGCTGACCTTGAATTTACTTATAGATTCTACATTTGCAGAGAGACTTTTCAGATCCTCTTCTGAATCTTTTAGGCTCTGCGGCCATTTTTCATTAAGCTCTGCAAGCTGGCTTGTAACTTCAGCTATCTCCGACATGCTTTGCAGGTTATCAATCTGCTCATCCAGCAGCGTGGAAATGTCTATCAAGGGTAGTGTGGGGATAGCCTTCTTTTCACCGGCCGCTGCTGTGGCTGGTTCCTGCTCCTCGCTCGGGGCTCTTTTTTCTGGCAATTCCAGGGCGCCGGATATTTTTCTATCTGTATTCCAGCGAATCTCCTGACATTCCACATTCCTGGCAATAATCTTTAACTTGAGCAGCTGCAGGGTATCCAGAGAGATCTCGGTCCTGCCAAGCTCAAAGAGATTCTTATAGGGTGCATCTTTATCCGCAACCTGCAGATGCTGAAAGGCAATTTGCCCTTTGAATAGAGCAAAGTTAAAATGGTCAATCTCCGCCCTGGCCAGGAAAATACTCTGGAGGCTCTTTTCCATGGCTCTTTCCAGTAATTTATCCCTGATAAATAGGTTGAAAATAACAATCAGCCCGATAATCAATAATAAGATAGATAGTTTGCCACGCTGGATTATTCCTTTGTTTTTCTTAATAGTTTTTGCCAGATTCTTAAGCTTTTTGAGCTGATCTGTGTTTAAGGCTTCTATAAGCTGATAATTTCCATTGGCCTTTTTTTGAAATACGCTGAGCAGGAAAGTTTGATCCTCTTTTATGCTGATCCGCTTAAGCACTGTTTTACTGAATTTCTTTTCAGAAAGCTCTTTTCTGAAGATCCTCGGTGCTTTATTTTTAATTGATTTTTTTTCCATATAGCCTCTCCCTTACAACTGACGCTTAACCGGCATAGATTCCGGATATCTTTTGAGCAGCCCGGGCAATACTTACCACTAATGGGAGCCTGCGGAACCTGACGGCAAGTCTGCTGCCTGCTATTTTGTCCCTGAGATTCTTGCGGTAAAGCAGGACTAACAGGCGTAAGAGGAAGAAGAAGGGCAGCCACAAGACTATCCCGGTAATTAGGCCGCCCATGACAACGGTATTATTGAAACGTGTATAGGGAATAAGTGGAATATTGTAAAGGTCGGTAAAGATTCCCTGTAGAACTGGTTGAGTGAGTGCAAAGTAACCGATGCCGTGCATTAATCCAGCTATCAAAAACACAGGGAGCTTTAAAAGAGCTATAAAGAGAAACTCGGCGCCCAGGTTGATTTTAGTAAAGAAAAATATCAGAAAAAGTGTGATCCAGAGCAGGTTTCCAGCCGGCAGCAGAGCCAGCAAAAAACCGCAGGCAGCTCCTGCCGCTATCTCTCCGGCCCTGGTGTTGGCATTAATGGCTATGATCAGTGCCGCAATCCACTTGATAAACATAAGCTCCTCCTCAATATTGAAATTATAATAGAGATTTGCGAAAAACAACAGGAAGAGAGGGGGAAATCTGATAAAACAATAATATCACCCATACTGGGGCTTGACCCTTTCGGGTTAAGGAGCTATATTTTGCAAATATGTTGAAAGATATCCTGTCTGCCGCAATAATAATCAATAATAACCCTAATAATAATTCTAAAAGATGCAGCAGGCATTGGTCTTTCTTTTGAAAGAAACCTTTAGAAATAAGAGGCCGATGCTAAAGCATCGGCCTTTTTTTTGATCTGCCGGCAGGGCGCAGTCCCCTCGAGGGGGGCGAAGTCCTAGAAGAGGGCGCAGTCCCCGAAGGCGAAGCCGAAGGCCGTAGGCCGTAGGTGCCCGTACAGGGCGCCCCGTAGGCGGAGTCCCAGCATGGGAGGGCAGCATACTAAAAAAAGAAGGAGAAAATTATGTATCAGGAACAGAGTATTGGCGAGAGTCTGGCCAATTTTCAGGCAGCTCTGGAACAGAGCGGGGATTCTCTGGAGGCGTACATCAGGAGGAGCTACATTGACAGGTGGACCGGTGATGATATCTATAATGTTATGGCAATCCGAACCACATTTGTTAATACCATGCATAACTATTTGACCGATTACGGTCTTTTAAACATGGAGAGGGTATCTATTTCACCCGTTACCGACCCTTTGGCCCATGACATCGAGCATTCGCCCTTTATCAACTATAAGGGTTTTCCCTACATGACTACCCATTCCATGATCTATTCCAAGCTCATGGCTTGCTTCAATAACCGGATAAAGGGGGTCTTTGTGGACTCGCCCAATATACGGTTGGAACTGGAAAGCCCCGATGGCAGCCAGAGAGGCAAATACCTGATTGACTTTTCTCAGATGGATATAGAGGTTAAGCGTGGAAATAAAGTAAGCCTTGATGACTAC
>JAUVWI010000126.1 GCA_030604195.1 Spirochaetales bacterium
CAAAGTAGTTTAACTCCTTCCTGGTACGTTCATTCCAGTCAGTTATTCCTCCATGTAAAGAATAATCGATACAGACCTTTTCCCTGGCATCCGCTTTCCTTGCCTCAACAGCCTCTCTCAAGGTTTTGCCTTTAGCCTGAATCGCATAGTCAATTATTGTAGTCAAACCTCCACAGGCTGCTGCTTGCGTACCGGTATCCCAGTCCTCCGAATAGGTCTCGCAGAAGAAAAGATTGAGATGCACATGTGGGTCAATCCCGCCTGGAAAAACATACTTCCCTTTCGCATCAATTATTTCGGCTCCATCAGCTTTTAGATTCTTTTCAATTTTTACTATCTCATCCCCTTTGACCCCTACATCTGCCATATATGTTTTATCGGCAGTTACAATTTCGCCATTTTTTATAATTAGGTCCATACAACACCTCCTCTTGAAACGATAATTCCTATAAAATTAGAATTCCCAAAATCCCTGTTATAAATCCGCCTGCTTAAGCGCATAGAGCCCTTTTTTAGTTCTTACTTCATCACTATTCAGGGCAATAATCTTGTAAGATCACCATATGTCTCCGGCCTTCTGTCCCTGTAAAACGCCCATGCGTTCCTTATCTCATAAATCTCCTCCATGTTTAAATCAGCCACCACTACTTCATCCTTATCTTCTGAACCCTGGGCAATAATCTTCCCCCTGGGGCTGCAGAAATAGGATGACCCGTAAAAACGGCCGGTATTCCATGGTTCTTCCGTACCGACACGGTTAATCGCTCCGACAAAATACCCATTGGCTACAGCATGGGCCGGCTGCTCCAGTTCCCAGAGATACCTGGATACGCCTGCTGTAGTGGCAGAAGGATTAAACATTATTTCTGCTCCATGAAGACCGAGCATCCTGGCTCCCTCGGGAAAATGCCTGTCATAGCAGATGTATAGTGCGACTTTTGCATAAGCTGTCTGAAATACCGGATAATCAGTATTCCCGGGCTTAAAGTAATATTTTTCGTAAAAACCCGGATGAACATAGGGGATATGCATCTTCCTGGTAATACCTAGCAGTTTCCCGTCAGCATCAATCACTGCTGCCGTATTATAGAACACACCATCCATGACATATTCGTAGATAGGAACCACAATTACCATAGAGTGCTTTTTGGCCCATTTGGATACTTCATCTGTAGTGGGTCCCGGTATCGGTTCAGCCGCATCGTACCACCTCTTGTGATGCTCGGCAGCAAAATAAGGAACATAAAAAAGCTCCTGATAGCACAAGACCTGTACACCAAGTTCTGCTGCTTCTTCAGTCAGCTTTTCATGTTTTTCCATCATGGCTTTTTTGATTTTTTCTATTTCCTTCTTTATTTCCTTTTTTGACATTTTTGACGTGTCTTCGGTCGGAGCAATCACATTCGAAGCCTGTATTACTCCACCTTTAACAATCTTATTCATAATAAACTCCCTTCATTAAAAATAGATCCCTTTACACCATAGTTCTATTGCGGCATATCTACTTCGCCTGGTAATCCAAGATCTTCCAGTCTTTCCTTTCGGGGTATCCCATTATCATCCCAACCTCTCAATTGATAAACTTCTTCAAGCAGCCTGTCTATAGGGGGAACCATTCCTTTAGCATTTCCGTCAGGTTTCGGCTCCAGAAGACGCTTAGGCAATTTATCGTCTTTGCGGGTAATACCCAACTTTATATCATATACTCTCTTTAGATTAAATAACCTTTCTCCCGTTTTCATCAGCTCTTCCATGGTCATATCCCAGCCGCATACTTTATTTATCCATCGAGCTATTGCTTTGGGCCCGACCATCAAAATGAAAAGGAATTTGCAGAGCCCCAGAGGATTATAAACACTTAACATATTCTGGTAATCATAACAAATCCTGGCTTTCCCTTCCGGATCGAACTGGTCCCACCCGGATGTCGGAACATAACCTAAATCCTCACAGGGAACACCCCTGTCAAAAAAAAGGGTGAGCCCTTCTAGATGACAGCCGCCCCTTACGGCTGTAGCATAATTCGGAGCCATTGAAAAATGTCCCCGTGGATCATGCGCCGGATATTCCAACCCTTTAGTATGAACCGCGAAATCTTCACTCCCTTTTCCTATCTTTTCCGCCGCACGCTTAACGCCGTCAGCCAGGTATTCTCCACCAAAACCCTCTTTTTTTGCAATCTGATTTATCAGAGCAATCATAGCCTTCCCGTCCCCCCACCCTATTTCAAGTCCGCCTGTATCATCTTTAGTTATCATCCCTCTTTCAAAGCACTCCATCGCAAAACCCAAAACAGACCCGGTAGATATTGTATCCATCCCGTAACGATTACAGAGTTCGTTGCATTTTGTCAGAAGATACAAATCGCTGTTTAAGCAATTTGAACCCAGCATTCCTACGGTCTCATATTCTGGACCGTGAGAAAGAGGAACAGCACCGTACGGAGTGCCGGACGGTGCTCCGTGCGGATCTCCGTGCGGAGATTCTTCAATCTCAATAATCTTTGCGCATCCAATCGGGCAAGCATAACAGCGGTAGTTTTTTTTCCATATAGTCTCCCTTATTCTCTGTCCGGATATTTTAATAATCTCATCCTTGTAATCCCCTAAAGCCCAGTTCTTAATCGGTAAATCACCGAGGGCTTCTACAGCCGGAGCCCCGCCAGCAGTACCGAACTCTCTTAAACCTATACCGTATTCCTTGATTTTCGGAATATCTTCTTTCAACAGTTTAATAAGACCGTTCCGATCAGCAATATCCGGTAATGTCTTACCCCTGCACACAACCGCCTTTAAGTTCTTGGAGCCCATCACAGCTCCTATCCCGCCGCGGGCACCGATCCGGGCAATTGCCCCGTCAAAGGTTATGGAGCTTATCCGGCACAGGTTCTCTCCAGCCTGACCGATAGATGCAACTCTCGCCCTTTCATCAGTCTCTCTCTTCAGTATTTCACTGGTCTCGTATGTATCTTTTCCCCACAATTCTTCGGCATTTCTTATTTCACATTTTCCATCCTGAATCCATAAATACACAGGTCCTTCTGCTTTACTTCTTATAACGAGACCATCATATCCGGTAAATTTCAGTTCTGCCGGAAAGTGACCTCCCACTGTTGCTTCATTCCATATCCCTGTCAGTGGGGATTTTGCACATACACTCATCTTGCATCCACAAGGAACTGTTGTTCCTGTAAGCAGTCCCACCATCATGATAAGTATGTTTTTGGGAGACAAAGGGTCACAATGTAATTCGGCATCCCTTAAAAGCAGCCTCACAGCCAATCCCGAACCCAACAGGTATTTCCTTACGTCGTGCGAATCTATCTCTCTTTCAGTAATATTTTCTTTCTCTAAATCAATCTCCATTAATTTACCATGATATCCTGCTCTCATGTACTACCCCCATCTACGCTCAATTCCTTCCCTTTTAGAATTTATTAAAATTACTAAATATGCGCAATTTGTCAAATATAATAGATTATCCAACACTAAAAAGTATTAGATAATATTATAAAATAAATATAAAAAGTATTTAGAGGTACTTAATTTTATCATAAATATTCAATATACTTAGAAAATCCTGGTAAAAATTTAGTTGACACAAAACACCCGAATTGATATAATTTTTAGATTAATTTCCAACTAGATTAATATTATATTTTTTACAATAAGGAAAGAAAATGGAGGCCCCTTTAAAAGGAATAAGAGTAATTGATTTATCACGGCACCTGGCCGGCCCTTACTGCTCGATGCTGCTGGCTGATATGGGGGCTGAAGTTATCAAGGTTGAACAGCCTGGTAAAGGTGATGAGACAAGGACTTACGGGCCGCCCTTTATTGAAGGTGAAAGTGTCTATTTTTTAAGTGTTAATAGGAATAAAAAAAGCATTACCGTAAATTTTCAAAAAGATGAAGGAAAAGATATAATTCACAGATTAATTAAAAAATCTGATGTCAGCATTGAGAATTTTCGCCCGGGAACACTGGATAAACATGGCCTTGGCTATAATAATGCGGCCAGGATCAACCCTAAAATAATATATGCCTCAATTTCCGGCTTCGGTCAGACCGGCCCGGAAAAAAGACGTCCCGGATATGATCTTTCCATACAGGGGATGGGTGGAATAATGAGCCTGACCGGCGATCCCTCAGGCCCTCCCAATAAAGTCGGAACCTCCATCGCCGATATCTTAGCCGGGATCTACACCTGTCAGGGGATACTCCTTGCACTGATTGCACGCAGTAAGACTGGTAAAGGCCAGTTGGTCGATATTTCGCTGCTTGATTGCCAGGTTTCACTTCTTACCTATCAGGCCGGCATCTATTTTGCCACAGGTTCAGTTCCCCGACGCATAGGGAACCAGCACCCCACTATATGCCCTTACGAGACATTCAAGGCATCTGATGGGTATATTAATATAGCTGTTGGCAATAACAAGCTATGGCACAAATTCTGTGATCTGCTGGGACTCGATGAGACCGAGAACGATCCCAAATTTTCATCTAATCCGAAACGAGTTGAAAACAGAGACGAACTGTTTACCATCATTGAAAAAATTATTTCAGCAAAAAAATCTACTGAATGGCTTAAACTCTTTGATGAGGAAGAAATCCCGGCAGGCCCTATCCTTACCGTTGATAAGACAGTCAACCATCCCCAGGTGCAAGCAAGGGAGATGGTAGTAGACATTACCCATCCAAAAGCAGGCCAGATAAAACTCACAGGTATCCCGGTAAAACTGTCTGATACCCCCGGCTCCATTGAAAATCCCCCTCCGCTTCTTGGTCAACATACGGATGAAATCCTTTTAGATGTTTTGGGATACAGCAAAGACGAGATTACTGAACTCAGAAAATCAGAAGTAATCTAACCGGATTCGATTAGATTAAAAGTAATTTTTCATAATTCTCTGATTGCTGCAAAGCAGCAGGTACGGCTAATGGATAAAATAAGAGATAAGAAAAAAAACTGGGAAGATAACGTTTTAAAGAAGGTACTTGATAAGCATCCTGAAAGGAAAAAAGATTTTAAGAACCTTTCCAAAATCAGGATAGAGAACCTCTATACTCCCGCAGATACCGAGAGTTTTGATTACTTGAAAGATTCCGGTTTTCCCGGGGATTTCCCCTTTACCCGGGGTGTTCAGCCTACGATGTACAGGGGGAGGCTCTGGACTATGCGGCAATATGCCGGCCTGGGGGATGCCGAAGAATCAAATAAACGTTATAAATACTTACTCAACCAGGGACAGACAGGCCTGTCAGTGGCATTTGATCTGCCTACCCAGATAGGCTATGATTCCGACAATCAGCTGGCTGCAGGCGAAGTTGGAAAAGTTGGTGTTGCTATCGATTCTCTGGCAGATATGGAGCTGCTATTCAATGGAGTTCATCTGGATAAAGTCAGCACTTCCATGACAATAAACTCTCCATGTGCGATTCTCCTTGCCATGTATATCGCAGTTGCCGAAAAACAAGATGTAGATATATCCCGGTTAGCCGGCACCACACAGAACGATATTCTGAAAGAATATATAGCACGCGGAACCTATATCTTTCCTCCTCTTCCCTCATTGCGGCTGACAACCGATGTTATTGAATATACTTCCAAATATCTGCCGAGATGGAATCCTATCAGCATAAGCGGCTACCATATCAGGGAGGCCGGGGCCACCGCAGTTCAGGAACTTGCCTTTACCCTTGCAGACGGACTGGCCTATGTAGATGCTGTCCTGGAAAGGAATTTAAACCCTGATGATTTTGTTCC
>JAUVWI010000053.1 GCA_030604195.1 Spirochaetales bacterium
GGTATCAATCTTTCCAATTCAACCGCCCTTGACCCCTTAAGCACCAGCAGATCACCCTCCCTCAAATAACCCTGCAGCTTCTGAACCAGCTTTTCAAAATCTGCAGTCCAGCTTAAGAAACCGGAAAATCCCGCTTCCAAAGCGGCGGAATAGGCTGTTTCAGTTTCTGCGCCGAAAAAAATCACCGCATCCAGGCCGGAAAGTCCCGCCTCCCGGCCTATCTGTCTATGTGCCTGCGTACTATCCTGTCCCAGCTCAAGCATACTCCCCAGAACCATTACCTTTCTGCCTTTCCAGGATAGCTTCCTTACAAATCCCAGAAGCCTGCCGGCAGAGTCCGGATTGGCATTGTAGCAATCATGGATAATAGTTACCGCACCCCGGATAATCTGTGATCTGCCGAAGATCGGCCTGACCTCTTCCAACCCCAGCTTTATTTTTCTTTTGCTTATCCCCAACTCTACCGATACCGATATCGAGGATAGTGCATTCAACAGATTGTAAGTCCCAAAAAGGGGAAAGTGAATCTGGAGTCCCTCCCAGTAGATGATTGATCCGGCCAACCCCAGATTCTTGCTCCCCTCAAATCCCGGTGTACTGCGGGGTCCAAAGGGAATTATCCTTCCCTGTACATTTGACCTTAAATATTCAAAAAAAGGCTCATCTTCAAAGAGAAATGCCAGCTGCCGGTTATCGAAGAATTTGAAAATCTCCTTTTTCTCAAGCGCTATTCTTTCCTGAGAGCCTAAAAGGCCGATATGAGCCCGGCCGATATTAGTGATCAAGGCAGCGTCAGGCCGGACAATATCGGCGAGAACAGCCATTTCCCCGGCATGATTCATAGCCATTTCCAGTACCGCGTATTTATGCTCTTCTTTAATTCTTAATACAGAGAGCGGCAAGCCGATCTCTGAGTTAAGATTACCTTCATTAATAATGGCCGGCGCCTCCCGCCTGAGGATCGATCCCAGGATCTCTTTAGTGGTTGTCTTACCGCTACTGCCGGTAATACCGATACTGGTTAGATCAGTCATGGACCGCATATGGTTGCCGGCCAGATCCTGTAATGCCTTTAAGGTATCCGGAACCGTAATCAAAGCCGCGCCCCTCTCCCGTGCCTGCCGGGCGACCTCTTCTCCCTCTAACGGCCATACCCTGTCAGCCAACAGCAGTGCCGATGCACCATTGATTAATGCTTGCCTTAAGAATTGATGTCCGTCGAAGTGTTCGCCTGGTAAAGGAATAAAGAGAGCATCTGCCATGACCTGCCTCGAATCAATTGCCACCGAACTTACCGGCCGCCTGCTTCCCTGCCTGATCACCCCCCCGGTTATCACAGCCAGTTCTTCCGTGCTGAAGAGGGCCCTGTCAACTGTCATACTACTCACCACTCTGCTGCACCCTTTCCGGTAAAATTATTCTCCATACCCTTGCAGGATCAATCCTTTTCAATCCCAGTTTACTTTCAGCAATTCTTTCAATTCTGCCGGGAGAGCGGAATACCGCCAGAGCAGCAATCAATTTCTTGTTTTTCTCCAGCCAATCCTTTTGCTCCGATTCAAAGAGGCTGACCTCCCTTTTCATTCTTTCATAGCGGAAGCCCTGCCACACATTGACAAAAAAAAGTATTGGAATAATCAGGGTTAAGACAATAAAAATTAAGCGCTTCATTATTTTAACTTTTCTACTACCCTTAAACGCGCACTTCTTGAAGCCGGATTTGCTTCCTGCTCCGCGGCTTTCGCAAAGATCGCTTTCCGGGTTAATATTTTAAGCTCTCTTTTGCCCCCACATTGACAAATCGGCCATTCAGCCGGACAGGTACAGGATTTATTCTTCTCTTTAAAAAAGTGCTTCACTATCCTGTCTTCCAGAGAGTGGAAAGAAATAATGGCCATCTTCCCCCCATTTTTAAGTACCTGAAAACTGTATTCCAACTCCTCCCGCAGGCCCTGAAGTTCATTATTAACCACTATTCTTAAGGCTTGAAAAGTTCTGGTTGCCGGATGAATCCTGCCATACCGCCTGTTTGCCGGAACTGACCTTTTAATGATCTCCCCAAGAACTTTCGCACTTCTAATAGGAGCTTTGGAGCGCTCCCGAATAATACTCCTGGAAATCCTCCCTGCGAATCTCTCTTCACCATACTCAAAGATCAGTTTCTCCAGTTCTTCGCGGCCATACTCATTCACAATAATCCCGGCAGTTAAAGGCTGCTCCCTATCGATTCTCATATCCAGGGGCTCATCTTCTCTGAAGGAGAAACCCCGTCCGCTCTGACGGTAGTGAAACATGGAAACACCCAGGTCAATAAAGATACGGTCGGGGAACTCGGTAAACCGCTCTCCATACTCCTTAAAGAACTCAAGGGACCAGGAATGAAATGTTTCAATCCTCTTGCCAAAGCGCTTGAGTCGCTCTCTGGCTACCTTCAGGATATCCCCATCAACCTCTACTCCCAACACCATCATCCGTGGGAACAGTGAAAGCATTGCTTCAGCATGTCCCCCTTCCCCAAGCCTGGCATCCACCAATAGGCATTTCTGCTCTCCGCAGCTTAAGAATTGTATAACTTCGGCCAGAAGTACCGGTGTATGGCTTGCCTTGAAACTCTTTTTGTCAATATTCCCAACCATAACCCTGCCAATTACTCTGCCAGTTTATTTCCTATTGCCTCAGCAGCCTCCTTAAATTGAGCCTCTGTTTCATCAAGATATCCTGTATAGGTTTCGTCATCCCAGATCTCAATATAGGTTTGGATCGCTAATATTTTACATTCCTTCTGTAACCCCGCATAATCACGCAGGGTGGAGGGAATACCTATCCTGCCTGAACGGTCAATCTCTATATCCTGAGCGGGAGCGATAATTCGCCTCTGTATCAATCTCGCTTTTTCCTGGAAGAGTGAGGTGGAATCAAGCAGACTGCCGGCGATTCTTTTCCACTCTTCAGGTGCAAACAACCAGAGACATTTTTCCACGCCCCTGGTTATGATCAATGCATTGCCAAGAATTTCATTGCGCACCCTGGCAGGAATCATCAATCTTCCTTTTTCATCCAAAGAGTACTTGAATTCGCCCCTCATCATTAAAATACTTCCACTTTTTACTATTACCTCCCACTTTTTCCCACTTATTGAATTCCATAGTAGTCCATCACATATAATTGTCAATAATCTTTTCCCTTTGTATGGCTAAAATAAGCTGAAATGGATAAATATTACTATATATATGTGTGGTAAAAACACAAATTGACTAACTATCTATAAAAATAGTATCTTTATAGTACATTTACACCAGGGAGGAATTGGCCTGCTTGTCCATGTACCGGGTATACTTCAAATGGAAAAATAAAGAGATTCAGCTCACTGCAGAGAAGTTGGACCTGACCCATCCTTATTTTGTATCCATTAAGGATTTAGTCTTTTCCAAAGAGCAGAAGCTTATAATTAACCCCTCTGAAGAGGATGTTTTTCGTGCCTTTGGAAAATCGAAGAATCTTATGATCCCCTTTCAGACAGTCTCTCTTATTGAAGAATTCTCAGAAGCAAAGCAGAGCAAAGTGATGTCTTTTCCACTGATCAAAGAAAGCACAGAAGAGGAACAGGACATTTCTTCCGAATAATATTCCAGTTAAAGAGGAGTTAAAGAATGTTTTTAAAAAGGGAAATCTCCAACGATGAAATCAATCTGCAGGTAACCGGCCCCTTAAACGGAGAACCGGCCGATGAATTCCAGAAAAATCTTGAGGAGCTGGCCGCCGGCTCGCATAAGATAATCACCTTAAATCTGAAAGAGGTAAACTCAATTAATTCTTCCTCTATAGGAAAAATTCTTCTTTTCCGTAAACGCCTAGCCGAACAGGATCGAATCATTCAAATCAAAGGCTGCAGCGATTCTCTATTTAATACTTTTCAGCTGATAAAATTTGATAAATTACTGACTATTGAAAAATAGCATCTTTTAAGGACTGTAAATCCGGTAGTCAATAAAAGGAAAGATATTGTTTCTCTGCTCAAGACAGGACAACCATTCCTGATCTATAGTTCCAGCTGTTATTGATTCATGAAGACGGGTAAAATTATAGATGTGTTCCCTGGTTCGCCGTACCGCATAAGACGAGGTTGTTTTCATCTTCATAATAAAAGCCCAGTCTGAAGCCTGAGAGAGAAGCAGTTCCCTGGCCGCCTGATTCAATGCCCGCCGGCGCAGACCGGAGGCTTCTTTATTTGTCCTGGCCAGATCTACCATCAGCTCGGTTATTTTATGGAGATGGGGGTAAATCCAATCATTGCTCCTCTCGAGCCACACCTCAGCATATCCTTTATTCCCCCAGCTCGAAAAACAGAGTTCTGATTTTGGATTATCCGGATAGCGCTTAAGATAATCAGCCGGCGTGATCATTTCTATCCTGTCACGGGCAATGGCGGTTCTACGGATCAGGCTCTCAATCCACTGCGGACCTTCAAACCACCAATGGCCGAAGAGTTCCGCATCGTATGGACAAACGAATAATGGTTCCCTATCCATAAGGGACGACAACCTCTCCATCCGTCTGATCAATGAATCGACAATGTGCGCCCCATGTTCATCGGCTTTACGCAAAGCCTCGTTCCGATTGTAGAGGACCTTATCCTCAGTTCTTCCGGTAACCGCATAGTACTTGATCCCGGTATTCACCCGCACAGACCCTTCAGGCAGATAATCCTTAATATACTCCAGGGGAAGATCAAAACCGATGTCTCTATAAAACTCCCGGTAGGCATAATGTCCGGGATACCCTTCCTCAGAAGACCAGACAGTCTCAGCCGCTACAGGGTCCCGGCCGAAAGCAGCTACGCCATTATTGCACAAGATGGGCGCATACACCCCATTAAGCGGCTTCTCCCGTGCCAGAAGTATGCCGCGGGTGTCAACGAAAAAATACTTAACTCCCTCTTTATCAAGAAATTCTTCCACACCCGGATAAAAACCACACTCCGGCAGCCAGATGCCTTCAGGAACACTGCCGAAACTCTCTACATGGGATTCTACGGCAACTCTGATTTGCGCCTCAACCCCCCGGGGCGTCACCTGCATCAGCGGCAGAAAACAGTGAGTAGCAACCGTGGTGATCAGCTCCAGAAATCCCTCTTTCTGGAAAAACTTAAAGCCGGTCAGCAGATTGCAGTTATATTCTTCGGTAAAATATTTAAGATTCTCTTCAAAGAAGCCAAGATACATTCTGGCTAATTTATTTAATTTTTTTTCTGAAGCAGTTCTTTTGATTTCCTCTTTACTGAGCTCAATGAGCCGCTTTACATGCTGAATATAACGGTTCTGAAGCAGCTCATCCTGCAGCATAGCGGTCAGAGTTGGTGAAATCGACAGGGTAAGGCGGAAATTCATTCCATCTCGCCGCACTCTTTCAAAGACCCTTAGTAAGGGTAAATAAGTTTCCGATATAGCTTCAAAGAGCCAATCTTCTTCCAGGAAACGCGGATGTTCGGGATGACGAACAAAGGGCAAATGACAGTGCAGAACGAAGGTTAAATATCCCTTGCTCATCTTATTATTCTCTGGGGAATAGTTATTGAACTGATAGATGACCGGCGCGACTGGTGGTAGGTCTCTTCAATCAGAGCTGCCAACTCTCCACCCTGCACACCACCACATTCACTCATTGTTTCACGGGGTGTTATGATAATATTTGACCTGCTCAGTACCTGATAGCGGCCCCCGGACTGGAAAGAAAGCTCCATGAAGTAAGAACTGTCTTCATCCGGCAGATAAATATACCAGCTGTTATCGGTAAATTGAATAGGTATATCGAAGCTGCTGCCTGTATCGGAATAGCTCAAGTCTTCACTATCCACTTCGTATACCCTTAACAGCAAGCTTTCAAAATCAGAGTAAGATCTAATTTCTCTGGCTTTTGTCTTTTTTATATCCCAATAGGCAAAAGCCCAATGGGGATCACGCACCATGAGCACCACTTTGGTTTCATTATAGCCGGCTGGAATGGGATATTCATATCTATCACACCGGTAGACTTCATCATCCTGGGTTATTTCATATTTTTTTTCTTCAGCTTTAATGGGAAGATTATTCTGCTCTTCTCTTTCTCTTTTCGTTTCTCTGTATGCTTCCAGGATTAAGGTAATAATGTCCTGTCTATCTTTGATTGTTTCCTGGTAAGGACCGGTAATCTCAACTCCAACTTCAGCAGCAATTTTCTTGAGCTCCATTAAAGGAAAGGTATGGAGACGCTCTTCTGTCATAGGAATATCCTAGATAAAAGAGAAAAATGTGTCAACCCGTTTATACGACCTCTTTACAGTCAGGCTCTCTTTACAAAAAGAAGAAAAGAGTAAAGAATCCCTACCATGCGGAATAAGCTCATCATTCACGGCCATTTCTATCAACCACCCCGCGAGGACCCCTGGTCAGGGCTGATCCCGGTCCAGAAATCCGCTGCGCCTTACTCAAACTGGAACTATAGAATTACCCGTGAATGTTATGCGGCTAATGCATTTTCCAAAATATTAGATAACAAGGGATTAATCCTTGATATTGTCAACAATTACCGGTACATATCCTTCAATTTCGGCCCTACCCTGCTTTCCTGGCTTAAAGATTCTCCATCGGATCCGGAGGTTTACAGCCGCATAATCGAGGCAGACCGTCAAAGCTTGAAGTTCAATAAGGGTCACGGCAACGCCATAGCCCAGTCCTATAACCATTCTATTCTGCCGCTCTGCTCAACTGAAGAAGCCAGGACCCAGATCCTCTGGGGTCTTAAACATTTTCAACTCCACTTCGGCCGCAGTTCCGAAGGTTTGTGGCTTCCTGAGGCGGCTGTTAACAACGCAATTCTTGACCTGCTTATTGAAGAGGGTATTAAATTCATTATCCTTTCGCCATGGCAGGCGGCGGCCTACTCGCCTAAACCGTCAACTAAATGGCAAACTCTGGCAGACAAACCAATACCGTCTGACCGGGTCTACCAGATCAACAGGCCTGAAGGCTCGATTGCGCTATTTTTCTATAACCATTCTCTGGCATCAGGCATCTCATTCTCTCACTATCTCCACAACGCTGATAGTCTATATACCCAAATCAGCTCTTTTAAAAATAGTGATCCGGTGAAGAACCTGATAAATATAGCCACGGACGGGGAAATTTACGGCCATCATGAACCCTTTGGCGATATGTGTCTTGCCGCCCTGATCCGGTTAATCGAAAAGAGGGATGATTTTCAGCTTACCAACTACGGCCTTTATTTAGAGGAGCATCCCCCCCAATTCCTGGTTAAACTAAAAGGTGGTGAAGATAACCTTGGCACCTCATGGAGCTGTTCCCATGGCGTTAGCCGCTGGTATAAAAACTGCGGTTGTTCTACCGGCGGCAAGGAGGGCTGGAACCAGCGCTGGCGTAAACCATTAAGGGAATCCCTGAATAAGCTGAAGAATAAGCTGGAAAAAGTGTACTCGCTTGAGATGAAGCGCTTTTCCTCCTTCGATCCCCTGGTGATCCGCAACCAGTATATTGAGGTAATTGAAGGCCGCAGGAGCAGAAAAGAATTTGCAGCCGGTTTTTTAAACAAGATCAATCAGCAGGATCATGATAGTGAAGCAATTTTTTTCAATCTTCTCGAAGGCCAGAAATATGCCATGTTTATGTTTACCTCCTGCGGCTGGTTTTTTTCCGATCTTTCCGGCATTGAGACTATTCAGAACTTAGCCTATGCAGTCAGGGCAATCGAGCTCTATTCTCCCTTCACCGGGGAAAAGCTGCTGAAAGGCTTCCTGCAGAGTATCGGCTCTGCCCATAGCAATATAGCGGAACAGGGCTCAGGCAGGGAAATAGTGGAAAAATATGTTTTTCCAATGCGTGAGCAGCTGCCCCCTGCTAAAAGCTCAGCTTCATCCTGACATAGAGGGCAGGCTCGGTCAGATCGATCGATTCAGGGCCATACTCGCCCCCGAACTCGGTGTCCGCCCCTCCGGCAAAGAGGTAGCCCCCCATGGAAACAATAAAGTTCGAATAGAGCTCATAACTGATACCGGGAAAGATTACACCCGAGAAATCGTTAAGGTTGAACATCCCCCCTGCGGAGATGGTAAGATAATTGAAGAGTTGCCTCTCCAGATGGAGAAAGATATAGTCCTCTCCCTGAACCATCAGTTCACCGGACAGGAGCTTTGTGTTGTCGTAAAGATCCTTCGAGGATTCCCCCGGTCCATGGTGATAGTACTCAACCCGGCTTACAACATCGATTCCGGGAATGGTATAGTCAAAACCTGTAGCGAGTTCCAGCATATCCAGGGGTTCATAAGCGCTGTAGTTAAGAGTGATAGAACTTCCTGACCCCGGGAACCTGAGAGAGGCTTCCCCGTAGATGCCGAAATTCCATACTGCCCCCGCAAAGTCTCCGCTCAGATAGTAGTAGCGGGTGTAGGAAGAGCCGCTGTTTACAACCTCTTTAATAAACCCGGCCGAGAGATCAAAGCGCCCGGCAGCACCCTGTAATTTAACGCCGAAGGGAAGATTATTGAAATCCCCGTCGCTTAAGGCTGCCGAAGTCAGATGGTTCCTATCCTGAAAGGCAAGGTATCCCTGGAGGGCGAGGCCGGGGCCCAGCTGCACAGAGGGAGCAAGCCCGATAGTTCCGGGGGTCTCCTCAGAAACCGTCTCCATGAAGGCGGAAGGTGCCGTTCGGGCGGTGGGATTAAACACATAGCCTGTTCCCCAGGCAATAGGCATTTTGCCGAACTGCAGATCCAGGGGACCGATGGCAGCCGATCCCCAGAGATGATCCACGGCAAGGCTCTGTACAAAGTCTGTGTAGGGGTGATCAGCCTGGCCGGTCTCCATACCGTAGCTCTCATAAATGGCCAGCGGATTCTGGTTGCCGGTGCTCCCGGTGTAGGAGGCTTCAAAATGGAAATGGAGTCCATCCTCCGGTTCGGAATCTCCTTTGAGCCGCAGGTAGAGGGTGTTTCCCATTTCCGCCTCTTCAATCCTGAACCCGCTGGTATAGAGGTTAATGGTGCTGAAATTAACCAGGTAGCCGTAGAGGCTGAAGGGGGCCGCAGTTTCTTCGCTTTCGAAACTCTCTGTCAGATCGATATCGATATCCAGATCATAATCCTGGGCTCCTAACATACCTGATGCGAGAAGCAGAACCAGAAAGCCCCATATGAATATCTTCTTCATAAAGCTTTCCTTACCTGTAAAATCTGACAGGGTTAAAATAGCGGTCGTCAATGGGAATATCGTATTCGGCTGTATGGATTACGATCACTGTCATACTCTCTTTCTTCCTGTTGACCATGACCATCTGCACAGGGACCTCCCTGCCCCCAATGTTCCCTACTTTCTGGATAATGAGGTCCTTATAGTGGCCTTCCTCCTCGGTATGGTATTCGATTTTCATCATCATTACTTTTTCCTTGTCTATGGTCATGACTATGCGGGAATAGGCGCTCTCCTCATCTTTGGCCAGGCCCTCTATGATCCAGCTATCCGCATTACTTTCCAGAAGAGTCAGGTTATACTTCTCTTTCATATTCCCGCCGCCCAGGTCTTCGTAGGAGAAATCTCCCCCAACTCCGCTAACAGATTCTTTCTTGGATTTCGCCGCTATCTTCCGCACTCTGCCGGTGGATGGGAAAAACACCCACTGATTACCCTCTACCGAAAGAATCCTCAAGCCCTTGATCGATCTGGGTGTAATGAATTCCATGTAGGATTCATCTTCCCCCCGGGAGTAGGATAGTATCCTCATATCCCTGTGATTATTCTTATCGTGAAGATCGGGGTATACTATCATGCTTATCTCCGACTTGCCCGTATCAACCGACTGTTTCTCTTCTACCAAATCGATTATTGCATAGGGATCTTCAGCGGCGCCCACATTAATTACCCCGGTTATAAGCAAAAGCACCAGAATTACCCCAAATATCTTTATCTTCATTTTTTTCCTCCTTTGTTATTTCCATTTTTACCGAAAACTAGCAGCGCAGGCAGTACAAGCAGGGAAGCCGCCAGACAGCTGGCAATTCCAATAAAGAGAATCATCCCCATGGAAGAAAGGGATGGAAACTTCCCGATCAGCCCCAGTGAGCCGAAACCTATCATTGTGGTAAAAGCCGACAGGAAAACTGCCTTACCGGTATATCTGTAGACTGCGTTTATATCCTGTTCCACCTGAAATCTGTGGGCAAGGTGTATTCCGCAATCGATCCCCATTCCGATTACCAGGGGAATCACGATTATATTAACGATATTCAGTTTCAGCCCTATTAGAGGATAGATGCCCAGCATCCAGATCATTCCGATAACCAGGGGGGCCGCAGCCAAAAGGGTGTAGCGAATGCTTCTGAATGATATCAAGAGGAAGATCAGGACTGCTGCCAGTATGTACAATCCGGCCTTAAGGGTAGAGGAGGTGGCCTCTTCCATCCAGGCCGTGGTTATCTGGGTCATCCCGGTAATCCTGGGCGAGACTTCATAGAGGACATGGTTGAGTCTCTCCATACTCTCTAAATCTTTAAAGACATCTTCTTTGGGAAAGATCGTAACAAGATTGTATTTACCTGAATCGTCCATGAAGGTATTGATAATTGATTCAGGCAGGTCCTCCATGGTCATGGCTCTGTCAGAGGCTGCCATTTTATTTACAATACCGTCCATAGCAGGAGCAAAATAGCTATCGAGTTCCGTCAGACGCCTGCCGTACTTATCAGGATCACTTTCTATGAGTTTTATAAGATTCTGAAAGATCTCCTTCCCGGGCTTCCCCACTTCGGCGCCGAATATTTCTCTTACAAGTTCGTTTCTCTTCTGTACGATTCTGTTATTCTCCCCCAGACCGGCAACCGAGAGGTCCCCCATCTCTATTATGTTCCATTCGAAACGCTGAATCTCATAAAGAAGGGAGTCCAGATTATCGGATCTATATTCAATTTCTCCATATCGCCGGGGCATGGCCCGGATCTCTCTGATCACCTCCAGCCGCTCATCCTGTTCACCATGAGGAGGCAGCAGGTCGGAAATAGTCGAGATATCGCCTACAAGATACACATCCTCCAGAGCATCTGTAAATTCTCTTGCTTCCTCTACCGATTCGGCTATTACCATGGCCTGAAAGGGATTAATCCCATATTTATCCATAATCTTTTCATATTGAATTATTGAAGGCATGTCATCGGGCTCCAGAGACATAAGATCATATTCCATCCTGTTTGCAGTGACAGCTGTAAAGAGCAGCCCCCCCGTGACAATAATTCCGGCAATTATGGTAAAGATCCTATGGTTGTGGGCCGCCTTTCCCAGGCCGGCAAGAAAATTGTAGTTTATAACAGGGATATGCTTCTTAGTAAAATTCTTCTTGCCAAAAGCCAGGAGGAAAGCAGGCAGAATAAAGAACATGGCAAGAAAACACTGAAGGATACCTGTGCCAAGGACAATACCGAACTGGGCAAAGGCGTGGGATCCTGTGGCCGCCATAACAAAGAAGGCCAGAGCGGTAGTCAGAGCCGCAAGAAATATTCCCATTCCGGCCCTGGTGTAGGTCAATCTTAGCGCTTCAACAGGATCATGACCTTCTTTGCGGTAGGTATTGAAATTGGTTACAATCTGGATTCCATAATCAACGCCCAGACCTACAAGGAGAACAGACATCATACTGGTGAGCATATTTATCTCTTTGATAGTAACACCTAAGAAGCCGTAATTAAAAGCAATGCCCATGACAAGAGAAACAAGGATGAACAGAATTGACCGGAGCTGGTCAAAGGAAAAAATGAACAGGACCAGGATCAGAGCAATGGCAATCAGGGCAGGAATCATCAAATCAAAGCTCATGGCATACTGCTCATCAGCCTGTATAGGAACATCTCCCGTATAACCAATCTTTATACCCGGGAAATCATTTTCAACCTGTGCTTTAATTTTATTGAGTTCATCCATCATCACCATGATCTTGTCAAATTCGATACAGTTAAAATCGGGTATCAGAGTAAACATGAGCATACTGTTATCCGGGCTGTAGCCGTACTGACTGCCGTACAGAAAGATTTCCGCCAGCACCCTCCCCTGTTCTTCCGGGGATACACTTTCAGGATTCTTCAGGTAATCCGCCAAAAGGGTAAAAAAATCATCCATCTGATTGAGCATACCTACGGCTTCCTTCTCCTGACGGGCATTCGACATTTCTTCTTCCGCGCTGTCCCCTGTATAGGTCTCCTCAAAGGAATCGTTCATGGATTTGAGAAAGGGGAGCAGATTCAATTCTGCAAACTGGTTCCTGGTACGCTCAAGATCGCTCTTCTTCTGAAACAGGAGCCCCCAGTTTTCGATAAATTCCCGTTCAAGCTTTAAATTAATGGCCCGGGTAATTTCCATTACAGCCTTGTTAGCCTCTATCTCACTGACAATTCTCTCTGCAACTTCGGCCAGTTGCTGTTTATCCTCTCCCTCAACAGTAATGATAACATTAGACCCGCCGGAAAAAAGATCATCGATCTCAGAATAGCTCTCTATCCAGGGATCATCCTTCGGCATCATGTCTTTCATCTCTGTTTTGAGCTGAATGTTCCCGGCGGCAATAATGCTTAGAACAAAGAGGACAACCCCGGCCCCAAGAATTAACCATTTGTACTTTGTAACAAAACTCGCCAGTTTTTCCATTATTCTTTCTTCCAAATTCACGACTTCCTCCTGATATTTGAGCAATCATTATTGTATTATAGTAATAGTACATTATAATATTAGTACTTGATGTCAATAATGTCAAGCTGTTTTTTTCTAAAAAAATGATTATGATAGATGTAGGGCAGATGCATAGTTTAAAGGGGAATTGCTAATTAAAGGAAAGGATAATGAAACCAACATTATTAGTATTAGCCGCCGGCATAGGCAGCCGTTACGGTGGACTGAAACAGATTGACCCGGTAGGGGTAAACGGTGAGGCTATTATCGATTACTCTGTTTATGACGCGATAAAAGCGGGGTTTGATAAACTTGTTTTTGTTATCCGTAAAGATATAGAGAAGGATTTCAAGGAATTTATCGGCAATAAGTATGAAAACAGAATCCGGATAGAGTATGTATATCAGGAACTCTCTAACCTGCCTGTGGGATTTACAGTCCCAGAGGGAAGGGAAAAGCCCTGGGGCACCGGTCAGGCAATTCTAACTGCCAAAGATGTTATTAACGCGCCCTTTGCTGTAATAAACGGGGATGACTTTTATGGCGCTGATAGTCATAAAATATTGGCTGACTATTTGAGTAATGTTAATCCCGCCGGTAATGATTACGCTATGGTCGGTTATCTGCTGCGCAACACCCTCTCTGAGAATGGTTCTGTTTCCCGCGGGGTTTGTACCATTAATCAAAAAGGTTTTTTGCACGAAGTAGTGGAGCTGACCAAAATTGAAAAAGCAGGCGCAGCTGCCAAAGCTTATCTGGCTGACGGTTCAATTCTGCCACTTACAGGAGATGAGATAGTCTCACTTAATATGTTTGGTTTCACGCCCGCGCTCTTTGCTCATCTGGAAAGGCTTTTTATCAAGTTTCTGGAAAATAGAGGCACAGAACTAAAGTCAGAATATTTTATCCCCTCTATGGTGGATTCCCTTATTCGTGGTGGAGAGGCCAGTGTAAAGGTTCTTTCGTCCAAAGATAACTGGTTTGGTATAACCTATAGAGAGGACAGGAAATATGTAGCTGAAAATATAAAGGGATTAACAGAGAAGGGTGTTTATCCTTTAAACCTTTTTTAGCTTCTTAGATTTTTGGAAGTTGTACGAATTATAAGAGGATTTTTGACTACTTCTCAACCAGGAAAAGCATGACATCACCAAATCCGAATTTCTTAGCCAGATAATCCGCGGGTTTTTTGATAATAAGGGGTGCTGTGCCGGCTGCCAGGCCACCCCAGGTTCTTATTTTAAGGACCTTGAATCCCTCTTCACGGAGCAACCGCTTCAATGTGGATACTGAAAAAAGGGTAAGGTGATCCCCAATAGCTGATCGCCATTTTTTCCGAAAAAGCCGCGCCTGGAAACCGGAGATATTGGGAGTGGTTATAATAGCCTGCCCCCCTGGCAGTAATATCCTTTTTATCTCTCTGATGAATGCCCTGGGATCAGGCACATGCTCAATGAGGTGAGAGGAGTGAATAATATTGAAGCTTCCGGATTGAAAAGCAGCCTGCTCAAGGGTACCGGCAAATATTCTGACTTTACGCTTTTTCCAACCATACTCTGCGGATTTCCGGCACAGGTCCACTCCCTGTACCTGCCATCCCCGGCCGCGCATATCTTCCATTAGTTTTCCTGTGGCACAGCCGATATCCAGAAAACACCCCCGCCCATTCTCCGGTTTAAGTTGATCCATGCCAATATCTTTAAGGCCCAGCTTCATAAGCCCAAAAAAATTCTCTTCATTATTAAATTCATACTTGAAGTAATCAGTAGTGTAACGTTCTTTAAGGTCGGCAAAAAAGGGCTGAGGATTCTGGTAGATCAGACCGCAGGAGCTGCACTTTACAAAAAGAAAATCAGCGCTTCTAAGTAAGGTTTTATAATGATTTGACAAACATAAATTGCAGGCAACATCCCGTGAGCGCTCTTTTCCGGGAACAGTTGAAAAGGTTTTCATTAATTTCAATTTTTTACCTGAAAAAAGTATTCACGCTGGCTTACATTTCCGGCAAAATCACGGGTGGAAATCTGCATGTGCATCTCTCCCGGGGTTAAATCAAGACTTCCCAGTTTGTATATCCAATCTGATACATACAAATTCCCATAACCATCCCTACTGTCACTAAGCACCAAACGCCCCTCTTCGGCCTGAAGAAAGTTGAAACTAACCTGGTTAACTTCCTGGCCGTTAACATAGAGCAATATCTTATAGGGGGCCAGTTTCCAGATGAAGGAGACATCCTCCCTTAAGTCGTAAATCTCTGCCAGAATATGCACTTCACCAGTCTTAAGCTCGTCCCCCTCTCTAAGCTCAACCAGATCTCCCTCACCTTTCATGAAGAGGCGCCGGATAACAGGGGCTTGCCTGTCAGTTAACGGCGGCAATACCAGAAAGGGATTAATAATTGTTTTCATCTCTGAATCAATAATGCTCAAGTGCAAATGCTTACCTTGAGAATGGCCGCTATCACCAATGGTCCCCAGAGGATCCTGCAGGTTGAACTCGGTTAACGACCGCTTCAGTGTGTCATCCTTTAAATGACAGTAGATGGACCTGATACCCTCCTGATGCTGCAGAACAATAAAATTACCCAAACCCACCGGCAGGGATGAATAATCACCTCTCTTCTCATAAGCAAAAACCACTTCTCCGGAAGAAATAGGAAATATGGTTTGTTCACCACCGCCTATATCTATACCTGTATGAAAGTGATCCTGCCGGCTTTCACCAAAGGTTGCGGTTAGAATTATCTTCTCCACAGGCCATTCAAGTGCATTTACTGTAAATGAAAGAAGAAGATAAATAAAAACAAGCAAGTTTCTCAAAAGTTCAGCTCTCCAGGACATCAATACGCACCAGGTGACCATTAATGGCTAAAAACAAATGCTCATTTATTTGCCTTAAGAATACATCCTCAGTGCTGATTAATTCAGAGTAAAGCAGTTGATTAGGTAATCCGGATACCTGGAATATTGTACTGCCTCCGACCCCTGACAGGGTTATCAGTATTTCATTTGCATTGCTGAAATATTTTAACCTCCCGTTTATGGGCAGAGAATAGCTGCTGCGATTATTCATATCAAGCACGCTAACTTCATTATAACCTTCAAGGAGCAGATACCTTCCATCCTCAGAAAAAGCGATTATTACCTCCCGGCGAAAATCCGTGTCCAGATTCCGGGTGAATATTGGAGCAAAGCCCTGGTCTTTTTTCTCGAAAACAGAGAGCTGCTGCGGATCTATACCGGAAATAACAGCCAGCCTTCCCTGCATCTCCGCTACTCCAAGTATCGTCTCTATTCGGCTTCCGGTTGGTGTAAACTCGAACTCAAGCAATCCCTCCCTGTCAAGAAGCTCAAATCTGCCCTCCAATAAACCTATAAGCAGGTAATCTTCCTTTATAGAGAGAGTGGTTATGGGTGTGGCAAATTCTTTTTGCCACAGCAATTCCCCTTCCCGGTTTAATTCCCGGATTCCGCAAAGATCCGTATTTACAGTAAAAAGCCTCTCGCCCTGATCAGACAATACCGGATAGCCGTAGCTTTCAAAACTGAATAAGAAGCGGCCCTTATTATCAATAAACACCAGATTTTCCGTTATTTTTGCAAAATTAACAAACCCTGTATTCGACAGAGCAACATCGAAAAAGACCCGGCCCACATAATAAAAATCACCGGAAAGATTAAAATAACCAAAGAAATCACCCGTCTTTAACCAGGTGAATGGCTCGTTTTCAGCTTTGCCGTTGAAGTTACCTGCCCTTAATTCCTTAGTCCAGACTGGTTTGAGGTGCAGTTCCCTTCCCAGAGGATAAGGGAACAGAAAAAAGTAGCTTATAAGCACTAAAAAGGTAATTAATAGCAATTTACCCGTGTTTTTCTTTTTCTGCATTTCTAAGATTATTTCCTGACGCCCTTCTTTTCCTGTGCTCTGGAAGCTTTTGCTTTCCTGGAAGCCTGCTCAAGCCTCAATTGATCAGATTCCAGCTTTATTTTCCAGACATCTATCTTCTTCTTTATTACTTCCGCTTTTTCAACCTCCCCAAGCAGAACATGAATCCGCTTAAGGGCTGACAGGAAAACCAAAGCCTTTCTCATATCCTCAAGATTTAAGCTGGATAATTCATATTTTTCTCGATACCTGTCTGCAGTCTGCTGGAGAAGGCGCTGGGCCAAAATGAGATGAGCAAGTCTCTTAGAGTATCCTTCAACCCTGGGGTCAAGCTGAGCAATAAAGGTTTTCATGTTTATCAGATTCTTGGTAACAGCTGCAAACCTCCCCTCGAGCTCAACAAATGACCAGCGCCATTTGGAATTTTCACCAAAGCCCTGTTTAACTGACTGAATTGAATATCCCAGTTTTCTGACAAGCTCATGTCTGTCCTCATCTGAATAGCGATGAACACTGAGCAACCCCTCTTCATAATCCGAAAAAGGAGAATCCACATAAGGAGTAACTATTTCCTCAAGGCTGATAATACTCTTATAACAACACTTACGCGCTTCATTTAAGAAACCCTCATTTCTAATTCCCAGCAAAGATAAAGAAAGAGAGTTCATCAAAATATAGTAGGATAACAGATTAAGATTTTCATTGGCCAGCTTCAGCCTTTCATAATTAACCTCTTCCGGTTTTGATTTGATTTTGGTATCCAGCTCTTTGCATATTGAGTTGATCACTGTAATATGGTATTTGTATTCTTTTATCCTATCATTATATCTCAGTTTTGCCTCTTTACTAATCTTTTTCATTGACAGACCACCCTCGCTTATTTAAAGAGAATATTTCCTCAACAACTCATCAGCATGCCTTAAGGAAGTCTCCCCGCTCTTATCACCGGCAAGCATCCTGGCAATCTCCTCACGGCGGGATTCACCTTTAACCCCTTCTACACACACAATGGCCCGGCCACTGTGAAGAATTTTTTCTACTTTGATATGATTATCGGCCTGAGCTGCGATAGTTGCAAGGTGAGTAATACACAGAATCTGTTTTGAGGCGGACAAACCTTTAAGGTGCCGGCCCACCGAAAGCGCAATTTCGCCCCCGATTCCGGCATCCACTTCATCAAAAATTAGAGAAGACACGTGATCAGACTCAGCCAGAACCGATTTGATAGCCAGCATAACCCTTGATATCTCACCGCCCGAGGCAATCTGAACAAGTTTCTTAAAGGGTTCACCAGGATTAGGGGTGATCAAAAACTCCACATGATCCTTTCCGGTTTGAGTGTAGATGAGCTTTCCTTCCTTATTGCGGCGTTCATGTACCTCAACTTTAAAGTGTGCCTTAGGCATTCCCAGTTGCTGCAATTCCTCCTCAACCTTGCCCTGGAGTACTGCAGCGGCGCTCTTTCTGGAAGCGGATAATTCTTTAGCTTTCTGCTTTACCTCTATTTCTATCTCAGCCACCGCCTTAGCCAGACTCGCCTTTTCTTCTTCCCGGTTCTCTATCCTTTCCAATTTCTCCTCGCAGAGACGGCCGTGCCGAAGGATTTCTTCTATACCGGGCGCATACTTTTTCTGAAGACGCTTAATAACAGCAAGTCTCTCTTCGACTACTTCCAACCGCCGGGGATCAAACTCGATCCCTGCCCGGTAGCTTCTGATACCCTCGGTTAAATCCTCAAGCTCATAATAGATATTATCCAGCTGCTTCTGTCGTCCCTCCAGGCCCTTATCAATTTCAAGAGCTTCTGACAAAGCCTGCCTGGCTCGGTTGAGATCAGCCGCGGTTCCGCCTCTATTCTCGGAGATAGAGATATAAACCTCTTCCAAAGAACGGAAGAGTTTTTCATGGTTTACCATTATCCTCTGCTCTTTTTCCAACTCTTCCTCTTCGCCGATCTTAAGCGAGGCCTCTCCTATCTCCTTGATCGAGAACTTCAACAAGTCTATTTCACGGAGCTGTTCTTTCTCATTGGCCAGGAGAGTTGAATAGCGCTCCCGGAGCCTGATTAATCCGGTATAGCTGGACTGAAAACTTGAAGCTGCCGCTTCCAATCCGCCATAACGGTCCAGGAGCTTTCTGTGGTTCTCAACCTCCAGCAGCGATTGATGTTCATGCTGGCCGTGCAGGTCAAAAAGCAGACGGGAAAGCTCACGCAGCACCTTCTGGGTGACCGGCAGGGACTGAATAAAAATTGAGCTCCGGCCATTCTTTTTCACCGCCCGTCGTATTATTATGCTTCCCCCTTCAGGCTCAATACCATGCTCCTTAAGCAGGCTCAAAGCCTCTGGAATTCTCTGCACATTAACAATACCAGAAACCATGAGTTCATCCCTGCCGCTGCGTATAGAGTCAACATCTGCTTTAAGACCGGCTAAAAGTCCTAAAGCGCCTATGAGGATGGATTTTCCGGCTCCGGTTTCTCCGGTTAATATATTTAAGCCCCTGGTAAATTGAAGGTTTAACTCATCGATTAAGGCATAATTATGAACAACCAGTTCTTCAAGCATTGGGTTCTCCCGCCCAATTAAGTTTAGTGCGCAATACTTCATAAAAATTCCGCTTATTAGAGCGAATAATCAAAGAACACTTGCTGGATTTTTTCACCACCACCCGGTCGCCCGGAGTGAGCTGAAATACATCCTGTCCGTCAATAGTAAGCATTGTACCGGCCCGCTGTTCCCTTTCAATCTCAATTTCCAGCGATTCATTACCCGGAATGATTATTGGGCGGTTCGAGAGGGTAAAGGGGCAGATTGGGTTAAGAATAAAAGCATCCATTTCCGGATGCAGTATCGGACCGCCGGCAGCCATTGAATAGGCAGTGGATCCCGTGGGAGTGGCAAGTATAACACCATCAGCCCGGTACCTGCCGATATAGGTTTTTGATAAAAATACCCGTAGACGTATAATCTTGGAAACACTGCTTGAGCGAATTACTGCATCATTTAAGCCCCGGAAAACGGCAATGCTTGATCCCTCTCTGGTGACATCTGCATTGAACATAACCCGCCTGCTAACACCGAGCTTACCGGCCAGGTACTCTTCGTAGGCTTCAATCCATTCATCCTTCGAAATTTCAGTGATAAAGCCAAAATCACCGACATTTACTCCCAGAATAGGAATATCCGCTCCTGCCAGAATTCTGGCACAGTGGAGCAGGGTTCCATCGCCCCCCATGGTAATAGCGATATCTTTATCGGACAATCCTCCCGGCGAAAAATTATTATTCACCGGTATCACCAAAACTTCTTTTCCCCGCTCTTTGAAATAGGATTTCGCCTCTTCAAGGACCACCGAGGTCCCTTCCTTCAGAGTATTAACAATTATAAGTATCCGCTGATTTTCTATATCCATATACTGTTACGTGCTGGTAAAACTATACCCTTAAGGTTCTTTTTTGTAAAGTTAGGCGTTTTAAAGGTCAGGGAAGAGTGGAAAGTACTCTGGAAATCAGTTCCACATTCCGCTTGCCCAGTGAGGGATATAATGGAAACAAAATGCAGCGGGACAGCAGACTCATACTGTTAGGGCAGCTTCGCTTCAGGTGTTCCTCCGCTGCCACCAGGGAATTTAAAAAGGCGGGGCGTGTCTCAATGCCCTGCTTCAACGCATACTGCCTGACCTCTTTTATACCATATTCCAAAAGAACCGGAAAGGAATAGAAACTGACTTCTGAATCCTGGCCGGCAGCTATAGTCCGGTGGCGCGATTTTTGCAGAGAGCGTCTGAAAATTTCACCGATCTCTTTTCTGGCGACGACGAATTTTTCAATATTTTTAAGCTGTGCAAGCCCCAGCGCGGCATTCATATCGCAAAGCAGAAGATCCTCGCTTTGCCCCTCAAAGATACCTGATAGGTTCTTATAGTCTTTTTTCCCGCGGGCCAAAACCAGCCCCCCCCCTGCCGCAGTAATGATATTATCCACGGCTAAAGAAAGCAGCATAATGTCACCCTGCATTGCCTTCCCGGGAGTATTCGCGTTATTAAACCCTTGAGAAAAATCTGTAATTACCGGCAGACTGTAATCATCAATGACCTTCGGATCAGGATAACAACCTAAGGTGTTGTTGATAATTATAGCTCTGGGATTTTTATCCATGAAACGCTCTACCTCGTCCTGCAGAATCATACAGGTATCAGGTTCTACATCTGCTGTAAGGGGTTGAATACCTTTCTGCCGGAACACCTCCAGATAGGCTTGAGGAGCTAAGCTTGAGATAATTACCCGGTCACCCCTCTCTACACCGGAAGCATCTAAAGCCGCGGAGATTGCCGTATGATAGTTTACCGTACCCACCCCTCCGGCAGCTCCAAGATAATCGGAAAAAAAATGAGCGAACTCTTTTGCCAGAGGCCCGGGGCCCAGCTGGTCTGATACCATGCAGGTCAGCACTTTATCCATATCTCTACGTTTTATAGAAGGTCGGAAAATAGGAATTGCCATATTTTATTTTTACTCACTTATGCTGCTTATACGTTGAAGCTCTATTGGATTAAAAAGACGGTTTATATCCAGGATGATCAAATACTCACCCTCTTCATTTACTACACCTTGAATGTACTCACTGCCTATTCCCGATATCATCTGCGGAGGTGGTTGAATAGACTTAACCCGGATGGTCAGAACCCTGGCTATTTTATCAATAATTACTCCTAATAACATATTGTTGATATTTATAATAATAGTCCCGTTTAACAGCTGCTCTTCTTCGCTTAAGTCGGCAGGATCAATATGAAAACGCTGATGAAGGTTTATAATTGGAATAATTGTACCCCGTAAATTGGCAATACCTTCTATATAGAGCGGAGCATTGGGAATGGCGCGTATTTCCAGTGATCTCTGAATCTCTTTAACCTCCATTATATCAATGCCGTATTTCTCCTCACCCAACTGGAAGGTAACCAGCTGTAGAGTATCTTTCTGCCCATCAGTCATATTGTCTCCTCGCTCAACACAGAATAAAAAAAAACAACCTTTTTTTCAATACACCTCAAACAGAAGGTTATTCACGGACGAGAGGCACAAACCTGCAGCCTAAACCCCTTTCAACTGCAAAATGATTTCCTGAGCGCCGCAGTATGGTAAGCTGCTGATAATTGCTGCTGCCTCCTACCGGAATAACCAATATACCGTTATCCGCCAGCTGCTCTTTAAGCTCCGGGGGAATTGAGGATGCTGCTGCAGTCACTAATATTCTATCAAAGGGTGCGGCTTCCGGCCATCCTCTTGAGCCATCACCACTGCGGAAGTAAATATTCGGGTAACCAAGTTCTGTCAGCAGTTTTTTACTGCGCTTGAGCAGCTGTGGTATCCTCTCTACAGTATAAACTTCTAGAGCTAACTCAGCCAGCACTGCCGTCTGGTAACCGCTTCCCGTACCTACCTCCAGCACTTTTTCCCTGCCGGTCAACCTGAGCTCTTCGGTCATTACAGCAACCATGTAAGGCTGGGAAATAGTCTGTCTGCAGCCAATAGATAGAGGATAGTCACCATAAGATTCGCTGCGCTTTTTTCCGGAAATAAAGAGGTGACGGGGAATGATTGACATAATCGCAATCAGTTTTTCATCGGAAATGCCCCTGGCTTTGAGTTGGAAATCAACCATTCTTTCGCCGTCAGGATTCATACCATATTGAATTAGCACACCTTTACCCTCTATAGTCATGCTCCCCATTTGCTGGCGGAAAAGCACTTTTTCATACTTTACAGATCAGGTCAACTTACTTAGCCTCATCTCTTTTCACATCCTTCTGGTGCAGTTTGGATACTTTATATTGCTTAAGCAGCAATCTTATGGCATCGTTAACCCCTTCAGAGCGGTCATTGTAGTAACCTTCCCTTACCATCTCATCAATACCTTCCAGCAGAAAGGTGGAAGTCTCTACATAGGTCCTGGACAAATATGGTCCTCCTGACTTGTTTTTTAAGCCCTCTAAAAAGTAATTTAATCCTATCCCGGTTAAACTTCAAGAATAATTATTCCGAAAGGGAAGATTTTAAAAAGCACGATCATACTAAGGTTTGGAATATAAATATACCATATTTATCTCCTAATTAATAAAATAGCAGTTATAAGGAGCTAAGGTTCAATTCCCATTATTAATAATGGGACTGGAGGGTTATTTCTACCATGTCTCAATACATTGTATACTTCCCCTTCAAAATAGGCCACACCTGAAGACATTTCAATTTGCATTTTTTTTGTGGGAAGTATTTCTATACCTAGATTGATTATTCCACCTGAGTAAAACAACATATGTTTTACGAATAGATCATAAGCAACAAAAGAATACTTGCCGAATTGTACTTCAATAGCCACTCTGTCTTTTACAAAATCGGTTTGATTATAAGAAAAAATAGGATCTCTTTCTCCATGGTCGATTAAGTATTTCTTTTGTTCTTTTGCAGGAAGACCAATACTTTTTTCCATCAGATCTCTATTAAGGGTGATGTAATAGCTATAACGGCTTTCCTGCCAACCTTCCAGTCTAAAAAGCCTCTTAAACTCATTGTTTAAATCAATAGGACTATACAATCTCTTCCCAACCATTCTTTTTTCTTTGCTTATTTTTGTCTTGAAATCTTCAGCATTTACAGAAGTGATAATCTCTTTGATTTTTTCATATAGATTTTTATGGTGAACAATTAGATATTCCTCACCGTTGAGATGAGAATATTTCTGAGCAATTTTCATATTGTCATCTTACTTTCTGAAGCCATTCTTCTGGGAATTTCGCTACTTTATCATTTGGGGAAGGTTTGTGAATTGTTTTAGTCATAGGCCTGATTCTCAATGTTCCATCCTTCAGCTTTTCTATTCTATCTAATGCATTGCTGATATACTTCTCTTCCTTATCAATACCTACCGCATTCCTATTGTTCTTTAGTGCTGCAATAATCGCTGAACCTACTCCAGCATATGGATCCAATACCCAGCTATGGACATTTGTAAGCGCGAGCACACATCTTTCTACCAGCTCAATTGGAAATTGGCAAGGATGTTCCGTTTTTTCGGGGTGATTTGATTTAACATTAGGAATATTCCATACTTCTGATTCCCAATCCTTAGCTAAAATATCCCAAACATCTGAAGGATTCTTCCCCTTTGGATTACCTGATAGTCTACCCCTATTCGGGCCTTTGAAATGTCTTTTGCCGGGGTATTTTGATGGTATCCTTACATCATCGAGATTAAAAATATAATCGTCTGTTTTAGTAAACCAGAGTATGGTTTCATACCTTCCGGAAAATCTCTTAGAGGCATGGAGCCCATGGCCAAATCTCCAAATAATTCGATTTCGCAACTTTAAACCATGTTTTTTTAATATATCATAATAGAAAACATCCAGCGGAAAAACTTCACCTTTGTTTATGTAATTTCCCACTTGCCAGCATATACTCCCCTTGGGTGAAAGAACTCTAGCCAGCTCTTTAATAACATCATTTTGTTGTTCAAGATAGCTTTCGATTGATTTTTTGATCTCATATTCTTTACCGATATTATAAGGCGGAGAAGTAATAACCAAATCAAAATAATTTGAGTCAAATTGCAACAAATTTTCCATTGTATCGCCATGTATTAATTGGTATTGGCAGTCAATAAACATATCTCCAAAAGCTCCAATATAGGTACTGTCTTCATCACGCATTCGCGCCTCCTTTACTCTATAATAGAAGACAGACAATTTAAAGCTCTTACTTTTAATATTTAGGGTTTAACTGAAGCGGGCAATTTTTTTAAAACCTCCATTTCCAACTGTTGCCACACTTCATTAAAGCGGTTGAACCAGCCTGTTTCAATCAAAGCATTTAAATAGCTGTAGAGTTCCGTTGATCTGATTTTTACATTACTGCGAAAATCAGATAAGGCATTACTGTCGCCCAAATCGGTAACAATCCGGAAGCTTAATGGCGGCTTTTTACTCCTTAATACAGGAACAAATACTCCCGCAGTTTCCCAGTTGCAGCAGGAAGCGTTGAACATGTAGTATAGCAGCTGTTTAACCGAATAGTCGGCAACTAAAAACTCGCCGCAGGCCTGGCTGCCCACCCTGACCTGATAGCCCTCTTCCCTTCCGGCTTCAACTGCCTCACGCTGAAGCTGCTCCCCATCTTGAGCTGCTATAAAGCTGAATGCTGACTTCAGGATCATCTCGGGAATTGTCCGCCGCGGCAGTCCGCTTCCGGTAATATCATATTCATAACAGCTTTCAGCGATAATTATCTGACCAATGGTGATTCCCGGTTCAAGTCCCCCGCAGGAACCGCTGTCTATTATTAAATCGGGCCGGTGGTGCATAATTGCCGAGGCCACCGCAGCCGCTGTCCTTGCTTTTGCAGGACCGGATTCGATAGCCAGAACATCCAGATTACCGCTCTCTTTCCGGCCCATCCGGCAGCTATTGAGCGGGCTGATTTCTCTTAAAGATAGTACCTGACGACAGGTTTTGTACTCTACCGGTATTGGACATACTATAAGCAGTTTCATCTTGCTAATATTATAATAAATCCCCTAAAAAAAGCAAAAAAAAGGGGATAGATATAAAATCTATCCCCACCTAAAACTTTTTCCCCACAGGACAAGGAAAGGAGGTAAAACTTATCCTGCTTATCGTTCAATTTTCTACTGCATTATCATATATAAAAACAAATATAATTGAATTTGGTTACAAAAAAAAATACCTGGCAACGACCTACTCTCCCGCCCTTAATCAGACAGTACCATCGGCGCAGGAGGGCTTAACTTCCGTGTTCGGTATGGGAACGGGTGGAACCCCTCCGCTATGATCACCAGGTAAAATAATTTCTTTATAAAGGAACAATAGATAATATGGTCAAGCCTCACGATAAATTAGTACTGGTCGGCTGAATACGTTACCGCACTTACACCGCCAGCCTATCAACCAGATCTTCTCTCTGGTATCTTCAGTCCTGTTAAAC
>JAUVWI010000002.1 GCA_030604195.1 Spirochaetales bacterium
CGCAGGTAAAGCAGAGGCCGCGTTTAATCTGCTCTTCAAAGAGACGCATTACCCTGTCCAGGGTAGCCCCCACGTGAAAGCGTATGCTGCTGTTTGACAGCTCGGAAATCCCGAAATATCCGGGAAATAGCACTGAACGCAGGGCTTCAATTATTTCAATAACCTGTTCCCGGGAGGGCAGCAGCCGCCCGCCTTCTTTTTCCCAGTCAATTTCACCATGGTCAGCAGCACACAGGGCATCCACTACGGCCGAGAGTATACTATTGATGTTTTTAGAGTCCATACTGCTCCCTGAAAAGCCAATCCTCACTCAGATAGCGTTCACCGGAGTCGGGTAATATTACGACGATCTCTTTATTTTCATTTTCCGCTCTCTTTGCTATCTCGATTGCCGCCCATAGAGCCGCGCCCGCGGAAATCCCTGCTAAAACACCCTCTTCACGTGCCAATCGGCGCGCCGTTTCCCCGGCATCCTTATCAGATACCCTGATTATCTCATCGATCAGCTCTCTATTCAGAATATCAGGAACAAAGCCTGCTCCAATACCCTGTATTTTGTGCGGCCCCGCCCCTTGCCCCGAGAGCACCGGTGAGCCGGCCGGTTCCACGGCAACCACTCTCAAAGCCGGGTTTTTATCTTTCAACACCCCCCCGGTACCGGTAAGAGTGCCGCCGGTGCCCACACCGCAGACCAGCACATCGACCCTGCCATCAGTATCATGCCATATTTCCAGGGCAGTGGTGCGGCGGTGAGCTGCAGGATTATTGGGATTCTTGAATTGCTGGAGCACCAGATAGCGTGAATCGGCTGAAGCCAGCTCCTCTGCCTTTTTTATAGCCCCGCTCATTCCCTCTGAACCCGGTGTTAAGATCAATTTAGCACCGAAAATATTTAGCAGCTTCTGTCTTTCCAGGCTCATGGTATCCGGCATGGTCAATACCAGCCTGTACCCCCTGGCCGCGCAGATATAAGCCAGGGCAATCCCGGTATTACCGCTGGTAGGCTCCAGCAGTACTGTCTCCGGTGTAATCCTGCCTTCCCTTTCAGCCGCTTCGATCATACTTAAGGCAATACGGTCCTTAACGCTGGAACCGGGATTGAAGGATTCGTGTTTTGCTAAAATTGTGGCATGCAGTCCTTTCGCCATCCTGTTGAGCCTGATCAAAGGCGTGGAACCGATCACTTTAGTAATATCAGCTGCAATATTCAATTTATAGTACCATGCTCTCGTGGAGATCGATATCTTCGGCATCCCATGGATAACATATCCATCTGTCCTCCAGCTCCTTGCCCACAAAATAGTGTTCCACCTGCTCAGGGATCATTCCCCTCTTTTCTTTGCGCTTGTTGTGCAGAACAGCAACACCTATTTTTTCAGGATTATAAGATAGCAATTCCCTGAGGCAGTATTCCAGGGTAACCCGGGAATCATCAACCTCATCAACCAGCAATATTTTCTTTCCGGTAAGGCGCTTCTCCACCTCATCTATCCACTGCACCTTCCTGGGCTCTTCCATGGGCTGGTTATTGGCATCGTAATAGGTAATACCAACGGTGAGTATAGGTTTATTCAGAAAGGTCTTGAGTATCCTGGCCGGAATAAAACCCCCGGTCCCGATAGCAACCATTACATCAAACTCAAAGCCGGAGGCCTTGATCTCCCCGGCAAGTTTTTTTAAGGTCTTATGGATTTCACTATAGCTTAAATAATATTTTTCCATGTCAGCGCTTATATCATAGGTAATACTATAATCATCGATCTCAATTTGATGCAAGAAGTTCCGCCGAATTCCGGTCAAAGATCAGGATTTTTTCAGGTGGAAGGTAAATATTTATCTTCTCCCCCACCTCAAGGTCGATTTCTCTGGTCAGCAGAATATTGAACTGCAGTTCACGGCAACTTACCTGAAGAATAGTCTCTGCTCCGGCAGGCAGAACAGTATTAACCTGCACCTGTAGAGTATTCTTTCCGGGAGCTGTAACCAGAGAAATATTTTCAGGTCTGATTGCGGCCACCACTTTTCTGCCCGGAGAAATCTGCCTGTAAGAGGTGGAGAGCAAAATATTCTCGGACTTGATCTCAACAATTCCCTCGCCTTCTGCGGCAAGAGCCGTAACTCCCTCTATTTTATTGATTGTCGGGCTGCCGATGAAGTCGGCTACAAAGAGGGAGGAGGGCAGATGATAAACTTTTTTTGGATGTTCCAGCTGTTCAATAATGCCCAGATTGAGAACCGCTATCTCACTGGCCATGGTCAGCCCCTCAACCTGGTCATGGGTGACATATACTGTAGTTGCCCCGGTCTCCCGGTGAAGATTCTTGATATCAGCTCTCATTTCCAGGCGCAGCTTGGCATCGAGGTTGGACAGCGGTTCATCCATCAGGAAGATATCAGGCGCGCTTACCAGCATCCTGGCTAAAGCCACCCGCTGCTGCTGCCCGCCGCTCATTTCTTGAGGATATCTGTTGGCCATTCCCTCAAGCTTCATAAAATCGAGCACGCTTTCCACCTTTTCCTTTATATCCGCGGGTTTAAGACGTTTTACCTTCAAACCAAAGGCGATATTCTCAAAAACCGTCATGTGGGGCCATAGGGCATAACTCTGGAATACAAGACCGACCCCCCTTTTCCGGGCCGGCACGAATATTCCCCTTTTGCTGGAAAAAACAAGACGATCCTTTATATAGATTTCCCCTGAGGTAGGAATTTCCAGTCCGGCGATCATTCTCAAAATAGTCGTCTTACCACAGCCCGAAGGACCTAAGAGGATAAGAAAGTTCGATTCCTCCACAGCAAAGGAAACATCATCAACAGCTACAACTTCGCCAAAGACCTTGGTCAGATTTCTGACTTCAACCACCGCCATTTAAAAATCCCCTCTTTTAACAACATTTTCAAATAATACTCTTCTTGCCCATTTTCCTGGAAATCAACTCTCCGGCCACCACAATCAGCACTATTAAAACACTTATGGCACTGGAAAACTGAGTGTAACCCTGCTCCTGATAGCGGAAGGTCATTGTGGTCAGGGTCCTGGTTTCAGGAGTTACCAGCAGTATAATCAGGGAAAGTTCCCTCATTACAGTTATAAAGACTAAAATAAAGCCCGCCAGCGCCCCGCGTATGGATAAGGGCAGGATGATTCTGCGAAAGCGTGTAGACCAGCGGGCACCGGCTATCTCTGAGGCCTCTTCCAGCTCACTGCCAATCTGCAGCATCGCGGTTATACCCGCCCTGCCGGTAAAGGGAAGATTCTTGGCAATACAGACCAGAGCCACTAAGAAGAAAGTTCCATAGAGCGCCGGTATGGGTCCGATGCGGTGGGTGAAAAGTGACAGGTACAGGGCGCCGAATGCGATACCGGGAACAAGATAGGGAAGAAAAAAGGTCTGTTCCACACTATTGGCCAGCTTTGTATTCCTGCCTTTAACCACTGCATAGCCGATAAAAACCCCAATAAAACCCGAGAAAATAGCGGCTGTTAATGCCAGCTTAATAGAGTTCCAGGCGGCCTTTATAATAGCCGGATTCCTCAATATCCCGGCCTCGCCTTCGGCAAACTCAGTATTCCCCTTGCCAATCCAGAAGAGAAAGGAGAGATTATCAAGAGAATAATCACCGGGATAAAGGGTAAGGGTCTGCCAGACAAGCATAACAAGGGGCAGCAGCACCGAAATTATGAGCAGAATCACCACCATTAACAGTGCGGGATACTTCATTCTACCTAAAGGGGTTAAAGAAGCCCTGAATCCCTTACCGGCAATCGTCACAAAACTTTTCCGGCGGCCGATAATTCGCTGGTTTATATAAATCACCGCAGAAGAGATGGTGACCAGCATGAAAGCCAGTATATAACCTGCCGCAGGTATTCGATTGGTGATACTGGAATATATCTGGGTGGAAAGAGTGAAAAATCTTACCGGTGAACCCAGAAAGTAAGGAGTGCCGAATATACCCAGAGCCCGGGAAAAGGTCAGAATAAAACTGGACAGAAGGGCCGGAATAACCAGGGGGAAGGTAATCCTGCGTAATATATATAATCGTGTGGCGCCCAGTATCTCTCCCGATTCCTCAAGGCGGCTGTCTATGCTGGAAAGAGCAGCCGATAACAGCAGAAAGGTATAGGGAAAGTAATGTATGGAGAGGGTCAATACAATGGGAAAATAGCCGTAGGAAAGCCAATTGGGAGGGCTTAAATTAAAGAAATATTGAAAGATCCCGACAGCTCCGCCAATGCGGTCATTCTTAAAAAGAGTAAGCCAGGCCAACGCATGGATATAGGAGGGGATGACATAGGGCAGCACAGCCAGGGTTGCCAGCAGGCGGCGAAAGGGAAGATCCGTCCTGGTTAACAGCCAGGCTAAGAGAGCGCCGATGATCAAAGCGAAAAAGGATACTCCGAGCGCGGTGGAAAGTGAATTTAACAGCGGCCGGATCAGAACATTACGCGTAATTTGGGAAGCAAGTATTCTCTGCCAGTGAAAGAGAGTGAAGCTCCCGGGACGGGCGTTTCGTGAGAGCCGGGTATCGGCAAAGTGCCAGATAAAGGAATCCTTCACCATCTTTATAAAGGGTATTAAGACAATGAAGAGCAGGAGCAGGAGCAGCACCAGCGATATAATAATATGCGGCTGACGGATATAATTCCTGAATCTGCTCAACTTTATCCTGATGTCTTCTTTTTCTACCTGCACACTTATTCCTTAACTCATTTAATATTATAAACAGGAGGAGAAATCTATCCTCCTCCTGTTTTTAGAATAGCTGATTTACCCTAAAATGGTTGATCCTTTCAGAGTATAAAGTCCCGGGAGTTGCTATTTATTACTTCAGGTTCGCAACCCAGAATTCCAATATTTTCTGCCCTTCGTCCCAGACAAACTCGGGGTCCGCGAACCAGAGGTTAAGATCCTCCATGCTCCTGGAACCCTTTACAGGCGTGACATCATTGCGCACTGAAAAGTTGCCCAGCACATAATATGGCGCATATCCGTTACCGCCTTTTTCATCCCCCAGCATCCAGTGAATCATTAGTTTGGCTGCATTTGGATGCTTGGCCTGATTAGCAATACACATGACCACCTTTGTTGCCACCCCGATAACCGGCTTTACGTTATACATAACATCAAATTTCAGATTTGGGTTTTTACCTTTATCCCTTAACCGTGAGAAGGCAGTCAGCCCTACCGGCGGATTTGCCTGATCGGACAGACCGACAGCATTGGATACATCATTTGTAGAGCCCATGATCACCAGGTCATTATTCAGAGTTCTCAAGATCCATTCATAGCCGGCATTTTCCACCCCCGGGCTCAACACCAGCTCCTTGCCGAATACCCTCTTATACTCCACAGCCATTCCCGCTGAATTCTCAATTATTGCAGCCAGAACCTCAACAAACTCGGACATTTTCTGGGGATCCGGGAATAGAAAGCGGCCCTTCCATTCATCCTTGGTTAGATCCCAGAGCGAATCAATCGGAGGCGCGCTCACCTTTTCATTATTATAGATAAGGGCATCAACACTGGTATGATGAACCAGCAGCGGCTCCTGGTAATCTTTCGCTATTAATCTCTTTAAATCCGGCGGCACATAATTGAAAACCAGCCCCCTGGACAGAAGCTCATGAACTACCACTGATGGATCCTTTATAAAAATAACATCAGCCATATAGTTTTTAGCGTTCTGTTCGGCTAAAACCTTGGTCACTATTTCCGGAGAATCAATATCAAAGCCATTTACCTTGATACCGGGATATTTCTCCTCAAAGGTGGGCCCGAATTTGAAGACCCTCGATGAGTAGGAGTAGACACTTACCTCTCCCTCTATCTTCGCCGCTTCGTAGAGAGCAGCTTCATCAAAGGTTTCAGAGGCATAATCCCCAAGAGCTGCAGATTTCAGCCAGGCTGCAGTCTCCGGACTCAAACCCTCTGCCTCTTCTTTCTGTCCGACTGCGGGCGCAATCAGGATAATAGCAAACAAAAACAGAAACTAAACAGAATAAAAATAATCTTTTTCATCAGTTTCCTCCTTAATAAGTAATCATATATGATCAAATATGATCCGTCAAGAATTTATATGGGGAAATATAGGGAAAGGATGTGAGATATCTTTTATATTTGCGGATTAAGGTCGGCAATTATAACCTTTATACCTATTTTTTCCAGCTCTTCCCGGAACTCATTATTCAGTCCTTGATCAGTTACCAGCATATCCACCTGGTCAATCGGCGCGGTCATAAAATTAGAGACCACACTCAATTTACTACTATCTGCAACCACAATAACCGGACCGGGTGTGCGCCTGATCATTTCACGGGCTATTTCCGCTTCTTCCAGTATGGGAGTAGTCAGCCCGTATTTCACGCTTAACCCGTCAACCCCGATAAATGCTTTATTGCCATATACCTGCTGCAGTGAAAGGGTAGCCAGACTCCCCACCAGTGAATTCGACTGGCTGCGCAGTAATCCGCCTATGAGGATCAGCTCCATTTCACTCTCCTGCGCTTCAATAACCGCGCCCAGGTTGCTGGTAATAATCCTGGCCTGGCTCATTTTAAGACTACGGATTACCTGTTTGGTGGTTGAGCCGCTGTTTATCAGCAGGGTGTCGCCGGCCTCCACAAGCTTTGCTGCTGCCCGCCCGATAGCCTCTTTCTCTTCCCGGTGAATGGCATCTTTTTGCGCATAGCGGGGCTCAATCCGCATACGCTGGTTGTAAACGGCGCCGCCGTGAGTTCGCTCCAGCTCCCCATTTCTTTCCAGGGTATCAAGATCCCTCCTAATGGTTATCTCGGATACGCCAAGCAGGCTGCTCAAGTCGGTCACCTTCACAACACCTCTTTCCTGAAGCAGGCGTTGAATTCGCTTCTGGCGATCTGCCGGAATAAAACCGGATGTCACCACTTCTCCTTTTACAGGCTCAGTTTAAAGATATTCAATTGAAGCATAGATATAAGTGATCGTCAAGTAATTTTTATGAAGCTATTTTGACCTGCAGAGAGGTGAACCAAGCATATTTGAACATATTACTACAATGAGTCAATCTACAATGGTAATTTCCCTGTCCTGAAGAAAAGACAGAACTTCAACCTTTTATTTTAGAAAGCATTCTGCTCAGGCGCCCGGCAATAGTATTGGCTTTACGTATAACCTCAATACCTGATTTCTGCAGTTCGGTATATGCTGCTTTCTTATCCGCGGAAAAAACCACATAATTCAGTTCTCCCGATACATTGTGAATCGGATAGCAGGTAAGTTTAAGCCTGTTCCCTTCCCTTTCCAGAGGGATATGCTGTCTGGAGAGTTCTACCATCATGGTCGGAACATTCAGATCTGATATGAAGTGTTCAATCCTCTTCTGAGCAAGGTCACCTCTTGTGGAACCCAGCTTTTCGATAAAAGCGGCCGTCGAATATAATATTCTACCTGTTACATCGGTTACCAGCAGGGGAAGGCTGATATTATTCATCAGAAACTCATTCAAATTGGCAAGGGCGCTGATCTTCATAGTCTTTCTTATATTCAGATTATTAATCTGGCGATAAACCTGTTTAAGCCTTTCCCCCAGTGGTCCAAGACCGACAAAGTGCTTCTCAGGATAGATATCGCTGTATTTGCTAATTTCAATGAGCATGTCCAGTTTCCGGTCCACATGGCGGCTTCGGAGCAGCAGTGCGGAAAATCCGGTAATCAGTACAACCGCAGTGATGAATGAGTAAAAAAGGAAATGTTCCGCCTGAAACCTTATTTCATCCACCGACAGCCCGGCAGAACCGGCAATTTTGAAATATCCGAACCATCCGGCGGCAAGGGTAAGTATAATTATCAGCAGGGACAGAATAATCAGAAGCGTGCGGTTAATAAGTATCATCTGACCCTCCTACAGGTTGCGGAAAACGTTCAGATCTTCATTCTTTCCAACTACGAGAAGGATGTCAGATTCCTGAAGAACCTCTTTTGCATCCGGGAAAACCGCGTTGTCTGTTTTTACAGGATTCCCCTCTTCATCCACAGATAATGTTGTCCTCAGAATGGCCACAATATTTACATTCAGTTTCTTCCTTAAGTTCAGCTTCTCAAGTGTCTGACCGATGAAACCCTTTGGGACATAAACTTCTGAAACACTGATATTTTCGGTGACTGATATGTTGTCCAGAATCTCCGGTGAAATGAGGCGCTGGGCGATGCGCTTCCCTTCTTCTATCTCAATGTTCACGACCTCATCGGCGCCGACCTGACGGAGGACCTGATTATGAATATCTGTCACCGCTCTGGCCAGTATATAGGGAATACCCAAACGTTTCAAAATGGCAGTTGTGAGAATGCTGGCCTCTATGTTCTCTCCGATTGCCACAACCGCTATATTTACATCCGCAAATGGAACCTGCCCCATGGCCGTTTCATCTGTCGAGTCGAGAAGGATGGACTGTGTTACGGTGTCCTTCACCTTTTCAATCAGTTCGGGCTGATTATCAATAGCTATAACCTTTCCGCCTTTGGCAGCCAGATCCTCACAAACCTTCGCTCCGAAAGTACCAAGACCGATTACTGCGAATACCTTTTCCTTATCCTTTGCCATTTCTTACTCCTGCATATTAGCCAATAGAAATTTCCGCCTGGGGATAGGTAATATAAAGACGACGGGTGCTCCTGGAAGCGGCCGACATTACTGTCAGAGGCCCGAGACGCCCGATGAACATCAGGATTATAATAACTATCCTTCCAAACGGGCTTAAATTCGGCGTTAACCCGGTTGAAAGCCCTACTGTCCCGAAAGCGGATACTGTTTCAAATATTAGCTCCTCCAGAGAGGCCGTCTCGGTAACTGTAAGCAGGGCTGTTCCAATTGATACCGTCAGAACGCCGAAAAGAAGGATCAAGAATGCCTTCAGGACAAGCCCGGCAGGTATCCGATGCCGGGAAATAATAACTTTTTGCTCATTCTTCCAGGCTGCCCGGACCGATGCCCCCAGGACTGCGACAGTATTGATTTTAATGCCCCCTGCTGTACTCCCGGAAGCCGCTCCGACAAACATGTAAATCATCATTATAACCAGCACAGGTGTCGCAAGATTGCTGAAACTGATGGAGTTGAAACCGGCAGTCCTTAAAGTTACAGACTGAAAAAAAGCAGAGAGATACTGTTCGCCAACAGTCATGTTCCTTAAGGTGCCTCCATGCTCCAGTGCGTAAACCAGAACAGTTCCGGACAACAAAAGCCAGACCGAAAAGATCAGCACGATTCTTGTATTAAGAGTCAACTTTGGAAGGCTACCGGGCTCCCTGGAAAAGAATCGTCTGAATCTGGCCTTCAGGATTTCTCTGAGATTCACCAGGACGCCGAAACTAATTCCACCGGCGATTATGAGAAAAGATATTCCTCCGCTGATCAGGGTACTGGAGCTGAAAGATTCAAGACTGTCCGGGAACAGGGCAAACCCGGCGTTACAGAATGCAGACACAGCGTGAAAGGCAGAGTAAAAGAGATATGATCCCCAGTCCAGAGCCCTGTTTTTTATAAAACCCGCCATGAGAATCAGCATCCCGGCGCCTTCAATTATAAAAGTGATGCCTACAATAGACTTCACAGTCCTGGCAAGACTGCTCATATCATCTTCGCTGAGCATGTACGAAATCAACACTTTATCCGCCACCGACATCGAACGTCTTAGAATAAATACCGTAAAATAACTCAGGATCATTATGCCTAAACCACCGATCTGGATCAGAATCATGATCACTGTTTTGCCCCAAATACTGAAATAAGTTGCCGTATCCACCACAACCAGTCCCGTCACGCAGACTGCAGAAGTGGATGTAAAAAGGGCATCAAGGAAGGTTAGACCGTCTCCCCCAACTGCAGTAAAGGGCATCATTAAAAGAAGGGTTCCGCCGAGAATGACCAGTAGAAAGCTCATGAAAATCGTCTGGGCCGGATGCACATGGATGCTTTCAACGAAGGAAGCAAGTTTTTTAAACCGGCTGAAAACTTTTAGAAGCAAAAACAGGTTCCGGATTATAAGGAAGATTATTGCATTGGACGAAGGCTCTCCGCCCAGGGTCGAAAAAAGCATGATCTTGTTATAGAGAAAAAGCAGAATGAAGAAGAGGACAAAAAGCAGTGAAAATACATTTTTCCTTAGATAGATAGTCTTGTATGCCGCCTGTTTTATTTCAATAGTTACCTCTGTAATCAGGAAAAATAGAATCAGGAAATCAAGAAAATTTGTAAAAAAAAAGATTATCGTATTTTTTAGTTCCATCTGCTCAATAAAAAGAGAGATGACACTGAGGAGCAATGTGGAAATTATTAGTAAATTCAGCCTGCGTTCACTGCGGTTCAATCACTATACTCCATGGAAAAGCCGGCCGTTAGCCCGCTTTGACATTATAAGAACTGTGAGTCTGTTGTCAAGAAAGCAAAGGGAGTTGATACGAGGGTTCGATGGTTATCCTGCTAACGGTCTTGGTGTGCAGCCTCCCATGCAAGCAGAAGCTTCTTCCTGGTCTCGCCCCAATGGTAGCTGCCGAGCACACCTGTCTTACGGATAACCCGGTGACACGGAATAATGAGTGCAACAGGGTTGCTCCCGACAGCGTTTCCTACCGCGCGAGCTGCGGAGGGCTTCCCGATTTTGGCCGCTATATCCCCGTAGGAAAGGGTATACCCGAATGGAATGGTGAGGAGAGCCTCCCACTAATGTGCATAACTGATGATTCTCCTCCTTATATGTGAGCTTGAGAATATACTACGCATTTCATGGAAACAGGACAACCCGAATCTTGCTCTACATCTACCGTTTAAGGGGAGATGTTTCTCTTGCCATTGTGCCGGTTTTGAGGATTTCAGCAATCTTATAGGTGCCGAACTTCCTGGCTTTCAGGCAACCGTCCCAGGCTGATTCGGCAAGGCGGCCTGCGTTTATAAGATCAAAGAGCCACTGGTCAGTATAATCAGGATCCTCCTGGGAGATTCCGGCCTGAACTTCTATCAGCCATTTTCGGTTGTAAATTTCTTGTGAACCGACGTCCGGGGACATGATTATCGGTATGCCCAGACCGCAGTAAAAAGATAGCTCGCTCGGCTTGGTCCAAAGTATGTCAGTTTCTCGAATAACCCGGGAAAAGGTATTGAAATAATCTATTTTGCCGGGGCTGTAATCTTCATCACTGGCGGAATCACTGCCTACTGTAATAAAGCCTCCTTCAGCCAAATGGGTCAGAGGATATATTGCGCGTTGATGGCCCAAGCCCATATCCACTGTTGCAACCCAGGCTTTTAGAGTATTTTTTTCTCCCGCCATACGATTTCCTTGTCAGAATTTATAACCAAAGCGGCGCAGCATTTCCCGCCTCTCCTTTTTATCTGCCTCTGTCTCTACTCCCCTGGGTGAAAAACCATCTATCACTCCGACTATACCCCTGCCCTGCTCACTCTCTGCCACCAGTATCTGCAGCGGATTGGCCGTTGCACAGAAAATGTTGACTACCTCCTGGCAGGATTTTATCTGGTTCAGCACATTGATGGGAAAAGCCTTGCGCATGATAAGAAAAAAGGAATGGCCCGCGCCTACAGCTCTGGCACACTCTACTGCTTCATCAATAAGTTTGCGGTCGTTTCCCTGGTTGCGGATCAAACAGGGCTCCGAGGCTTCACAAAAAGCCAATCCATACTCAATGCCCGGCACTGCGCCATTGAGTATCTCGGCTATATCCTCAACAGTTTTGATGAAGTGCGACTGCCCGACAATAATGTTGCAGCCCTCTTCCCACTGCAAAGAAACAGCTCCAACCTGCAATTCTTTATCCATGGAAACCTCCCGGTTATTCCCTCCCCATTAGAAGGTCGATATCTATTTCCGCCCCGACACAGGGCATTTGAATTCCCCATTTATCCAGTACAGCCGGATGGAACTCTCCTACTATACCAAGCTTTACGCCATCACAGATAATCTCACCCACTCTTCCGGTAATAAAACGGGGATCCTCAACCTCATAAAGAGAATATTCACATGTCAGATAAAAGAAAAGAGCAGAGAGGTGGGAATTAGCATCGTTGAATCCCGCCTCACTATCTGCAATCAGAAAGGAGAGGGTGTTCTGGGTTACAGAGCCATAGTTCTCAGAGCTATCCTTATAGGCAATCTTGCCGATCTCGAATATATGGTGGGGATAAACTCCATTTGCCGAAACAGATTCCGAAGAGAGAAGATTGGGCAGCTGGGAATTGCGCACAATTTCATAATTTTCCGTCATTGGATTGGCAATTTCAATAATATCTTCACCACCCAGATTCATACGCTTAACAAAATCACGGCGTGAACCAAGATAATTATAGATCATTTCCTGGTAGCCCAGACCCACCATAATCTCCCTTATCCTTCTGTTATAGATCTCTGTTTCAGAGAGCCTGCCTACGGTAAAGTCCTCGGGCCACACGGGTTTGAAACTATCCATACCGCGGCCTATCATTATCTCTTCAACAATATCAACCGGATGGAGGAAATCGTTTCTATAGGGCGGGGGCGTTACCGTTAAAGCGGAACCTTTAACCCTGACCTGGTTCCCCATTTTAAGGACAAAGCGGGCCCCATCTTCCACTGTAAGTTTCTCGCCAAGTAATTTAGCTGCATAATCAATATCCATGGTCACATCACTCTGAAAATAGTAAGGGGTTACAACCTCTTTTCCAAAAGGGGTAGCAAAAGGATAGATAACCTTTACCGGCAGGATTTCATACCCCTCATCCGCCATATCACAGGCTACTATAGAGGTGGCGTGGAGCAGTGATTCCATGTCGGTACCGGTCATTTCGATAAGATGCTCACTATCCCCGACCTTAACAGCCCCCAGATGAGCGCTGTTGATTATGGGCGGAAAGCTCAACACCTCTCCCTTGCTGTCCTCTAAAAAGGGAAAGAGAGAATAGTCTGCCAAAATGGAACCATATTCCACCCCCTTCGGATGTTCGGTGAGTATCTGCCTCAGGGAAAGTTCCTTCTCCATATCCAGAGGCACAAAAGAGGTGGCATCAGGGTCAGCAGCCCGGTATTTAATAGGAAAATCGATTTGATCTGCCCGGTAAACACCCATGGAAATGGAGCTTCTCCTGCGCCCATAATTCCAGCAGAGTTTTTCCTGGGTCTGGATCAAGTCTTTGAGCTGCGGTTCATCGATGGCCCTGCCCCTGGCCACAAAACCGGCAAAATAGGGACGAATATCTTTTAACGCCGCATCAACCTCAACAACCCGTGAACCGTAATCTTTTAGTTCCTCTTTTGTTGAAAAGAAATCATACCCGGTAATCGGCTTTCCCAGGGAGATATTCAACTGCCTGGCCAGACCCGCCATTGACCAGAGGTCCGGGCGGTTGGTATCGTTCAACTCTATCTTCAACAGCCCCTCATCCTCGACATGCTCATCCAGCTCTGCTTTTGCTGCAGTTAAAAGCTCGATTAGTTCTTCATTACTATATTTTCTGCCCAATGCCCGGTAAAAGGGCTCTTCATATATCTCTATTTTAGGCATACTCTATTTCCTTCTCCTTAAACGCACCCGTTCTATATCCTGAGTGAAAAGATCACGTAAATCATTAAGCCCCATGGAAACCAAAGCCATGCGGTCAATTCCCAGCCCCCAGGCCAGCACAGGAACCTTTATACCCAGCGGTTCGGTTACCTCGGGACGGAAGATACCGGAGCCGCCAAGTTCAAACCAGCCCAGTTCCGGATGTTTTATATGAACCTCAACAGAGGGCTCGGTAAAAGGGAAGTATCCCGGAACATACTTCACCTCTTTTGCCCCGGCAACCTCCTCGGCAAACATCTTTAACAGGCCCAGCAAGGTCTTTAAGTTGACATTTTCACCCAGCACAATTCCCTCTGTCTGATAAAAATCCGCCAGATGAGTTGCATCTACCTGGTCATAGCGGAAACAACGCACCACCCCAAAATATTTTCCGGGAATTTTTGCTTTAGGAAGGGTCTTGGCGGAAAGTACCGTACCGTGGCTCCTCAAGATCATCCTTCTGGTGAAATCACGGTCAAATTTGTAGCGCCAGCCCCTGCTGCCGGTTTTCCAGCCATCCTCATGGGTTGCGGCAACCTGGTCCAGACTGGGTTGTTCAATTTCCTTTGCGTGGGTCGGCTCTTTGATATGGTAGACATCATGTATATCCCGCGCCGAATGGAATTGCGGCATAAACAAAGCATCGCTGTTCCAGAATTCAGTTTCCAGCAGCGGGCCATCGAACTCCTCGAAACCAAGGGAGATCAGTTTGTCTTTCAACCTCTCTAAGAATTCCACATAGGGGTTTTTCCTGCCCAGCAGCACCCTTAAAGGCGGAATGTTTAGATTATAACCGCGAAAGCCCTTTTTTCGCCACTCCCCGCTTTTTATTACTTCGGGGGTGATAACGCCTATTTCCTCACCGCTTATTTTACGGTCAATGAGCAGCCGGCGCACTTTTTCACCTTCAGCGGTGACACCATAGGTTACCTCTTCCTTTTCTGTAACCCGGAACAGGCCGCGCCCGGTGCCTCTCTTCCTGCTTAATGATGAAGCCAGTTCCGCCTGTTCAGGTGAGAGCTCAGTAGCGGAAAACTCTGCCTGTTCCGTGCTTCCCTCAAGCTCACCACCGAAAAGATCCAGCAGCTGCCGCTGGCTTTCGATTTTCGTTGTTCTGCTTTCATCCTTGATTATCACCTGCTTATCAGCGTTAAGAGAGAGCAATCCTTCCTTTGATAGAGAGCCAAACGCGGAACCTACATCCTTATTTTCTAAAGCGAGCTTGGCCGCTATTTCCGGCAGGCTTAATGCTCCTTCCCTATGGATCAGCTGATAGATCCGTTCCTCGGGCGTGCCCTTTTCCCTGTACTCCCTGCCCAACCCGGTGAGTTCATACTCAACCCGTTTTACCCTTTCGCTTTCCTCGATCAATTCCTTGGCTGACAGCCAGCTGAAAGCCTGGTTACACTGTCCCAGGTTATATAAGAGCTCACTTATCAACCCGGAAGAGGTTATCTTATCCCCGGATTTATATTTCCTGAGCAGCTTAATTTCCAGGGGGTGAAGCCCCTTGACCAAAGTCTCTATATCCATATTTAATGCTCCAATTTTTGGTGGCGTCTTATTCTAAAACGTCTTGTCTTGAACGGTGAAAAAGACTCATTAATAATTATAAAGTATATAGAATTCTTCTTATAGACAGACTTGTCAAGTAACAAGTTTGAGCTTCACGGCAAAATCAGCAAATATAATCTATCCAACCTTTTCCACACTCCGTGTAGCCACCAGGTTGACACCGCTCTTCAGAATATCGCGAATCAGCACTTCTCCCATTTTTACCGGGGCCCTGACCTGCAGTTTGGAGGCTGATTCGATTACCTTGAAACAGAGTTCCTTGGGTACACTGGCCTCGGTTTTGACCGGCAGCAAGTAGAGTGAAGCTCCGGATATCTTTACCGTTGTGGTTACTATTCTCTCAGGATAAAATATCTCTTTTTCTGCATATTCTATCCCTTTTTTGCAGCTGTTTCCTTTAACAGAAAGGATTTTCTTCTCTGAGAACTCCACCTCCAGTTGGCAACCCAGGGGACAGCTGGTACAGAGCAGGTTATCTTTCATCTTTCCTCCGGGCTAAACCAAACCTTTATTTCACTTGTATCAGCCGGTATTTCTTTAATCAGTACACGCGCCATTTCGCTGGGCAGCACCCGCTTATATTTCTTTCGGTAGATAAGCTCCTCGCCTGACTCAACCATAAGGGTTACATTCTCAGCCGGAGCGATGGCTCGCAAAGAGAGCTGAGCCCTACCCTTGCTTCTGATCTTTGACGGCAGTACATAGCGCACCAGGTTGCCGCACTTTACCCTGATCTCACGGCCGGCTATAGCTTCTCCTCTTAAATATCGGGCTGCATTTTCTCCGCAAGTCTCCGCCTCTTCCGATACATAATCCACCAGGTCATGAACGTGCAGTACATTGCCGCAGGCGAAAATACCCGGAACCGTAGTCATAAGCTCGCCGTCAACCAGCGGTCCCCGGGTAACCGGATCCAGCACAACACCCGCTTTCAAGGAAAGCTCATTCTCAGGGACAAGCCCTACGGAGAGCAGAAGGGTATCACACTTCAGCACAAAGCTCCCCTCTTTCCGGGGCTCCAGGTGACGGTCAATCGGACTGACTTCAACAGCCTCAACCCGTTTGTTGCCGTAAATATTGGAAACAGTATGAGATAAGTAAAGCGGTATTTTAAAATCATTGAGGCATTGGACAATATTCCGGCTCAAACCACCCGGAAAGGGCTGAACCTCGATTACACCTTTTACATGTGCTCCTTCCCAGGTAAGACGCCTGGCCATTATGAGCCCGATATCCCCGGATCCTAGAATAACTATTTCTCTTCCCGGAAGATAACCCAGAATATTAACGAGCTTCTGGGCCAGTCCTGCAGTCATGATCCCTGAGGGGCGGCTTCCGGGAATACTGATATTACCGCGGTTGCGCTCCCTGCAGCCCATAGCCAGGATAATTGCTCCTGCCTCTATAGTCAGCAAACCCTTATCTTCAGAGAGAATTACAACTCTCTTCTTTTCATCCCCATTATCATTGCCGGTAATAACATCCAGAACACTGGAATGAGTAAGAATATCCACACCGCCGGCTGCTGCCAGCTCCAGATAACGCTCGGCATATTCAGGACCGGTCAGCTCCTCTTTAAAGCGGTGTACACCGAAGCCGTTATGGATACACTGCAGGAGTATACCGCCCGGGTTCTCCTCCCTTTCCACAACCAGAACTTCCCTGATACCTGATTTTTTTAAGGACAGGGCGGCGGCAAGGCCGGCCGGCCCGGCGCCGATAACCAGTGCATCTACCCTGGTCATGATTCTGCCCCTCCCCTGGCAAGGGGATAAGGCACAATCTCGGAGCCCGGGCCCTTTTTGCTGATTTTCTCAAAGGGCACTCCGGTTTCACGGTTAAGGATCTTCATTACCCGGTAGGTACAGAAGCCGCCCTGGCAGCGCCCGGTGCCTACCCTGGTGGCAAATTTAAGGCTGTCAAGGGTGGTGTGCCCCCTTTGTATGGCGGCAACCACTTCCGCTTCAGTAATATTCTCGCAGCGGCATACCAGCTTGGAATAATCCCGGTTCTCCAGGGTAATTTCCTGTACTTTCTCATAATCTCTCTGCTCTATCAGCTCCCTGATCCTGCAAAAACCTTTCCGTTCGGCCTTAAAATCAGCCTTAACCTCCAGTTTAAGGCCCTCTTGCAGCAGGATATCCTTAACCATTTCACCAATTGCCGGAGACGCGGTCAACCCGGGAGACTGGATACCGGCAGCATTTATAAAACCAGGAACCCCGGTGGTGCCGATTATAAAATCATCGCCAGTAGCGATAGGCCTCAATCCACCGAATGCTGTTATAACATCGCTCGAGCGAATTGCCGGCACCATCTTCTGGGCATGCTTGAAAATCCTGTTCAGCCCCTCGCGTGTGGTATTAAAATCATCCCTGCCTTCAATCGGCTCATCCGTGGGACCTACCATAACCGGGCCGTCCACAGTGGGGATGACCAGCATTCCCTTGGAGTGTTCTGTGGGAACCGGAAATATCACCCGGCTGACCAGGTTGCCCACCCTGCGATCCAGAAGATACTCCTCTCCCTTTCTGGGAATGATCTTGAAATCAGTCAGACCCACAAAGGAGGCAATCTCGTCAGCGTATATGCCGGCGCTGTTTACTATAAAGCGGCTTTCCAGGGTTAAGCCTGCATCGCTTTCAACCTTGAACCCTTGCCGGCCTGTCCTGGTAATCCTTTCCACCAGTTGGCCAAGAAAGAGTGAGAGGCCATTGGCAACCGCGTTCTCAAAGAGGGCGAAACAGTATTCATAGGGTCCGATAATACCGGCGGTAGGCGCATAGAGTGAGCCCAGAACATCCGGGCTTAAATTCGGCTCCAGCTCCAGTGTTCTTTCCCTGCCCAACAGCTCCATGTAGCTTACATTGTTCTTCTTACCGTCAAGAAAAAGATTCTGCAGTATCCTGATCTCCTCTTCGGTAAAGGCCACCACCAGCTCGCCCCGCCTTTCAAAGGGGAACTCCAGCTCCTCGGAAAGCCGGTCAAACTGCCGGTTGCCCTCAACCACCAGCCTGGCCTTTAAAGTGCCCGGTGGCGCATGAAATCCGGCATGTATTATGCCCGAGTTAGCCTTGCTGGTGCCAAAGGATACATCCACTTCCTTCTCTACAACCGCGACCCTTAAATGGTAGCGGCATAGTTCGCGGGCAATACAGGCCCCGACAACTCCGGCGCCGATGATCAGGACATCATAACTGGATTCCATGGAGGCACCTTACCAGAAAATAGAATGATTCACAAGTGATCGAAAGCTTTCAAAAAAAATCACTTTGCTTATTGCGAAAAAGGAATACAATAAGATAAATAAAATCAGAGGAGGAATTATTATGAAATGAGTTTTCCTGATCCTGGCAACGTTGCTCATGCTCTCAGTATTTGTCTTCGCCGCCGGGCAGATCGAAAAAGAAAAGGCCTATTCATTGCCGGAAGGGGTCAAGGCAGGAGGAACGGTTACCTTCTGGCATGCCATGTCTGGAAGCAGAGGCGGTGTGGTTGATGGGCTGGTGGAAAAGTTCAATAGTGAATTTCCCAACATCAAAGTAGAAGCGGTCTACTCGGGAAGCTATGCCGAGACCGTTACCAAGGGACTGGCCGCCATTAAAGCGGGTAAACCCCCGGTGCTGCTTCAGTCATATGAGGTGGGAACCCAGACCATGCTCGATTCCGGAGCGATCATTCCCGTTCACACCTTAAACCGGGGTGAAGTTGATTTCGGCGATGTAGTTAAACCGATTTTCAACTACAGCGTCAAGGGCAAGATGAACTCCATGCCCTTCAACAGCTCAACGGCCATGCTCTACTACAACAAGGACCTCTTTAAAGCAAACGGCTTCGATCCGGAAAAACCGCCGGCCACTTATGACGAACTCTACATTGCCGGCAAGAAAATGGTGGACAGCGGCACTGCCCAGGGAGGGCTGTCATTGGGCTGGCCCGGCTGGATCTTCGAGCAGATGCACGCCTATCACAATAAGTTCTATGCCAACAATGAAAACGGCAGAAGCGGCAAGAGGGCATCGGAGTTATTATTCAATAAAGAATTAGGCGTAAAGGTCCTTACCGAATGGCAGAAATGGTCCAAGGAAAAGGTGCTCTACTACGGAGGCAGAGAGTACGCGGCCAATGCCCCATTTCTAGCCGGACAATTCGGCATGCTTATCCAGTCAACCTCCAGCCTGGCCGGAAACATCAAAAAGGCGGGATTCAATCTCGGCACTGCTTTCCTTCCCCGCCTGGAAGGATACGAAAAGGGCAACAGTGTGATCGGCGGCGGCAGCCTGTGGCTATGCACAGGCCATTCCGATGAGGTTAATGCCGCAGCCTGGGAATTCCTGAAATTCCTGATCAGAACGGATAACTCCGTTACCTGGCATAAGGGCACCGGCTACTTTCCTTCCACCAACCAGGCCTACAAAGAGCTGACTGCCGAAGGCTGGTTTGTCAAGGAACCCCGTTTTGAAACCGCCTTTAACCAGATCTTAAGCGGCAATAACACCCCCGAAGGAACCGGCGTTCTGCTGGGCAATTTTGTGCAGATACGAGATATTGTACAGACCGCCATTGAAGAGATCGTGGTAAATATGAAAGACCCGCAAGCCACACTCGATGCAACAAAGGTGAAGTGTGACCAGGTACTGGCCGACTACCTCTCCACTGTTGAATAAAGCACTCAATTAAACTAAGATGGGCGGTAAAGATACTTTACCGCCTTTTTTTTAAGGAGTTTTCTTGTAGACTACCTTTAAACACAGTAAATTACTGCCCTATATGCTGATGAGCCATCTCGGTTGGGTAAACACCTATTATGCACTCACCATTCCCTTTTTCGCCAGCGCCACTGGTACCCTCCTCTTCAGGCAGCTCTACATGATGATCCCCACCTCCCTGGCCGATGCCTCCCTTGTTGACGGAGTCAAACCACTCCAGTTTCTCTGGTATATCGTAGTGCCGATATCCAAAACCAATATCTCCGCCCTCTTTCTGATAGAGTTCATCTATATCTGGAATCAGTATCTCTGGCCTTTGATCGTTGCCAATGCCGAGGCCACCAGGGTCATTCAGATCGGTTTGAAACAGCTTATCGATACGGATGCCGCTGTTGACTGGAACATTGTAATGTCCGGCGCCGTGCTGGGAATGATCCCGCCGCTGATTATTCTTATTCTATTTCAAAGCAGCCTTATCAAGGGTCTCTCTTTGGCTGAAGAAAAATAATTATTGCTGATAAAAGCTGAATTAAAGAATTATGGCTTTGGGTCAGCCAATTTTTCCCAATTTTACAGGTTTATCCCCTGGTCCCGAGATTCATGAAAAGCAGAAGATTCTCTTTGGTTCTTTCAGGGAGCGGATCATAGAAGGGTGTTGCAGATTGGGAGAGGATGAAGGGCTTTCCTGTGTGCCTGGCATCATCGAGACAGTCCCTGACTGCGAACCGAACATCTTCAGGGCTGCCGGTAGCAAGTAAAACATCATCGATACCGCCGAATACAATTCCTCTTCCCTTTGCTGCAGCCAGGGCCTCGGCAATGCTGACATTCCCTCTAGGCGGCGGCTCAAAAGGTTCAATGAAATTGTAACCCATACTCCAGATATCATCCATAATCTCCCTCACAGGCCCATGACAGTGGAATGCGGTTAAAACTTTGTAGTTGGCAGCTATGGCCGCTACCCGGCGGTAAAACTCTCCCTCAAAACTCAAGAATTTATCCCGGCTTAAAAAGGGCGGCACTGCCATTTCGGCGCCTATTAGCCTCAGTATGAAAGGAACTCCTGTATCCCTGCAGAGCGCCTCGATAAAGGCTATAAGCCTTTCCCGGGTTAGCAGGAGAAGCTTCATAATTCTTTCAGTGTCGTTCAAGATTTTTATGTAGAAAGTTTCCGTGGGAAACATTTCGCTCACAATACCGAAAGGGTCGGTAATTTCAGCATAGGGAAGGCCATACTCGCCAATCTGCTTTTCTTTTACACTCACTGCTTCAACATCCGGTTCTGAAGGTGAGAGATTTTTTATGCTCAAGAAGGCTTCAAAGTCATCTTCATTTTCTATCCAACGTTTGCAGATATGCCAGGATGAATCTCCAGGATTCTGTACTTCTGCCATGCTCAATAGCTTTTTGCCGCCGGGGAGCTCGTATTTCCGCATTTGTTTACTGCTTTTTTCGATTATTCCTTTACCGATGCAAAGGGGGTTGGCAACAGGAAATACCTTGGGTAGCAGTGTGCATTTTTTTAAGGCGAAATCGCATATCTTCCGGTAGCTTTGCCGACTGCCATGCCAGCCGAAGGGGTCCAATCCGAAAGGCACAACCACAGGAGGCCAGGATACCTTGCCTTCAACAAGATCATATATGGTCTGTCTGCCTGTTTTACCGGACATAAGTTTTTAGCCTTTAAGGCACTCTTGCCTGGCTCTTAAAGAAATTGTCCGCCAGGATTCCCATTGCTCAAGTGTAAGATCCTCAATGCCCGCATTTCCCATGAAGATAAATCCTTTTTCCGCCAGGCGCGCCAGGCTGCAGGCCCTTTTGGCTATATACTCAACTTCCTCCAGGCTGTGCTTATAGAGATCGCCGACAGATCCTCCGCAGAAGATTACACGGTCTCCATAGGTTTTAACCAGCTCGGGAAGATTGGGGTTCTCTTCCCAATCAAAGGGATTGATAATATCAATGCCAATCGAGACAAAATCGGGAAGAACAGGACTGATATTCCCGTGGGAATGAAGATGCACGTATCCTCCCCTGCCGTGAACTATTTGCACAAGCTCTTCATACCATGGAATAAAGAATTCCCTTATCAGATCAGGTGAAATAAGCAGACCCTCTGCATTTCCAAGATCATCGCAAACATCAATTATCTCCACCCCTCTATCCATAACCATTTCCACAGCATCAAAGCTCATTCTTGCCAGAACAGCTGTAAATCTCTTCATAAAATCAGGCTTATCCAGAAGATTTATCATGGTATCCTGGAAATCCATGAATGAGTTGTGCAGACCGGCGAAAAAACCCTGGATGGAGGCGGTGGGCGCAAAGCCTGCTTCTTTGAATGTTCTGCTGTCCTCTTCTATATCTGCAAATCTCTCCGGATTCTTCATATCAGGAAGATTAAGGTTCTCCAGATCTTCTTCTTTCTTAACGGGAAAATCATAATAGCTGATTGAATGGGGATCAAAGTTAACGCGGCGTTTATGTCCCCCCTCATACTGCAGGATTTTGTATTGACCGGTTCTTTCTATTACTACAGGCTGGATTTCTGCGGGCCCGCCGTGGCCGAAGGCAATTACACCCCCCTTGCCCACGCCGATTGCAGCCGTATCCAGATGTTTGGCCATTCGAACAGCGCGACTTCTGCTTTCCCGGGTCCTCGCTTCCTTTGAATAGCCTGTGGCCGGGGGATCATCCGCAGGCAGGCTTAAGGTGTTTTCATCAAAACAATCCGCCGGCGCCAGCTTATGCATTGCTTTTTCATCCCAGAAACCGAAATGAATACAGGGTATCTTCTCGGGCTTCTCACCTGAAAGAACCTTGAATAGATCATCCCTGTTGCTCATTATGCGCCTTCAGGATTCCCGGCAATGATTCTTTCCAGGGATTTGATAAGATGCATAAATGCCCTGGTTATATGATAGGGATCCTTCACCGGCAGAGCCACAACCTTATCTTCCGGCTTTCCATTCCGGTCCCGAATTTGTATCCATTCACCGATCTTTTTATCCGGATTTGGAAAGGTTTTAAAAACATAATCATGAAACTGCCAATAGGTCTTTAAAAACCAACTATCCCCGGAGTTTTCATAAGCCAGAATAAGGGCATAGAGGGCCTCTGAATGAACCCACCAGAGTTTATTGCTCCAGTTCTCCCTCAATTCCTTAACCATATGATCATTTATATTGCTGCTGCTAATAGAGCCTTTTGGCTTTCCGCCGTCTTTGTGTACGAATTGGGGAAGCCCCCCGTACTCAGAATCCCAGCCCAGGGCAGTCATCCAGCGCACGATCTCAGTTCCGGTTTGCATGGCTTCCGGGTCACTTACCCTGCGGGCAAAATGCATGATGAACCAGGCGTCCTCAAGGGCATGCCCCGGATTCACATAACTGCCAAGCATTTCATTGTAGGCAGTACTGTTGTCCTGTTTTATCATTTCAAGAAGGATCTTATCATCCTTTTTTACAAAATTGTTTATTGTTTCATGCATGGAGGCTTTGGCGATTTCTGTTAACCTCCCCGCAGAGGGATCTTTAAAGAAAGAGGCAATATCGGCCAGCTCCTGGGCTGTTTCGAGCATGATCATGGACTTTCCGTGGGTTTTATAACCATCAGGGGCATCGTGGGGAAATGCCTTGTAATCCCCGCATTGCAGGCGCTCATTTACAGAGTCAAAAAGTTTCAGAGCAAACTCAAAATATTCCGGTCTATTTGCCGCACGGGCGTATTCCGCCATACCGTAGATTAAAAATTCATCCGCTGCAATTCCTGAATCAAATTCATCTCCCTCTACGGGGGTTTTTTCATTTCCATTTCTGTCTGTAAGAATCGGGCTGCCTTTTTGATCCAGGACCCATGCGCATTTTCCATTTGCAAGAAGGGCATGCTGCTTTAAGAATAGAGCCCCTTTTTCAGCACCGTTTATTAATCCTTCAGCCTCTTCCTTATCTAAATAATCCTTAAATGCATAGTAGAGGCGTGATATCATCCATAAAAATCTTCCTTGTGACCAGATATACTTGTTCTTTGATTTAAGGGTGTCCCCTGCATTGTTGAAACAGGTGAAAAATGCCCCGTGCTCATGGTCTATTCCGAACTTCATCCAGAAGGGCAGTAAGACATTAAAGAGATGATCCCTGTAAAATTCATGCAGTTCATGCAAATTCATTTTTTTCATATTATTCCCCTTTTTTTAACCTTTAACTGATCCTATCATCATTCCCCTGGTAAAGTATTTTTGAATAAAAGGATAGATTATCAAAATCGGTATCATGGCCAATATAGTTACCGCCGCCTGGATTGCCTCAGGTCCGGCTAAGCTCATCAGAGAAGCCTGATCGAATGGAAGCTGATCCTCAAGCATATGCTGGGTCAGGATGTCCCTTAAAACCACCTGGATAGTGTATTTGGAGGGGTGCGTTATAAAAAACACGGCAGGCATAAAAATATTCCAGTTGAAGATTAAGTAAAAAAGACCTATTGCTGAAATAACAGGCTTGGATAAGGGCACAAAGATTTTAAATAGAATGGTCAACTCTCCCGCACCATCAATAAAGGCTGATTCCTCAAGGCTTTCCGGTATGGTCTGGAAGTAGTTTTTAATAATTATCATATTGAAGGTGGTGATGGCATAGGGCCAGATCAAGGCCCAAAGTGAATTCATTAAACCGAGTTTCTTTACTAAAAGATACATGGGGATAATTCCGGTTGGGAAGAGCATGGTAAAAACAACGATGAAAATAAAGGTCTTTCGTAAGGGCAGCCGTTTTCTGGAGAGAGGGTAGGCTATAAGGAAGCTCATGATCAGGTTGATGGAGGTTCCCACAATAGCCACAAAAGTGCTGTTTTTAAAACCGGATACAATACCCATGGCCTGAAATATCTTTACATAAGCATTCAGTGTAAGGCGAATCGGCCACAGCCAGACCTGGCCCTGCTGGATATAAAACTCAGGGCTCAATGACCTGGCAAGCACATTAATAAAAGGAAAAATGCAGATAACCCCGAATAATAAGAGGAAGATATGTATGAATAATATAAAGAGCTTTTCTGATAATCTATAATTCTTAAACTTGAGTTTGCGCATTGATATTTCCTACCAGAGGCCGTGACCCGTAAGTTTCTTTAAAACCCAGTTTGAGGTAATTACTAAGACAAATCCGATACTGGATTTAAAAAGGCCCAGGGCAGTCGTATAAGAAAACCGCCCTCCCAATATTCCCTGCCTGTAATTGAATGTTTCTATTACATCTCCCACATCGTAGACCATGGGGCTGTATAGAATATATACCTGCTCAAAGCCTACAGTAAGAAGTTGGCCCAGTCTCAGTATAAATAGAATGGTGATGACCGGCGCTATACCCGGGATGGTTATGTGCCATATACGCTGAAAGAGGTTGGCCCCGTCGCATATGGCCGCTTCAAAGATCTCTTCGTCCACACCTGCTAAAGCGGCCATGTAGATAACTGTAAAATAGCCGCTCTGTTTTGTGATATCCGATATAACCAAAATGGGGCGAAACCATTTTTCACTGGCCAGGAAGTAGATCGGTTCGCCGCCCAGCCTGGAAATCAAGACGTTCAACATTCCCACCGAGGGAGAAAGAACGGCAAATAAGATGCTGGCATAAATTACCCAGGAAATGAAAAAGGGCACAAAAGTTATTGTCTGTATTGTTTTCTTGAAAACCCCGCTGAATACCTCATTTAAAAATATTGCCAGTATAATAGGGAAGGGAAAACCAATGGCAATTTTCAAACCGCTTATAACCAGAGTGTTTCTAAACACCCTGATGAAAAGGGGATCCTGAAATAGGGCTCTAAAGTTATCAAAGCCAATCCATGGGCTTCCGGCAAAGCCCAGGCTGTATTGATAATCCTTGAATGCAATGAGGTTCCAGTAATAGGGAATGTAGCGAAAGACAGCGTACCACAGCAGAATGGAGAGGGCCATAAAGAATAGAAAGCGATTCTTCCAGAAGTGCTTCTGAAAAGAACTGAATCTTGATGCCGGGCCTTGCATTACATATCCTTGTTAAAAAGCTATGGGATTATAATCATTATAACCCCATAGCCTATTTTACCAAATGGAAACTTTCTTACTTAACGGGAATGAGCTCGTTTACCTGTTTCTCTATTTCGGCTCCGCCGTTTGCCTTGTAGTACGCAAGCCATTCACTCCATACCTTATCAGCATCTTTTCCTGATACGATTTTGGTTGCTATTTCCCTGAACATGGACTGAAGGTTGACAAAGTACCTGGCATCGGCCGGCACGGGCACGGTTTTTGATGATGTAACCGCCCATTTATCAGCCAGCTTGTTGCCGTCAATCTGAGCCCCTCCCAGGGTGTTCTGGAACTGCTGTTTTACATGCGCTGCCAGATCCCTGTCGGGCCATGTTTTCGCCATATTGGGATTTTCCAAAGCCCAGCCGGTCCAAACGCGGGAATAGAGAACCTTCTTCCTTCTCTCCTCGTAGTTCGGATCGGTCAAAGCTTGATCATAGGTGTAATAAACCGGCCAGCCCTTTGCATTAAGCTCGGGCTTGGGCGCAAAGGCATAGTCAAGTTGGCCCTTTGCCTTTAGGAAGAATTCCTGGGTATAGGTATAGTTATAGACCTCTACAGCTTTATCCAGATTATTACCGGAGAAGAAAGTTCCCCAGGGCTGTCCTTCATTGGAAGTGCCCTGTCCGTATGGGCCTTTTGGAGGAGCAATAGGCCACATTCTGGCATTCTTGACTCCTGCTTTTCTCAATGAGCTGTTCATCTCAGAGAGCCTTCGGGGTTGATGGTACCACATGCCCACTTTGTTCTGGAGGTAGAGGTTCCACCACTGGCCCCAGTCCAGGGTGAGAGATTCAGGATGGATAATGCCTTCTTTATACCAGGAAGCAAGATTCATTAGAGCTTCTTTCATCTCCGGCTGCACCCAATCATTGGTATGTTTGCCTTTTCTTACACGCCACATGCCTATCTGGTGATGGTTTGGAGCAACTCCGTAGGCATTGAAGAAGCTGTCTATGAAATTGATATTTTGTCTGAAAGCCGTTCCGTAGGTGTCGTCTTTACCGTTTCCGTCAGGGTCATTGAAGGTAAAAGCGCGAGCAACATCGCGGAACTCATCCATAGTCTTGGGCACGGCTTTCCCCAGGTTCTCCAGCCAGTCCATCCTGATATTCTGGGCAAAATATTTCAGGCTGTAGCTTCCGGGAATACAGTACTGTTTCCCTGAGTACTTGCCAAAGGCCAGGTGTCCTTCGCGCGCATTGCCCACAATATCCTTGCCGTAGGTTTTGAGAGCGTCATCCAATGGAGCAATTAAGTTTCCCGCAACAAGCTGGGGCAGGTAGCTCTGTGCGTTGGTCATAAAGATATCCGGAAGGTCTCCGGCAGCCATGAGTACGGGAAATTTTTCCTTGTAGGCAGAGTACAGGATCGGCTCAAGCTGTAAATCAACCTCGGGAAATTTTTCCTTAAGCGCGGTCATGAATGCTCCGTTTTCAACGTCTCCGATTGCTTCGGGCAGCCACATCCAGCGCAATGTCACCTTCTCTTCTTTCTGTCCACCTGAAAATATTTGTGTGGAGCTTAATAAAAAGATAATTAAAAATAATAAAAAAAATTTGTTCTTAGACATTCTTTTACTCCTTTTCTTGTTTTTATAACCGGCTAATTGGTTTTGTTATTATTTAACCTCCTTTCTTTTCATTTAAGACAACTAACTATTTATAGTAATCTTGGTTCTCTTGATGTGTCAAGAGACTTGTTAAATATTTTGTAATTAAATTATCTAATATCTAAGGATTTGCGTCTATAGTCTGTAAATAAATTAGTAAATTACTTATCATTAATATTTACAATACATTTAACTTTATTATTGATTAGTTTGAGGAATTCAGGTAGAGTAAAGTTCATGGCGAAACCTAAGTATAACATCCTGTTAATCAGCTCAGATCAACACAGGGGTGATTCTTTAAGCATCTTGGACCATCCTGTTGCGCTTACTCCACACCTTGATAAGCTTTCACAGCAAGGTGTCCTTTTCAGAAGAACGTATTCTGAATGCCCGGTGTGCATCCCCGCCCGTATGACCATAATGTCCGGTTTACGACCCGGTACCGGCGACAATTCTATGGGTTACAATTATTATAAAGAGTGCTCTCCGCTCCTGCCCGCTCAAACTCTGCCCGCTATTTTAGGAAGGTCAGGGTACCAAACCCAGGCTGTCGGGAAAATGCATTTCTTCCCCCAACGCCAGCGATATGGCTTTGACAATATGATTATTGAAGAGGAGGGAAGAATTCTACCCGGATTATACAGGGATGATTACGAATTATGGCTCCAGGATCAGGGATTCACAGGGGAGAACCACAGCCACGGAGTAACCAATAACGAGACCAGCTGCAGGATATGGCACCTTCCCGAGAGAGCACATCCAACTAACTGGACGGCCAGAGAGGCCTGCAGGTGGTTTAACAGGATGGACCCGGATTGTCCATTTTTCCTATGGCTGTCTTTTTCAGCGCCACATCCGCCCTATACACCTCCCCGGGCTTACTGGGAGCTTTTCAGGGATGCGGCTATTCCGGAACCTATAAAGGGGAATTGGAGTTCCGCGGAAATGCTGCCGGCTGAGTTTAAAAGGAGCATTTTCTCATCAAATTATGACAGAATTAAAGGAGAATGGTATGCAAAAACCGTTCGTGCCTATTATGCGCTGATTACCCAGATCGATTTCCAGATCAGCCTGGTTTTAGGCATGCTCCGGGAGAGAAAATTGCTGGAAAGCACAATCATTCTATATATTGCCGATCACGGTGATATGATGGGAGATTTCGGAACATTTGCCAAACGCCTATTCTATGAGGGATCGGCAAGTGTTCCTTTTATCCTTGTGCTCCCCGAAGGACATCCGGATTACCGCTGCGGTGAAATATCATTTAATCCCGCAGGTCTTCAGGATGTACTCCCCACACTCCTCGATGCCGCGGGCATTGAGATTCCTGCTGATATAAGCGGAAAGAGCATGCTTGCAGGATTGAAATACCCCGAGCAAGCCCGCACCCTGATCCATGGTGATTATACGAAGGGGCCTGAAACCCCTGATTCCTGTCACATGATTACTGATGGGAGGATAAAGTATATATGGTATAATGAAGGGAATGTGGAGCATCTCTTTGATCTGGAGAGGGATCCACAGGAACTGACAAATCTGGCCGTAAAGTCGGAGAATCAGTCTTTGCTCATCCAATGGAGAGGAAAACTAATTTCCGTTCTAGAGGAAGAGAGCAGCGCCGATGTGGTTAATGGTAAATTAAGAAATATCCCCTACCCGGAATTGGACGAGAAGAAGCTTCGTTCTATGAATCCCTTCAATCCCAGGGGAATGCATTATTAAATGAAACAGTTTAACGAACTGCTATTAAAAATTAAAGCAAACCAAAATCTGATTAAATTATTTAACGAGATCCGGAAAAACGGTCCAATTAGAAAAAGCAGGGCCGGTTTAGATCTTCACGTTTCCAAACCAACCAGATATTCATTGATGAAGGAATTGATTGATGAGAATATTGTGGTTGAAAGAGTAACCACTCAAGGCGGTTCGCATCGTAGAACTTCAGTTATTGATGTTAAAAACAACCATTTTTACTCATTAGGTATTGATATTCACATGGAGGGAATTGACTTAAAATTAATGGATTTAAAACACAGTGTAAAAGAACATCTATTCTTTCCAAATGAAATTGACAGAAAAAAATGCATCTCTACAGATTCAAGAAGTGTTGTTATTGAGCGAATACAGAGCGGGGTAAAGAAAATTATAGAAAATTCAGGTGTGGATCCGCAGGAAATAATTGCATTTGGTATAAGTGATGCCGGAACGATTGACAGAAGGGAGGGGGTTTCTCTTCTTAATCCCTACATTCCTGAGTGGGTCGATGTTCCTATAGGTAACATCTTGACTCGTATAATACAGGTGCCTGTTTATCTGATGAGAGATTCCAATTTAATGGCAATTGCAGAAATAAGATCTCTTGGTCTTAAAGATGTAAATGACCTTCTATGCATATCCTTAAGACAGGGCCTTGGATTGGGAATTTTTATTAATGGACAGATATATACCGGAGAGACCGGTAATGCAGGAGAATGGAGCCGGACCAATGTGTTTACAGCTACCAAGAGGGACTGTGCAGCAGGTAAAAAAGGCGAACTCGATATCCTGTTGGGTCTAAACTCCATTATGAACCTCTGCTCAGAGGGAGCTGTGGATTTATCGGCAAAAACAGTATTTGAGGATTATGAAACCGGAAATGAAAAAATCGTTACTGCGCTAAATAAGTATATAGAATCATTAGGTGTTCAGATGGCGAACCTGGTTTCTGTTTTTGATACGGGTCATTTTATTTTAACCGGGAAGTTTATCAATTGCGGCGAGCAGTTTGTTCAGAAGCTTACGAATAATGTTAAGGCTCACTTATATAATAATCCGTATAGAAGTATTAGAATAATAAAAGGCAAGCTTGGAGCAAAAGCAGCTTGCTGGGGAGCTGCCTATATGGCACAGGAGATGCTCTTCAATCCGAAGCAGCAGATTCTTTCCTAAAAGGAGGAAGTATGCGTATAATACCAAAAAAAGAGCTAATTGACTTCAGTGTAAACCTGCTAATGCACTGGTCTGTTCCTGAAGGCAATGCCCGCTATATTTCACAAGTAGCTGTGGAAACCGAAGCCATGGGAATCCACACCCACGGTCTGGCTGTTTTACCCTATTATGATAGTGTTATTCCCCATGAATTAAATCCGCAGGCTGAACCCATGCTTATTAAGGATTATGGCGCTGCCGCTCTTATAGATGGAAAGGATGGCTTTGCTGAGATTGCCATGAAATTGGCTAAAAAACTTGCAGAGGAAAAAGCAAAAACCCACGGTATAGCCATGATTGCCGTAAGGAATGTTTTCTGGCTGGGTTCCATAGGTGTTTATCTGGTCTCTTTGGTGGAGAAAGGTTTCCTAGCACAGCTCTGGGCACAGACATCCACCTGCAGGGACTGCGCTCCTTTCGGGGGGATTGACCCAAAATTTTCAACCAACCCCGTTGCCTTTGCTTTTCCCACGGGGGGCGACCCCATGATTTCCGATTTCTCCACCACCTCCATGTCCATGGGAAAGGCAAAAAGCATGGCCAGGTCCGGGGAAAAGGCCGAAGAAGCTGTGTGCATGGATAAAAACGGCAAGCTCAGTGATGATCCGGGAGTAATCAATGAGGGGGGCTCCCTCCTCTTCTTCGGGGGAGCGCATTATGGATATAAGGGATATGGTATGTCCCTCTGGAATGAAGCCCTGACAGCTTTGGCCGGCGGGGACTGCAATAACCCTCAGGCAAAGACCAGGCAGTCATTTAATCTAACTGTTGCCAATCCGGAACTCTTTGCAGGTACTGACCGTTATAACAAGGAAATAAATCGTTTTATAGCACATATTAAGCAGAGCCGCGTTATGCCCGGATTTGAGAGGATTCGTCTGCCCGGTGAAAGAAGATTTCAAAACCTTCGTGAATCAGAGGCTGATGGTGTTGAGGTTGAAGAGAGCCTGGTGGATTGCCTTAATAAAATAGCAAAAAAAAATAAAATATCAGGAATTTAAGCGCTATGGAATCCGGCGCACCGATTACCCTTATTCTTTAGTACAGGTATCTTGCCCCCAGGGCGCAGCTCATGCCAACGGGTTTATCAAGATTAAAAACATCGCCACTCTCACCCGACTGGACCGAGTAGTATCCAAGGAGGGTTAGCTCCTCGTAGATATTCCAGCTCACCCCGAGGGTGGTGTTGGCCGAAAGATCGACAGGGGAGATGACCGAGCTGAGCGAAAAAACCAGGTTCCCCCTGGGGAGGAAGCTGATGGCGGGGTAGAGGTAAAGACCATAGGCGGCATCATGATCACCAGCAACTGGAACCACGTCCGGCTCAAAGGAGGCAAAAGGTTTGACAAGAAACTCCATCCGCCAGGATAGTTTCATATCATACCCCGCTGTATGGTCGTAGAAGGCTCCTCCGGTAATCATACAGCTCTCCTTGATGGTTTCGGTGGATAAGTCCCCCAAACCGGTGGTAGCTGATGATGAGAAGTGCCAGTTGATCGGGTAGATCCCCTCCAGGCTCAGGTAAGCCCTCTGCCCCCTGGAGCCAAGATTGGCTATCAGGTCTCCACGGTAGAGGTATCCTGTCTGAATGTTGAAATTCCCCACCTCAAAGCTTATGCGGGCTCCTGCGGAAGCCTTATCCATGGCGGGAATTTCCTCTCCACCTCTATTTCCCGGCAGCGCGATAATCTCCAGAAAGGAGAAGTTTCCCAGGGGGATTTCCACATTGGTGAGCCAGGCGGTCTCCGTACGAGCATCGGCGGCTCTGGTATCAAAGTCTACCGAGTCGGAACCAAAGATCACATCCCCCGCATTGAAGGCAAAGCCCGCGCCCCAGGTGCTCCGTGTCTTACCCACGGAGATCAGCACATCGCCGAAGCTGGGACGGATGTAGAGTCTCTTCAGGGTGGGTGAAAAAGATTGCCCGGACGGGTCGCCTGTCCCGGCAAACTCCAGGGTCAACTCTCCCCGCACTACCCGGGAGCCCATGTTCTGAAAGGTAAGTCCCGCCGCACCGGACAGAAAGTACCGCCAGTCATCCAGACCGGACAGGGTGGTAAAGGTGTTGTAGAACTCCGTATCGACACTGAGCCTTACCTCGGCACTTAAGGGAAGCGCCAGGGAAACCAGGAACAAGGTGGTTAAAAATCTCTTCATATCAGTCACATCCTCAGGTTGTCGGGGATGCTCTTCTTCAGCATACGGTGGGTAGGGAAGTAGGCAGCCAGGGAGCTGACCAGGATGGCTAAAAAGCCCCCGTTAAAGAAGGATTGAGCGGACCACACCCCTTTCATGTAGGAGTCGATCACCATGCTGCCGAAGTCGATAAAATCACCCTCGGCCTGTAGTAAGGCCCCGTAGTTCATTCCGATTTCTACCAGGGGGATGTTGGCAAGAGCGCCGAGGAACAGCCCTGCCGTGGTGCCGATGACACCGATCCCTCCAGCTTCCATGAAGAACATCAGCTGGATCTTCCTGTCCGTGAAGCCCTGGGCCCGCAGCATACCGATCTCCCGGCGGCGCTCAAAGATCGCCATCATCATAGTGTTGGAGACCCCCACGGCGGCAATGACAAAGATGAAAAAAATGAAAAGAGACACAAAGCTGTCCTCCATCTGTTTCATGGCCATAAAGTTGGCGGCGATCTCCTCGTAGCCGAGGATCCGGTACTCTTCGGGAAGCCCTCTTTCAAGTTCCTTGAGGCGGGCTGAACCCTTCCGGCCGGCGGGAACCTTGATGGCGTAGCCGGTCACAGCCCCTGCCATTTCCAGGTAGTAGTCTGCCGTATCCATGGTAATGAACACCCCGTTGAGGTTGACCAGGTGGGCCTCGGTTTTAACAATACCGATTACCCGGGTGTCCAGAATTTCCTGGTAGCCCAGCTTTCCGGGAAACTGGAGCCGGATGGGATAGCCCACCTCAATGTGCAGTTTATCGGCAAGAGCATTTCCAACGATGATTCCCTCGTTACCCACACTGAGGAACTCCCCCCGGCTGTGTTCGTGATCTATCGAGTCTGCCAGTTTGAAGATCTCCCCATCCTGCTCGGGATCAATGGCCACTACCCTGGTGGGATAAACACCATCCTCGGGGAAGGGATCCTTATAGAATATCAGATCGGCCTTGAACTCCGTTCGCGGAGTGTAATTGATGCCAAGATTGTCGAGAAGGGAGGTGATTTCCCCTGTGTTTTCGATAGACCGGGAGAGGGGCAGTCGATCCTTTTCCTCCCACCAGCTCTTCTTTACAATTCTCCCGGAAGCCACCTCGTAATCGATATACTGCCGCTCGGTACTGCCATACCACCCCAGGAGGAGAGAATCCATCAATATATAGAATACCAGGCCTACGGCAATGGCGGCCGAGGTGATGATGGTGCGTCTTTTGTACCGAAAGAGGTTTTTTAAGGCCATTTTTATAACCAGCATAGTTACTCCTTCTAAAAGCCTTCTTAACGGGTCAATTCCCTGCGGGTGAACTTGCTGTCGGCGATCGGTCGATTCAGCTCCACGTGGTCGATAAATATTTCGGAACTTACCCCCTTACGGACATCGTCTATGATAAGGATGTCCGTGGCGATCTTTCTCCCTTCAAAATCTCTCACCTCTCGAATTTCCATAGTCTTGAGGGGCTTGTAGCCGCGGGTAAACATCTCCACCCGCCAGATGGTGTAGGTTGCCTTCTCGATCCAAACAAGCTGGTTAGGGTAGGCCACCCTTTTGCCCTTCTTTACCCTCATGGAGATCTTGTAGCAGGAGATTCCTTTGAGTATCTCCTCCCCCTCCAGGCTTACGTCGTAGTTATCGAGCATATCCGACTCATTGGTCACGTCGTCGTAGGAGATCAAACCCACAACGGAGTCCCCCTTGCTCTTGGTGAAGATCGCTTCCGAATCGGGGAAAAAGTGGTAGATCCGGTCGTCGGTTCTCAGGATTTTCTGGCCGTACTCGGCTTCGCTGGTAAACTCCATGAGAAAGTTGGTGCCCCTGGCCCAGGCGGTGTACTCGATGGTTTTGGCGCCGAAGCGATCGGTGTTGACCATACGTGCCTTCATGGTGGCGCTTTCATAATCCATGGCATCATCGGCCCGCCGGACAATCTCCTCGGCGCTCTGGGCCGAGAGGGTGAGGGCGAGAAACAGCAGAAAAAAAGGAATCACAGGCAGTTTCATACAAACCTCCTTCAGGTGGCGCTAATGGCTTCAACCGGCTCTATTTTGGCGGCCTTTCTGCACGGAATCAGGGTAACCAATGCCGAAATACCCACGGTATAGATGCTCATTATTATAATATGCACCGCTTTAAGGTCCGGATAGATAATGCTGGAAATCTCGAAATCTATTCCTTCGAAGGCGGCACCGAAGTTCATACCGGTCTTCTCCAGGGTCAGGATGAGCACTGACCCGAGGGAGATACCGATAATAGCGCTTATTATTCCGGCAAAGAGCGCCTCAAGAAAGAAAAGGCGAACCAGCTCCTTCGGTCTCATGCCCATCGCGCCCAGGATCCCGATTTCCCGGTAGCGCTCGTATATAACCATCATGGTGGTGTTGACGATGACCGTGGCTCCCAAAACCAGGAAGAAGATAACGATAAAGTTATAGATAATGGTGGCGGTGCCCAGGGCCGCGTAGTACTCCCCCTGGTTCTTCCATAACCTGGCTTCCAGATAGCCAGGGAGGCCATTCGAGGCGATGAGCCTGTTTATTGCTTCAAGCTGAACCTCCGCCGAATCCGGATCTTCGGTCATCAGAAGAATCTCCTGGGTGCCTCCCTCCATCTGGATAAAGCCCTGCATGGTGTCGAAGGGCAGGAGGAAGTACAGATCGTTTAATCCCCCAATGGAAAAGTTGACCAGTCCCACCACCTCAAAGGTCATGGCATTCACTCCGCGGGCAGCGGTGACGGTCATGAAGGAAAACCTGTCCCCCGAATCAAGACCCGTTTTATCGGCCAGAGCGTACCCCAGAACAACCTCCCGGCTGCCCATACCGGGTAACCGCCCCTTGACCAGAAGAGATTCGGGGTCCAGAATATCCTTCTCCGCGGGAATTTCGATTCCCATGGCCATGGCGGTAAACTCCTGGCCGGGTACCTCGTTCTCCGGACTGTCGTCGATGTAGATCTTGCCCCCGGTGGTGATCCGTCCCACCGCCTGGGTCACACCCTCCACCTGTAATAGCTTTTTCCGCACCTCCGCCTCATCTTTCACGTAGAGATGGATCGGGTTGAGGTAATCGTACCTGTTGTACTCCCCATGGCGAATCTGAACCGTCCCGGTGTAGTAGGCCAGGATGTTCTTCTTCAAATCGGCTTCCATGCCTGCAAGCAGGCTGAGCATAAAGAGTCCCAGGATAGAGGCGATTACAAGGGTGAAAATGGAGAGGAATGTCCGTACTCTGTGCCTGGCCAGGTTTCTAAAGGCTATGGTTGATAACTTCATTGTGCCCTCCTATTGTACGGTATCATCAGTGATCATGCCGTCATGGAGGAGAACCAGCCGCCTGGCATATTCCATTACCATCTTGTCGTGGGTGCTGAAGATGAAGGTGGTTTGATGTTTCTCGTTCATTTTCCGCATCAGCTTCAGAATATCCTCTCCTGTGTTGGAGTCCAGGTTGGCCGTGGGTTCGTCAGCCAGGATAATCCTGGGCTCCTTGACCAGAGCCCGGGCTATGGTTACCCGCTGTTGTTGCCCGCCGGAGAGACGGGAGGGTAGACGGTGTTCCATCCCTTCCAGTCCCACCTCTTTGAGGATGGCCATGGTCCTCTCTCTAATATCCTCTTTCCTAAGGTTTATCAGGGAGAGGGCTAAAGAGACATTCTCGTAAGCGGTAAGTACAGGAATAAGGTTGTAGCTCTGGAAGATGAATCCCAGCTCATTCCGTCGGTAATTCGCCCTCTGAAGCTTGCTCATCTCTCCGATATTCTTATTGTCTATAGTAACTCTTCCCCCATCCATCTCATCGATACAACCGATAATGTTCAAGAGGGTAGTCTTCCCCGAACCGGAGGGGCCGGCAATGGATACAAACTCTCCTTTATCGATGGTCAGGTCTACCCCCCGGAGGGCCTTCACCTCCACCTCTCCCATTTTGTAAGTTCGCACCACCTGTTCAATCTTTATCATTACCTGTGATCCTCCATCTTAACCTTTTTCAGCCAGACCATCCCTGAGGATGGAGAAAAACTCAGAACACAAATCATCCATTTCTTTATCCGCTGGATCTTCAAACTTCCGGCTTATCGCAATACGGCTCAGGCTCTCCATTATGGACCTGGTAAACAGTGCCGCTGTGTCAGGGGATATATTTGATCTGAGTGACCCCCTGCCCATGGCGTTTTTTATTAAGAGCCTGTAAAACTCAAAGGTGCCAATTTCGGGCTTCTCTTCAGAGTGGTCCAGCATCACTTCCTGGAGCTTTTGAAGGTCCAGGATTTTACTGGCTAAAATATTATGAGCAATTTTCACAATCTTCGGGTTCTCCCGGCCGAATTTCATTCCCAGCTTCGCCAGCAGCTGAAGAAACTCGAAAAAATCCAGAGACCTCCAGTTTTCAATGGCCGGCGCCAGGTAGGCAAACTTTCGCTCCTTTTATCATCGAAATACTGGTAAAAGCTGCCACGGGGTATTCCGGCCTTTCTTATAACCCGCTGTATACTGGTCAGATCGAATCCGTATTCTGCAAACTCAGCCAACGCTGTTTGAATAATCCGCTGCCTTTTCTCTTCCGGTAAATTGTAAAATGTATCTTTGGGGATAGGGCATCACCTCACACTTTATATGACAGCTTTGTCAGATGACAAGCGTGTCATATAAATATAGCAGCATATTTGGGGAAGTCAACACTTGTGCTACCACGGCAAATCAAGATATTTTCCGCACGGCTCCTACATCCGCAGATGAAGCCAGGAGAGCATACGCCTTTAAGGCCGTGGAGACCTTGCGCTCTCGATCCCTGGGTGTAAATGCCTTATTTCCCAAGGACTCCTCTTTTTTCCGCCGCTCCTCCATTTCGTTATCTGACAACTCCACTTCAATAGTACGGGCTGGAATATCAATTGCTATGATGTCGCCCTCCTCTACCAGGGCAATGGCGCCCCCGGCTGCAGCCTCGGGTGAAACATGACCTATGGAGAGCCCTGTGGTTCCTCCTGAAAAGCGACCGTCCGTTATCAGGGCGCACTCCTTGCCAAGATGCCTGGATTTGATGTAGGAAGTAGGATAGAGCATCTCCTGCATGCCGGGCCCGCCTTTAGGCCCTTCATAGCGGATAATTACCACATCACCGGCTTCTACCCTGCCCCCCAGGATCCCTGCGCATGCCGTTTCCTGGGATGAAAACACTCTTGCCGGTCCCTTAAACTTGAATATTGAGGAATCGACTCCTGCTGTTTTTACTATGCATCCCTTCCGGGCGATATTGCCGTAAAGAACCGCAAGTCCGCCGTCAGGATAATAGCAGTGATCAATATCCCTTATACAGCCCTTCTTTCTGTCCGCATCAAGCTCTTTATATATCTTGCTTTGAGAGCCCATAACAAGGTTACGCCCGACTCCCCCGGGTGCGCTTTTATACATTTCCATATATTCAGGTAAAGCATCGCTGCTTTTAATATCACAAACCGCAAAAGCCTCTTTCAGTGTCAGTCCATCCACCCTGTTAACCGATGAATCGATTAACCCTGCCCTATCAAGCTCAGCCATTATGCCCATAATACCGCCTGCGCGGTTTACCTCCTGTACATGATAATCCGAGCTGGGCGCCACTTTACAGAGACAGGGTATCTTCCGCGAAAGCCTGTCTATATCCGCCATTGTAAAAGCAACGCCTGCTTCATAGGCAATTGCCAGAATATGAAGTATTGTGTTTGTAGATCCTCCCATTGCAATATCCAGTGCCATTGCATTCATAAAAGCCGGCTTTGTCGCAATTGAACGGGGCAGAACCGAATTATCTCCTTTGAAATAATACTGATTGACCATGCGGATAATTCCTTTTGCAGCTTTTTCAAAGAGCCTTATCCTGTTTTTATGAGTGGCCACAACTGTTCCGTTTCCCGGCAGGGCCAGGCCCAACGCTTCGTTCAGGCAGTTCATTGAATTGGCTGTAAACATACCCGAACAGGAACCGCATGTGGGGCAGGCTGCTTTTTCCACTTCTTCAATTTCCTTATCCGATACCTGCTCATCAGCGCTCAATACCATGGCGTCCACCAGGTCATACATCTTATCTCCCACAACTCCAGCTTCCATGGGTCCGCCGGAGATAAACATGGTTGGGATGTTCAGCCGCATAGCAGCCATGATCATGCCCGGGGTGATTTTGTCACAGTTGCTAATACATATAAGCGCATCAAGACAGTGAGCATTACACATATACTCGACACTGTCGGCAATAAGCTCCCGTGAAGGAAGGGAGTAAAGCATGCCGCCATGGCCCATAGCAATGCCGTCGTCTATTGCAATAGTGTTGAACTCCGGGGCAAAATACCCCTCTTTTTCAATTATCTTTTTGACTTCCTGGCCTATCGTGTGCAGATGGACATGACCGGGCACAAGCTGGGTAAATGAATTGGCTATACCGATTATCGGTTTTCCAATTTGCTCTTCTGTTATGCCGTTTGCACGCCAGAGGCTTCTGGCCCCGGCCATTCTCCTCCCTTTAGTGGTTGTATCGCTTCTTAAGGGAATTGCCATAGATTATCTCCTTTTAGTTTTCGCTCTATCCGTTTTTCATGAACCGGTTTCAATGAGCCGGATAGAGTATCTCCTTTATTTATTCCATTTTTCCGGTCTTAAGGATCTCACAGCGGCTCCTGCCCGCCACATCTCTGAATCATGTATCTCTTTAAGCTCCGCATCCAATTTCTCCTGATAATCCGGAGCGCTGTTTACTTTCAATACGATCTCTGTTTCCCTGCCTGAGACTACCGATTCATAGAGCTCTCTGAAAAGCCCGATTACAGATGCTTTGAACCTGGGTTTCCAATCCAGGGCTCCGCGCTGTGCAGTTGTACTGCAATTCGCATACATCCAGTCCATACCATTCTCACCTACCAGCCTGATCAGACTCTGGGTCAGCTCCTCTACGGTCTCATTGAAAGCCTCGCTGGGCGTGTGGCCATGCTCCCGTAAAACATCGTACTGAGCCTCCATAACCCCTGCCATGGCTCCCATAAGAATACCGCGCTCGCCGGTTAAGTCACTGTGAACTTCCTGCTTGAATGTTGTAGGAAAGAGATATCCTGAACCTATTGCAATTCCCACAGCCAGGGTGCGCTCTTCAGCCCTGCCGGTAAAATCCTGAAAAATTGCATAACTAGAATTTATGCCGCTGCCTGCAAGGTAATTTTTCCTCACGCTTGCTCCCGAGCCTTTGGGTGCGACCAGAATAACATCTATATTGTCAGGAGGAATGACCCCGGTCTGGTCTTTGTAGACTATTGAAAAGCCATGTGAAAAATACAATGCATCTCCCTCATTCAGGCAAGATTTCAGAAGTGGCCATACAATTTTCTGCCCGGCATCTGAAACCAGGTACTGAATGATGGTTCCTTTCTTAGCCGCTTCTTCAATAGGGAACAATGTTTCCCCGGGAACCCAACCGTCTTTCAATGCCTTGTCCCATTCTCTTTTGAAATCCGGAGACTGGCCAATAATTACCTTGAAGCCATTGTCCCGCATATTAAGCGCCTGTGCCGGTCCCTGGACACCGTATCCGATTACAGCAATAACCTCATCCTTTAATACTTCTTTAGCCTTTTCCAGGGTAAACTCTTCACGCATAACAACATCTTCCTGCACACCCCCAAAATCAATCTTAGCCATAAAATACTCCTTTGTCTTTTATAAATGATTATGGCCTATTTTTATTGTTGAATAAAGTGCTATTTTCGCTATATAGTATTGCAGATAATGCAACACGAAATAATATGAACTATTATACACTGGAGCTTTTCCTGCACCTTGCAAACACCCTGCATTTCGGAAAAACCAGCCGGGCATGCTATATAAGCCCTTCGGCTCTCAGCAGAACCATTCAACGGCTCGAAGAAGAGGTTGGCCACAAACTTTTCTTGAGAGACAACAGATCAGCGCAGCTTACTCCCATAGGAGTGAAGTTCAGACATTATGCTCAAGGTGTTATGGATGACTGGAAGCAGTTCCAGAATTCACTGATGCAGGAGAATAAAATCCTTTCGGGAGAACTGCGCCTCTACTGCTCGGTAACAGCTTCCTACACCGTATTAACCGATATTTTCAGCCGCTTCCGGCTGAAATATCCTGCAATTCACATAAGGCTCGAGACCGGAGATGCAGCCGGTGCAATTGAACGGGTTCAGAATGGAATGGCGGACGTGACAGTGGCTGCATGGCCTAATAAACTGCCCAAGAACCTCCTTTTCAAGACAATAACAACAACCCCCCTGGTATTTATTGCCCCGGTCGTTCCCTCGGATGTTACTTCCCTGATAGGCAGGAGTAATATACCCTGGAAAGAAGTTCCCATGATTCTTGCAGAGCAGGCCCTGTCACGAAAAAGGGTAAATGGCTGGTTTGCAAAAAAGGGCATTAAACCAAATATATATGCAGAAGTAACCGGCCACGAGGCAATTCCATCCATGGTCCGTCTTGGCTGCGGAGTAGGCGTTGTTCCGAAGCTCGTGCTTGACAAGAGCTCACTGAAAGAGGAGCTTCGAATACTTGATGTAAAGCCGGCCCTCAAGCCATACTCAGTGGGGTTATGCCTGCACAAGAGCAGGCTTGCTTCCCCAATTGTGCGGGCTTTCTGGAATATTATTGAGAATACAGGCAATGGTTGAAACTTATCATCGGATTATACATCGTGACTCAAGAGATTTAAGCTTCATCGAATCCGGCAGCGTTGATCTGATTGTCACATCTCCTCCGTATCCTATGATCGAGATGTGGGATGAAACTTTCGCAGAGCTGAATCCGGCAATTAAGCATGCAATAGCAGAGGAAGACGGATATAAGGCCTTTGAACTTATGCACCTTGAGCTCGATAAAGTCTGGTCTGAACTTTGCCGGGTACTGCGAAGCGGGGGTATTGTGTGTATCAATATAGGTGATGCTACCCGTTCACTGGGAAAAAGATTCCGCTTATACCCGAATGGAGCAAGAATACTGTCAAAGCTCGTTCCCTTGAAATTTGATGTCCTGCCCAAAATACTATGGCGCAAGTCAACAAACTCTCCGACTAAATTTATGGGATCAGGTATGCTCCCTGCAGGCGCTTATGTCACTTTAGAACATGAGTACATATTAATTCTTAGAAAGGGGGAAAAACGGCCTTTTTTATCGGATACAGAAAAGAGGATAAGACATGAAAGCTCTTATTTCTGGGAAGAACGGAATAAGTGGTTTTCAGACATGTGGGAGTGGGATGTTGGGAGCGCTTATCAGAAAATGACTCAGGAAAACTTAAGAGATCGAAGCGGAGCCTTTCCTTTTGAACTGCCATATAGATTGATTAACATGTATTCCGTTAAGTGGGACTGCGTTTTAGACCCCTTTCTTGGCACAGGAACAACCAGTCTCGCTGCTTTGAGCTCCTGCCGCAATAGCATCGGCATTGAAATTGATGAGGGTTTTTCAAGCATAATAACTGAATTGCTCTGTAGTTGTCTTGAACAGGCTAATTCCTTTATTTCGGAAAGGCTTGCTCAACACACACGCTTTATAGAGCAATATGAGCTTAAAAAAGGAAAACCGAAATATATAAATAAGACTTACGGTTTTCCTGTAATAACCAACCAGGAATTAAAGCTGGGCTTCCACTCCATTCGAAGTATCGAATTAGATGATTCACACGATTTCAATAATACCAACAAAATCCGCGCTGTCTACTACGATGATCCTTCTGTAATTTGCAACCCGCAGTATACGCAGAAGGATTTGTTTTAAAACAAGGAGAAAACCATGAAAAAAACAACCCTATTAATAATTTTCTCTTTACTTGCATACCTGAGCACTGCTCAAAATATTGAGTCCTTTCCCTTCTCAACTGCAACAACTGATAATCTTTTTGCCGCAAAGGTCAACCCGGCTGCCTTAAGTTTCGGAAATGCGGGCGGCTTCGGTCTGTTAATCAATAATGACTTTCAAGCTCACCAGGATGAGTTCTCCCTCTTTTTCAATTTTACCAATCTCGCATATATAATGGAACATAATCGCGATAACTTTTTTCATACTGTTGCCCTTTCCCAGAAGGTTATTAGAAATCTCTACCTGGGTAGCGCCTTTAACTGGACTGATACTGACCTCGGCAGATCCAATCAGACTCTATCCCTGTTAGCCAGGCCACTAGATTCCATATCTCTTTCAGCCCAGGTGAAGAGGAGTTATGAAGCTGATGTTGAATATCTGCTGGGTTTCGCTTTACGGCCCCTATTCTTTTCCGATTACTTCAAGGATCGTCTAACCTTAAGCGCAGACATAGCCCACAAAGAGGCGTGGCAGGATCCCAGCTTTAACCTGCAGAGTGAACTGGCTGACGGACTTCTCTTAAATCTTGGTTATGATAGCACAGAGCAGCTCTTCTGCTTGAATATTGAGATTGCCCTGCCTCATCTGCAGGCGGGAAGCATTACGCCTTTCAACCAGGACTACAAGCCGAAACAGGGCTACTATTACCTTAATCTGTCATCAAAGAAGAGGCGCACTATAATAATGGACTCAGCAGAATACTTCTTTGATTATAAACCGGGACCGAAAATTGTTGAGCAGAAAAGAGAAAGCTCATTTGGTCCTTTTTACCTGGTGAGCGGGGAAAAAACAGTTTGTGAGGTGCTTACAGAGATTGAAGAGCTCAGCAGGGATGACTCGGTTAGAGGGATCCTCTTTGCAAATCATAATTTACTGACCTCCTATGCCGGCCTGCTGGAGATCAGAGAGGCTCTGCAGGAATTTAAAGAGGCGGGGAAAAAGATAGTGTTTTACTATGAGCAGGCAAACAATCTTAATTATACCCTGGCTGCTTCAGTGGCCGATAAGATCTATCTCAATCCCCAGGGTTCCATTGATTTAAGCGGTTTTTCCATGTCACTTCCCTATCTTAAGGAGCTGCTGGCGGATTTTGGTATAGAAGTGGTAAATTTCAGAAGCCATGACTATAAAACCGGGGGAAACATCCTTTCCGAATCGTCAATGACTGATGAAGAGCGGCAGGCTTTAGAAGGGCTCATCACAACATTCCATAAACAAGCAGTAGATATGATTAATAAGGGCAGGTCAGATAAGCTCTGTAAACCGGTTATTGAGATTATTGATGATGGCCCCTATATGATCGCCGGCCGAGCGCTTGCAGCCGGCCTGGTTGATGAACTTATCTACCAGGATCAGGTCGAAGAGAAGATCAAGGGACTTTTCTTTATTGACGGAATTGTTGATCATCGCGGTGCGCCGCCGGTACGTTCCGACTGGAGTGATAAGCCAACCTCAAAGATAGCCCTTATTCATGCTACAGGGAGTATCCATCCTGGTAAAAGCCGGTTGGGAGAGTCCATTGGTTCAGATAGTCTTGCCCGGGCCATTAGAGCGGCCAGGCAGGATAATTCAATCGAGGGAATTATCCTGCGGGTGGACAGCCCCGGGGGTTCCGCCCTGGCTTCCGATGTTATAGCCCGGGAGCTTGGCTTGTGCCGTAGCGGCTATCAGGCAAAACCTGTAGTTGTATCCATGGGCGGAGTAGCTGCTTCCGGGGGTTACTATATATCCTGCCTGGCTGACAAGATCATTGCCCAGCCGGTAACCGTAACCGGCTCAATCGGGGTTATCGGCCTCACTGTAAACCTGGAAGAACTCTTTGAGAAGATCAAGGTCAACTGGTCCACTATTAAAACCGGCGAACATGCGGACCTGGGGGCTCTGCACCGGCCCATGAGTGAAGAGGAAAAAGATATTATCAGGGAATGGATCACCCATATATATATGAGCTTCACCGAAATTGTTGCCGAAGGCAGAGACCTGGATATTGAAAATGTGCACCGGATTGCCCAGGGACGAGTCTGGTCAGGAGCCGAGGCGCAAAAAATCGGCCTGGTAGATAAAATTGGCGGTTATAAAAAAGCAATTGAAGTTCTAAAAGAACTGGCTTCCATAAACAGAGCTGTCGAACTGGTTTCTTTTCCCAGGAGAAGGGGGATACCGCTTGTCCTGGAAAGTTCACTGGCAAGTGAGTATCTCAACATGGAAAATAAAAGCAAGCTGCCGGAAAGTTTCGATTCCCTACTGAAGCTGGCGGAAACTTACAGCCAATTTGGTGATGAAAGAGTTTTATTGATCCTACCCTATGAGTTTAACTGGTAGATATTACGAATATTATATTTTTTTCTTGACTTAAGTGAGTTTTTGTTTAAAATGAAGGTACCTAGGTAGTCAGGTATAACTATACAAAAGATTACAATTTATAAAAAGGAGGATTCTATTAAGAAAAACTATTAGAGGTAGTCATCTATACAGTGCTGGAAGAAGATAAAACTGCCGATTATCTTACCCTGGCGAAAAAGATATACCTGGCCTGGCTATTAAATGGGTTTGATAAAATCGGCAGAAATTTTATAGGAGGTTTTATAGTGAAGAGAAAGAATGTGCAAAAGTTAATTATTGTTGCTAGTTTGCTCATAGCGCTGGCAATAGTTGTACCCATGCTGATCGGCTGTAGCGGCAAATCAGAAGCCACTTCAGAAGCACCGGCGCAAAAGAAAGAAACCATCAAGTGGCGGCTTCAATCCTATGCCGGTCCTGCCCTGAATGATCATGTCTGTAAAAATGCAATGGATGAGTTTAATATTGCAGCGAACGGAGAGATGGTCATCGAGGTATATACGGCTGATGAGTTGGTGCCCCACGGTGAACTCTTTCGAGCATTACAGGAAGGAACAATTGACGCAGTCTGCAGTGACGATGACTCAATTGCATCTCCTGTAGATGTGTCCATATTTGCCGCTTACTTCCCCTTTGCCGCGCGCTACGGGCTGGATGTTAACGCATTGTGGAATTGGTGCGGCTTAAACGAAATTTGGGAGGAAGCCTATGATGAAATTGAAGGCGTCACCTGGATAAGCCAGGGAAGCTGGGACCCATGCAATTTCGCTACCACCAAACCAATCCGCTCCATTGAAGACTTTAAGGGATTGAGAATGTATATGTTCCCGACCGGGGGCCAATTCATGCAGCAATTCGGCGTTGTCCCCCAGTCTCTTCCCTATGAGGACGTGGAAATGGCCATTCAAACAGGTATACTGGACGGAGTTGCCTGGTCCGGCATTACCGAGGATTATACTGTGGGCTGGGCTGATGTTACCAACTATTATCTGACTAATCCTATATCCGGCGCCTGGTCAGGCGGTTGGTTTGTCAATACCGAGGCCTGGGAGAAGGTGCCTCCTCACCTGCAGCAGTTGTTCCGCCTGGCAGTAGACAAATCACATTACTACCGTCTGCACTGGTATTGGTATGGTGAAGCTCACTACCGGACAAAGGGAGGAAAGCTGGAACTTACCACCATCCCCGACGATGAATGGAAGGTGGTTGAAGAGGCGGCAATGAAGTACTGGGACGAGATTGCTCAAAAGAGCCCCAGGAGTGCAAAAGTGGTTAAGATTCTCAAAGATTACATCGCAACCATGGAAGCAGCCGGTGCTCCTTACCGATACTAATAAACCGGGCAATAAGAGTTTAGTTACAGCGCGGTTTTAAGCCGCATCAAGAGGTTTGCCTTCCCTATGGTACTCTACGCCATGAATGGGGAAGGTAACCTCAACTATTCCAATTATAAAGGACAGGAGGAACTTAAGTGATTAAAGCGGCAAAAGCCTACGTACGGTATATGGATAAAACCAGCCGGGTGGTGGGTAGGTTTGCAATGTATTTGATTTTCGTAATGATGGCTATTCTACTTTTAGAGACTGTGGCCAGAATTATCTTCAACCGCTCCCAGATATGGACAGTGGAGATGGCGCAATTTTTTATGGCCGCCTATTACCTGCTCGGCGGCGGCTACACCCTGATTATCGGGGGCCATGTCAGAATGGACCTCTTCTACCAGAAGTGGTCGGCCAAGAAAAAAGCCCTTGCCGATGTTATTACCTTTTTTATCACCCTCATATACATGGTGGTGCTCTTGTACGGCGGCATTAAAGGTCTTCTATATAGTATTAAATATAATCAAGTCAGTTATTCTTCCTGGGCGCCGCCTGTAACTCCCATCAAGATTATTATGCTAATCGGAATTACACTGATGCTCTTACAGACGATATCCGAGTTAATCAAGGATCTGGCAATAGCCAGAGGGGAGGAGATAACATGAGTTATGAACTTATGGCTATCCTGATGTTCACCTCGATGCTGGTCATGCTTCTCACCGGGCGGCACATCTACGCTGTTATCGGTGGTGTAGCCGTTATTTTCTCTCTGGCTCTTTGGGGAAAGGGTGGTTCCGGACTGGCCTTCCACGCAGTTTTTTCCCTGCTTAATTGGTATCCCCTCCTGACCCTGCCAATATTCATCTATATGGGTTATATGTTTTCCAAGTCAGGTATAGCGGATGACCTTTACAAGATGTTGCATGTCTGGATGGGTCCGGTCAGGGGCGGCCTGGCAATAGGAACCATCGGCCTTATGGCTATAATAGCGGCCATGAATGGGTTGAGTGTAGCCGGAATGGCCATTGGAAATACTCTCGCCTTACCGGAAATGCTTAAGCGAAAGTATGACAAGGTAATGCTGACCGGAGTAATCCAGGCCGGCAGTTCCCTGGGCATAATGATACCGCCCAGCGTAGTTCTTGTTCTCTATGGAATGATAGCCAGGCAGCCTGTTGGGCGGCTCTGGATTGCCGGTTTTTTCCCCGGATTAATGTTGGCATTCATGTTTATGCTATACATCTTTATCAGATGTCTTTTTCAGCCTCACCTGGGACCGGCCTTACCAAAGGAAGAACGGCAGATGCCCTTTATGAAGAAGCTGCTGCTGCTCCGGGCCGGCTTTGTTCCTTTAGCCATTATTTTTTCGATGTCGGGACTCTTTTTCATGGGTGTAACCAGTCTGGTCGAGAGTTCAGCGGTAGGCGCTACATTAGTTACCATTGTCGCTATAGTCAACCGGAGGCTAAGCTGGAAGGGAATGATTGAAGTACTCTCTGAGACTCTCAGCGTCAGCTGTATGTTTATGTGGGTTATTCTGGCGGCACTTGGCTTTGGCGCCGTCTTTGACGGTCTTGGCGCTGTACATGCAATAAAGAGCCTGTTTCTCGGGTACGGATTCGGTCCCTGGGGAATAATAATCATGATGCAGCTTTCCTACATCCTGATGGGCATGTTTCTGGACGATACTGCCATGCTCATCATTGTTGCTCCCCTTTATGTGCCCCTGGTGATCCAGCTGGGTTTCAGCCCGATTTGGTATGGTATTCTCTATACCATAACCTGCCAGATCGCTTACCTGACGCCTCCCTTTGGTTACAACCTCTTTCTTATGAAGGCAATGGCTCCCAAAGAGATAACCCTGGGAGATATATACCGCTCGGTCTGGCCCTTTGTGTTGATAATGATTTTTGGTCTGGTCATTATAATGATCTTTCCCACTATAGCTACCTGGTTGCCTGATCTATATTATAAATAATGGGAACACTATAGAATTGATGTAAGGAGGAATAGCCTTAGGCTCAGTAATTCAAGCAATGCAATGCGTGCCGCGGCCCATTCGGTTGGGTAGATACTCCATGAGCAATTATGATATTATAGTTTATGGCCGCGTCTAGTGAAGCAGAGCAAAGGCTATTCCTTCATCTCTATGAAAAGATAATATCCAGAGAAATAACCACATTTGCCAATTTGGTCGATTATGTTTCCAAACTCAAGTACCCGGTAAAATCAGATAAGGTTATCTATAAATCATTCCAGTTATTAAAAGAACTTCACTGGGGTTTCTTCAAAGACTTAAACCGGGCTGATTATACCAGATTATGGAAGGAACTGGTTCTTCCCTATGGTGATTTCAAAGAAGGGGGCGACCTCAAGAGGAACATTTCAGTCTCCAACATATTTGTGGCCATGCTCGATATTCATGGCTATACAAAGTTCTGCCAGGAGAGCAAGGGAAATCTTTCCCGCCTGCGCAAGCTTGATGAGTTTCTTCATGATGGAATCAAAAAGATAGCCGGGCGCAACCATGCCCTGGCAACCCGGGAAAGGGGTGATGAGATCATTATTATCGCCGCCTCCGCCACTGACGCTATAAAAACCACCCTGGAAATTATAAACAGTTTTTCCAAACGCTCGGTTATCAAGGATAGGTCGTTGCAGAGCAACAGAAAGGATTTCAGTATAATCCTGCCGGATTTTAAGATTACCGCAGGAATCGCCGGAGGCAACCTTACAACACCCTTAATTATAACTGAGAGCGGACTGTTATCCGGCTACCTCATTAATACTGCTGCCAGACTGCAGAGCCGCGCTAACGAGCTTTCACCAAAAGAATCGAAGATAATGGCAGTGCAGAGCGTATACAACAGCTATCTGAAGGAAAATAAGGTGGTTAAAAACGATCTCTACGCCAAGAATCTGATCTTCTTTTTCAATAACGGTCCGGTCAGCTTTAAAGGAGTGAAGCTATATTCTTATGAGATTATCTTTAAAAACAGCGAAAGATACAGGGAAAAATATGTCAAGCTCATGGAAGTTCTCTATGATTCCTTAAAACAGCAGTTATGGAAGCAGAAGATCTTTCTTGATCTTATGGCCGCGGTAAGCGAAGCCCTTTCCAGAATGGCGCCTTTCAGTGTTGAGGTTACCAATACATTTGATCCTGATCAAAGAGGGAAAATAACCAATGCTTTTCTATTGCAGCTCTGCACTAAAGCCAGCCAGCTGTATGATAAGGAAGATGATTACCCGTCAGCAATTTCCCTACTGGGACAGATTCAGCTCCTGCTGGAGCAGGTACCCGGCTTTGATAGACTTCTCTACAGCTATGTGGCTGAAGTCAATGTTAAATACAGTGAGCTGATGAAAGGTTTTAATCAGAAACTTGAACGGGAAATCGAAGAAAGAATAGATTCTATTTTTAATGAGCAGTATAAAACAGCCTATCTGAATTCAAAAAAAGCCGCAATTACTTATGATAAATTAAGAAGCTATGCTAAAAAAAGCAAGGCCCTGAGTAAAAAGAAGTTTATCTGGTACAATTTGATCGAAGAAAATCGCGATACGCTTGAACTGGAGATCTACTCCGGTAAAAAATGATTATACATTTAAAAAGGAGGAGCTATGAAATTTAGAATTAAAGTAATTATTACGGTACTGCTGGTGCTATTCCTGATTGGCTGTGTTGATACCTCGACTATAGTCAAGGTTAATCAAGACGGCAGCGGCACCATTGAAGAGAGGGTAATCATAAGCCTGGGTTTTATGCAGCTAATGCAGGGAATGTCGGGTGAAGCTGCGGAACCTGTAGAAAATTTAAATCTGCTGGATGAAGATAAATTAAAAGAAAAAGCAGCCCGGATCGGTGAAAATGTTGCTCTTGTATCGGCTGAGAGTATTAAGACTGACAGCGGCACCGGCTACAAAGCAATCTACAGTTTTAAAGATATCAATAAAATACGGATAAATCAGAATCCGGCGGAGAATGTACCAACCCCCGGTCCGGGCGGCCCTGACGCTGAAGAAACAGGAGAATTCATTACCTTCAGTTTTAAAAAAGGCAGCACATCAACTTTAAATATATTCACGCCACGGGAAGAGCTTGCCGCTAAAAAAGGCCAGGAAAATCAAAATACTGCTGCAGCCACAGACCCGGCCGCTGATCCGGGAATGCTGGAAATGATGAGACAGATCTATCAGGATATGCGTATTAGTATGGCTGTTGAGGTAGAGGGCTCGATCATTGATACCAACGCCCTTTACCGGGAAGGCTCCCGCATAACTATTATGGAGCTCGATTTTGGTAAACTCCTTGAGAACGAAGAACAATTCCAGAAACTTGCCCGGGCTAATCCCGACACTTTAGAAGAGACCAAGGAGCTCTTTAAGGACATTCCGGGCATGAAAGTGGAGCTGCAGGACACTCTTAATATTTCTTTCCGCTAACAGCTCTTTATCCGACCATCAATGAGGCGAGAGGGGCGGTTTCCCGCCCCTCTCTCTATACCTTTACATTATATTCATTTTTCATGAATTCTATATTTTCCCTGGCGTTTTCGTATTTCACTTTACCGTAACTATAAAAATCAAACTCTATTTTAGAGATATTCTTCTGTATCAGGCTCCACAGGAACCAGTATATATCGGGAAAGGGCTTAAAGAGATCGATTAAATAAAGATTTTTATCAAAATCCCTGCCCTCGCAGTAATGCTCGACAATACTCTTTTCAACCTCACGGGAAACCAATATTTCCTGGAACATATCACCGATATCGTAATACCTTGGTGCCATTCCGGCATATTCCCAATCGATAATATACATGGGTTCGCTGTATTTCTCTTCGTAGCCATTCGTAACCATTATAAAATTCTCTGCTAAAAGATCATTGTGACTGGCTGTATACTCATTTTCAGGTATGTTGGCTATTTTTGATATTTTAGCTATTGTTTCAATGGTACCTTCTATATCGAACTCAGGATAACTTACGTTCAGCTTTTCAAGAATCCCAGCCATTTTCTTTACTTCAACAAGCGGATTAAAAAGTTTGGGCAGCACCACTCCACTATTATGGATTCTTCTGATGGGGTTAACAATTTTTTCCCGGAGCTCTTCGTTTAAGAAATCAGGGCTCTTTAAGGTGTAACTACCGGTAATAAACTCCACGATAGTCACACTCCACTCGGGTAGATATTTTATAAGCTTCGGGCTTATTCCTACAGCCGCCAGTTTCTCTATGGCATCTGCCTCGTAATCCCGGTCAATGAAAAGCTCTGTCTTATCACCATATATTCTGACGGCCACATCTCCCATTTCGGATTGAACGCGGTAGAGCGTGTTGGTTATACCACCGCTTAGTATCTTGATATCTACCTCAGAACCCTGCCACTCCGGCATAAGCTCAAAAAATATGTCTTTAGTAAATTCAATTTCCAGAAGATTCTTTGTTTCACTCATCTTGCTTTCCTTTAAAAAGGGAATCCGAAAACGGGCTGATTCCGCTTCGGACCCTCTTACTTATCGATAGCTTATCTGTAATTTCCGGCAAAATAGGCTGCCAGTTGGTCCAGCCGCAGCACCCCGTTATAATCGAGGCCCTGACCTCCTTTTTTAAGCTCGCCCTTCTCCCCCTCTGGGTCGCCGAGACAGGTTACAATAATATCCCCTTTGCTTAAGTCTTCTTTCTCTGTATAGCTGTTAGTGGTGACCACAACATTCATGCCGGCCGCTTTGGCAGCAGCGAGACCATTTTTAGAATCCTCAAAGACTATACACTCTTCAGCCTTTAAGTTCCCCGTTTTCAATCCCAGCAGGTAAATCTCCGGATCAGGCTTTTTCTTTTTCACCACATCTCCTGCCAATACAAAATCAAATTTGATTTCCTTCAATATTCCGTAAGCCACGGCATGGGCGGCCTTTTCGTTGGACGTGGTACAGATGCCGATCTTAAACCCCATGGCCATAGCCTCTTTCATAATCCGCTTTATTCCGGGCCTTAAAGGCAGGGAGCCCTCTTCTATCAGCTCTATGAAGATCTCGGTTTTTCTCTTATGCAGCTTCTTGATCAGCTCATCCTCTTCGGCCGGGTTAATCTCTTTACCAAAGCCTTTGGTATGCAGGTGATGGCGCATTCTCTCTTTACCACCGGCAACCTGGAGCAGCTCATAATAGTAATCCACATCCCACTCAAAATTGAAACCGAATTCCTTAAAGGTCTTGTTGAATGCCACCCGGTGGCCATCCCTTTCCGTGTCGATAATAACACCATCCTGGTCAAAGATTATGGCCTTTATTTCCGCCATTTATTCCTCCATGTTTCTATTTACCACTTATTTGGCGCAGAATTCCTTTACAGCCTCAACCGCCATCCTGTTCTCTTCTTCAGTGCCGATAGTAATTCTGAAAAAGCCGTCACTGCCGTACATTTCATTCTGCGGTCTTAAGATGAGGCCCTTGCCTTGAGCATAGGCCACGATATCATCGCCCTTTTTACCGGTACCCTTGGCATCTAAGAGTATATAATTGCCGTAAGAATGGAAAACAGTCATTCCGGGAATAGCGCCCAGTTCTCCCTCGATATAGTCAATCTGATCATTATTGAATTTAACTCTCATGGCCAGACCTTCAGCATCCTCTAAAGCAGCCAGCGCGGCCCACATAGGTATGGTGCCGACATTCCAGGGAATCAGGGTTGCTGAAATTTGAGCAACAACATCTTTATTACCCAGCATATAGCCGAATCTCAAGCCTGCCAGGCCGTATGCCTTGGAAAGGGTCCTGGTAACCAACACATTATCATATTCCTTGATCAGCTTTACCAGTGATCTTCCCAATCCGGCATATTCCAGATAGGCCTCATCAATCACAAAGGGAATGCCTAAATCAGCAATTCTGCGGAAGTCCGCCTCAGCCATAAAATTGCCGGTAGGATTATTGGGATGGGCAATAACAATTACCTTTGTTCTTGGTGTAACCGCTCTAATAACTGCATCCGGGTCGAAAAGAAGTTCGCCGTCCTCATAGATCATGGGCACAGATACCAGCTTTCCCCCTAAAACGGCACAGCGCAGCTTATAGATACCGAAACAGGGTGTGTGCTGGATAAGCTCATCCCCGGGCTCTAGAAAACTCCGCCACACCATATCGTAGACCTCGCTGGTCCCGTTACCGATCATTACATTCTCAGGGCCTTTCATCCCATTGATCTCGGCGATCTTTGCACGAACTACGGTTCCCTGGTCAGCGTAGCGGTTGGCTATTTTAGCGTATTTATTGATCGCTGCCAGCACCTTCTCAGAGGGTGCATTAGGGTTCTCATTGGACATCAGGCGATGCAGCTTCTTATCTTCCCAGGCCAGTTCAATATGGGGAGAAATATACATCTTTATCCCTTTAAGCCAGGGCACAAAATAATCTTCAATCTTCTTCATCAAAAAAACTCCTTAAAAATATATTTGGTTTTTGGTTTTATGCGGTCTCTCAGGCCGCTCAGGCTTTGCCTGCGCAGCCTAAAAGATCAATCCAGTAGTTAATGCGCTTCTTAATTGCCTCTTTTACCGCCTTATCAACCTTACCCGGATTGTATTGCGCTCTGTTTGCTGAAATATAGTCAAAGGTGGCATCGATCAGGGCGTGCTTCAGATCAGTAGAGACATTGAACTTGGACCCGCCAAGGGCAACCAGCTTCTTGACCACCTCCGGACTCAGACCGGTGCCGCCGTGAATGACCAGCGGCACCCTTGGTCCCTTGGCATTAAATAGATCGAAGATCCTTTTCAGTCGGTCGAAATCAAGTTTTGGATTGGCTGTCTTGTAGATACCATGGGCAGTGCCAATGGCGGGCGCCAGTATATCCACACCGGTCTCTTCCACAAAACGCACCGCGGCTTCCGGGTCACAAAGAGCAGCCTCATCCTCGGAAACTTTTATCTGATCCTCAACGCCGGCTACCGTGCCTAGCTCACCTTCGACAGATATATTCCCCACCCGGTGACAGTATTCGGTCACCTCTCTGGTCTGCCTGACATTCTCCTCGTAAACCTGCTTGGAAGCGTCTATCATGATATTTGTGTACCCGGCATCGGCACAGGTACGACAGAAATCGACATCCGTACAGTGGTCCAGATGCATACAGATCGGGATGGGCGCGGATTCGGCCAACGTCCGGTACACCGCAGCTATTACCTCAGGCCTGATCGATTTGGATGGTGATACCGAAGCCTGAATAATTAAAGGGGCTTTTCTCTCTATTGCCTCTTCAACTACCGCTTCCATCTCTATGATGTTGGTAATATTAAAAGCGCCAACTGCATATTTTTCTTCAGTTGCTTTGAAAAGCAGCTCTCTGGCATTTACAATAGCCATTCTTCGCCTCCTGAAAAGCTTAAATTATTTTAAACCCCGGATTAATCCGGTATTTTTCTCTTTATTCCACCTCATTGAAACTTAAATGCCGTCTATACCTGCCCGTTTCCACCCTGAACATATAGCGGTCGCCGCGGTAGAAAGACTGCAGTATCTCGATACAGACATTCTTTGAATTATAGGCCAGGCTCTCAAGAAAGATGCAGGGGGTATCGGAGCTGATACCCATAACCCGGGCAATCTCTCTGCTGGGCTTTACTGCCCGGATTTTCTGTATGGAATGGTCCAGGTCGGCCTTAAAATGTTTGATCAGCAGCTGGTACATGGAACCTTTTAGTTCCATTTCCAAAAGCTCGCCGAAATCCTTAAAGGAATAGTACTGTCTTTCCAGTACCAGGGGGGTTTTATCGGCAATTCGGAGGCGCTCTATTTCCACTACATCATCATCAACATTGATCATAAGCTTTTCAGCCAGCTCCTCCCCCGCCTTGATCTTCTTTTTCTGGATTATCCTCTCCTTCAGATCAATGTTGTCCAGATTAAAGTCATCCACAAAGCTCACCATTGAGCTAAGCTGATGAACAGGAGAGAGTGAAGTCTTTTCTTTTACAAAGGTTCCCACACCCCGCTGTTTTTCGACCAGGCCCTGCTGCACCAGCAGAGAGATGGCCTGCCTGATGGTGTTGCGGTTAAGCTGAAAAAGCCCGGCCAGCTCCCCTTCGGAAGGCAGCTTGGCGCCCACCTGGTATTTTTCCATTTTGATCATTTTTTCCAGATATTCAGCGACCTGGACATAGAGAGGAATAGGACTGTTCTTATCAATAATATTCCGCATACTTGTCTAGTTGTCTACCTATATTTATAACCAATTTTCCAAAACTTGTCAAATATAAAATAAATAAATTTATTCTCCTGGGCTATTTTCCTGCAGCCTCAGTGGTCAGCTTCAGCCCCTTCTTTTTGAAAGCAGCCATTGCCAGGATAATTACCACGCATACTATCAAAACAATCAAAGAGGCCATGGCCGAAGACGGTCCTTCCCTGCCATCCTTTTCCAGGTTAATTACCGAAACCGCAGCCAGGTGAACATCGGGTGATATCAGAAAAATAACCGCGCTTATAGTCACCATACTGCGCATGAAGTAGTAGATAAGGTTGCTGATAAAAGAAACCTTGCTTAAGGGGAAGATAACCTGGAAGAAGGCATTTGTTATACCTGCCCCCAGACTGGTAGCTGCCTCGTCCATTTCCTTATCGATATTTTTCATATTGGTGATACTGGAGAGGGTGCCCAGGGTAAAATTGCAGATTACTATATTAATGATTATCAGGCTGGCTTTGCCGTAGAGCAAATTATCCAGGTTAAGGAATTTGGTATTATATATCAAGATATAACTCAATCCCATGACCAGCCCGGGAATGGCAGCGGGAATAACGGACAGCAAATATAACGGCTGAGCGAAAAAAGGGTTTTTCTTTTCAATAATGTAACCGTTTACCATGGTTAAGAATGAACCGATAATCGCCACCACAATTGATATCCATAAACTGGTCCAGAGCACGCCAATACCGCCCGCTATCCGAAACTTGAAGTGCTTCAGAGTTGGCGTCCAGTCATACATCCATATTGTTATAAATGACTTGATAACCACTACGCCGATAACCGACAGCAGCACTCCGGCAATGATCCAGCAGTAGGTGGTGAAACTCCATTTTTTCAAAGGCCGCGAAGGAGCCAGCATTGGCTTGGCCTGGCCGCTGATCAGGGCGTGGCTTTTCCTGGTAAAATAATAATTTAAAAGAAAAGCAGTTACAGAAGGCACCAGCAGGATTACCGCGATGGTGGTGCCCAGGTCGAAACGCTGCATACCAATTACCTGAAGGTAGATCTCTGTGGCTAAAACCCGGTAGCCCCTCCCGATGATAATGGGGTTGCCGAAATCAGTGATTGTCAGGTTAAAGACCAGGGCCGCTGCAGAAAAGATACCGTAGCGCGACGTGGGAACAGTTATCTTAAAGAAAGTGGTAACACTAGAAGCCCCCAGGCTTGAGGCGGCTTCATCAAGCCTGGAATCAACAGCCGAGAGAGTGGTATAGAGGATTACCATGGCATGGGGAAAGCAGTATAGAACCTCTGAAATTATAATACCGGTGGGCCCATATATGTTCCACTCAACCTTGAGCAGACCGGCCGTTATCAGGCCGTTGGTACCAAAAAGGGAGATCAGGGCCATGGCCTGAAGCAGGGAAGGGGCTACTAAAGGCGCAAGGGCAATATAGTAGAGGGCTTTTTTCCAGCGCATAGTGGTCCTGGTTAATCCATAGGCAAAGAAAAAGGCCAGTATGGTGGTGATAAAAGTTGACCACAGTGAAACGTATAAGCTGTTGTACAGGGACTGAACAACAGCGGGTTTGCTGAAGTAATTGACAAAATTGTCAAGGGTAAGTCCACTTACAAAACTATGGCTTTCCGGCTCATACTTAGTAATACTCAAACGCAGGATATTACCCACCGGTATCACCATGAAGAGGATAAGGAAGAGACCGATAACGCCTCCTACAAGGTAAACCACCAGCTTATCATCCACTATACGCCGTTGGGACAACTCGATTCTTTCAGCTTTTACAGTTGACATCTATTTCTCCGGATTATTCGTTCTTGTATAGTGTGAATCCATCAGGCGGGAAGTAGAGATCTATAGCATCACCCCTGTTTATTCCCATATCCTCAAAGCGCTTCTCCAGGAAATCCACTATTATATCCATCTCTCCCACCTTGACTACCAGCCTTACCATGAGTCCCAAAAAGACTACCACCATGAGTTTTCCCCGCAGCAGATTCTCTTTAACCAGCTTTTTACCGGGATGCCCCATAACTACCTCAACCTTCTCCGGCCTGATCGCGCCCGTTACCTCGCCGGAGTTTATTTCTTTACTTTCCTTAACCTTAATCTTGAAATTCCTGCCCTCGATAAAGCCATCGTTCAGACTGCCTTCAAAGAAATTACTGGTACCCACAAAATCAGCCACATACTTGGAGACAGGCTTCTTGTAGATATTGATCGGAATATCAACCTGTTCAATCAGACCCTGTTTCATGATTACCACCCGGTCGGATATGGATAAGGCCTCTTCCTGGTCATGGGTAACATAGATGGTGGTTATGCCAAGATCCGTCTGGAGCTGTTTGATCTCGCCCCTTAATTTCACCCTGATCTTGGCATCAAGAGCGCTTAAGGGCTCATCGAGCAGTAGAACCTCCGGACTGGGCGCCAGGGCCCTGGCCAGGGCCACACGCTGCTGCATGCCTCCGGAGAGCTGGGGTGGGTATTTCTCTTTATGCTCAATCAATCCCACGGTATTCAAAAGCTTATCAACCCGGCCCTCTATCTTATTTTTCGGATACTTGTGCATCTTCAATCCGAACGCGACATTCTCCTTTACCTTCATATGGGGGAAAAGGGCATAAGACTGGAAAACTATACCAAAGTTCCTTCTCTGGGGTATCAGGTCATTGATTACCTTACCATTATAGATCAATTTGCCTGAGTCAGGCTCTTCAAAACCGGCAACCATTCTCAATGTGGTGGTCTTACCGCAGCCCGATGGACCAAGCAGGGTCAGAAATTCACCCTCCTTGATTTCCAGGTTCATGCTCTTTACCGCATATAATTTACCGTATATTTTTACGATGTCTTCAAGAATAAGATTTTTTGACATTTGATTTTCCGTTAATATATTTTCCGGGGGAGGCTTAAATCAAGCCTCTCCCGGATTCTCTTCTTTACTTAAGCACTTATTTTGGGATTGCCTTGTCCTGGAAGAGCGAGGTCCATTTTTCCACCAGTGCTGTTTTGTTGGTGGCAGACCAGGCAAAATCCATTTCAGAAAGCTTCACATCCTCCAGCTTAGGCATGGGCAATTCACACTCAGAGGTAATGTCATCACGGGTTACCATGATCTTGTACTTAGTGTAGGACTTCATAGCATTTTCAGATATAGCCCAATCCAGGAATCTCCTGGCAGCTTTGGGATTCTTTGCCCCCTTGATCAGGGCATTGGCCTCAAGCTCGTAGCCGCTTCCCTCTGCCGGATAGACTATCTCCACCGGATAGCCGGCATCCTTCTGCTTGGCGCCGCGAAAACCGAATGATACACCTACTGCTATTTCTCCCTTGGAGGAGAGCTTGGCAGGCGCCGAGCCGGAATTGGTATATTCAACGATGTTCTTATGTAGTTTTTTCAAAAACTCCCAGCCGTCTTCCTTGCCCTCTTTGATACCATGCATCAACAGCAGGGAGGTAACCTGAAGATAACCGGTTCCGGAGCTTCCAGGGTTGGGCATTATAATCTCGCCCTTATACTGCGGCTTGGTCAGGTCAGCCCAGCTTGCAGGCATGTCCATGCCCTTCTTTGCCAGTCGGTCCGTATTCACACAGAAGGCTGCTACATACATGTCGATTGCGGTCCAGTAGCCCTTGGGATCCTTGAACTCTTTACCGATCTTTTTGAAATCCTTGGCTTTATAGGGTTCAAAAAAATCCTTCACCCTGGCCAGCTCGGTAACGGCTACGCCGTAAATCACATCGGCCTGGGGATTGTCCTTTTCCGCAAAGAGCTTGGCCATAACCTCGCCCGTGGAATACCTGACCCACTTGATCTTCAGGTCCGGCATATCTTTTTCAGCTATTTCCAAATAATCGGCGGTCTCATCCTCTTCCAGAGACGTATAGATAACCACTTCACCGGCTTCCTCTTCCTTCTGTCCGCCGGCAAAGAGCAACGCCGGAAGCAGGAGCAGAGTAATCAGGACTGTCAGCCCGATAAACCTTTTCATATAAACCTCCATTTTGTTAGAAATATTTGTTCAAAATTGTAAACTATTACATTTATTTGTCAAGTATTTTTAGAAGAAATCTACCTATCTAGACCGGATTACCTGTTTCTTTAATTATCTCTGCAGCTTCGCAGATAGATGCAGCGTGGTGATATCCTTTACCCCGGTACTTCGCGTATTTTTCACCTGTTCTATCCAGAAGCACAGGGACTGCGGCCCAATCGAGCAGGGGCAGATCAGTGAAGCCGTCGCCCACAACTGCCGCCTGTTCAGCTTTTATTCCACGTTCTAGTAGCAGCTCCAGTTTGGACTCTGGGGTGGGAATATGAAAATCCATACCTTGAATCTTCCCATCATTAATAATGAACCAGTTTCCTTCGATAAAATTGAAACAATCAGCCAGACCGGCTGCACGCAAAATCCTGGTGGAAAGATCGGCTGTGCCGCAGCTCAATATCATCATCTTATAGCCGCTTCTTTTTAAGTCTTGTATAGCCTGACGGTCAACATTTGATATCTTTGCCGCCAGTTCTTCTGCTACCCGGTCAAGCATGGTCACCGATGTTCCTTTTAATAGCCGGTTATAGGCTCTTTTAAAGTATTCAGGAAACCAGCCCCGCTTATCTGCATAGATCACTACCCTACCGATCAGGCGCTTAAGCAGAGAGGTTCCGCACTCCCTGCCGGTTATTTTATAATGGAGAAGGGTCTGCTCACTGTCATAGGGGTTAATGGGCAGAATGGTGCCGTCAAAATCCCAGATAATCGTATGTTCCTGCATTAAGCCTGTATCAAGCGCTCCGTTTTAATATCGTAGTAGTTTATCTTTTCAGGATCAAGATTGAGCCAGAGCAGGTCATCCATCTTAATTCCGGTAAAACCATTGATCTTAACGGAAAGGTTGAGGGTGCCGCTCTGTACGGTTATAATTGTCTCTGACCCGGCGGGCAGCACTGAATATACCCTGGCAATAACAATATCTGTTCGATACCGGAGCTTGGTGAGTGTAAATTTAAGCTCTTTCACAGCAGACATAACGGGATTATAAAGAGCCTATTTTTAAATGTCAAACAACAGAAAAATATAAAGCCTCTGTTCAGCCAAAAACGAAATCAAGGGAAAAAATTGCCTGTTTTAAATAGTTAAGAATCATGAGAACATCTCTCTTCTCCATGCTTTTGTATATTCTCACTTTTGGGAGCGGCTGTGATCTCTTTTCCCCTTCGATCCAGTTAAAGCTATCGCTGCCGCCTATTCCCACCCACTGGCAGATGGCCTTCGATAACCTGAAATATCAGCTGATATTAAGCGGCCCGGATGGAGAAAAACAGGAAAGCATAATTCCCGGCAACAGCGGCCTGGTAGAAATGTGTATAAGTAAAAGACAGAACAGCTCGTTTCTTGCCTACCCCATTATAGGGGAAAGTGGAATCAGGCTGCCTCCCGCAGGCGCGATCTACCCCTTGAATATGGGGGAAGGAAATACTCTGACCCTCTCCTGGGAGCAGGGAGTTGCCGCGTTGATCGTTTTCCGGCTGATAAACGGGGGAATAGATCTCTCCACCTTTAATGCTCGGCGCTTCTCCGATGAGATCATGCAGAGGGGCAAGCCGGACCCCTGGAATTTTGACATTGACTATATTATTGAAAAAATCGCCATGGGCTCTTTCAGGATAACCTATATAAAAGCAGCGCCTGCCCGGAATATCGAGTTACCAGTAAATCCGGGAAACTGGTTCATGGAAAGCCCCTTTGCCGGGATTATTGAAATAGAAGAGGGTGAAACCCTGCTGCTGGAAGCCGTTCCCTTCGGTTATCACTACCTTTTTTCTCTCTCCACAGGAGAGTACTACAGTTTGTTTCTTGATGATGAAGAGACCTATATTCTCACTCACCCATAACCTGGATAAATATCTTCCTTGACCGGGCACGGTTATCATGATCAATAACCACAATCTGCTGCCAGGTTCCAAGTATTATATCCTGATCAGCAACCGGCAGGGTTATGCTCGGCCCCATCAGTGTTGCCCGAATATGGGAAAAACCATTATCATCGCCCCAGGTCTCTGAATGGCGGCTGCGTGTAGAACTGGAAACCAGCACTTCCAGCTTTTCGCGAACATCTTCTACTAAAGCAGGCTCGAACTCAATAGTTGAGATCGAGGCTGTAGAACCGATAACACAGACGTTTACCAGGCCATTCTTTATACCGGAGCTATGGACTATTTCCTTAACCTCCGCGGTAATATTCTTTATATCGGAAAAACCCCCGGTAGCAAGTGAGATTGCCTCGCCATATACCATAACGCCTCCTGGTTTTTTATATCTCGATTATCCTGGAATTGGTCATAACCTTAAGCCCGTGGCTGGTTATCAGGATGTCATTCTCCAGCCTGATGCCCCCCGCTTCCGGGTAATAAAGTCCGGGCTCAACGGTAAAGATCATCCCCTCCTTTAATACAATGTTGCTATTCTGATCTTCCGTACGCAAAAAGGGGGCCTCATGGGCAGCAAGGCCGATTCCATGGCCCAAAGCGTGGGGCATTTTAAATCCCCACCGAGCAAAAGCCTCATCTATTTTAAGAGCGATTTCCCCGGTTGATATTCCATTGTCAATTAAACTGATAGCCAGCTCATATATCTCGGAAACAGCCTCAGCCATCTTTTGCTGCAGCCTGCTCAATGGCCCACGAATAAGGGTAATGGTTACATCACTGGTATACCCCCTGTATTTTACCCCGAAATCGATTACTGAAAATCCTCTTTCCCCGATCAGCGAGCTGCCGTAAGAGGGAAAGGCATGGATGGCAAAACTTCTGGTGGCTGCGGCTGCCAGGGTTTCAAAGCCCGTGCCTTCCGCCCCCCTGGTGCGCGCTTCAGAATCGATATATTGGGCGATATCCAGCTCCCTTAAGGTGTTCCTCTTATCGGCCAGCAAGTCCTCTATTCCCTGTATGATCTCATTGCTTATCTCACAGGCCCTCTGCAGCGACTGGATTTCGCTCTTATCCTTGATGCTCCTTAATTTCAACAGCAGACTGTCAAGGCCCTGGTCCCTGCAGATAATCTCCATATCAGGTAAGCTTGATATCAACTCTACCGCAGATGGATAGGGAAATTTACCCGAAAGTTCTATCCTGCTGCCCTCTTTGAGCCGCCATTCTTCTACCAGGCTCTGAACAGCTATGGAAAAGGAACGTTTATAGGAATTATAGGGAATGATTTTATCTACGAAGGCTAACTCAGCAGCCAGGTTTTCGTCCCAGGGAATTAAAAAACATTCCCCTCTGGAGCTGAGAAAGAGCAATGCATCTGCGGGGTGACCAGTTAGATAGCGCAAAGAGGGATTGCGTCTTTCTTCCAGGTCGGCAAGAACAGCAATATCGAACCCCTCTTTTCTTAAGTAAGAGTAAACCTTCTGCTGTCGTTTTTTGTAAACTTCCAAAATTGCTATTTAGCTACAATATTCACCAGTTTGTCCGGAACCGTGATAATCTGTACTATCTTTCTTTCCGCGAGCAGTTCTTTAATGCGCGGTTGCTCCAGCGCTATTTTTTCCATCGCTTCCCCGGCCAGACCGGTTTGCACATCAGCCCTGGCCCGTATTTTGCCATTTATCTGGAAAACAAGGGTTGTAACCTCTCTAACGGTAAGGGCTTCATCAAATACCGGGTATCTCTCTTTTGAAACAGAGGGTGAATGACCTGCCTGCTGCCATAACTCCTCGGCCAGGTGCGGGGCATAGGGTGCTAATAGCAAAACAAAAGGCTCCCAGAGCCGGCGGTAGAGCTTATCAATCTTGTACAGCTCCCCGGTGAAAATCATCATCTGGGCAATAGCGGTATTGAACTCTATATGTTCAGTATCGTGGCCGACCTTTTTTATTGTCTCGTGCAGAAAGACCAGTAGTTCCCGCGGCGGCTCATCTTCACACAGCTGCCGCTGTGCCAAGCGCCACACTCGCTCTAAAAACCTCTTTATACCGGTTATTCCCCTGGTGGACCAGGGTTTGGATACTTCCAGGGGACCCATAAACATCTCATAAAGTCGCATGGAATCTGCGCCGTGTTTTTCTATAACTTCATCCGGATTTATAACATTGCCCAGAGACTTGGACATCTTTACACCGCCCTCACCAAGGATCATTCCCTGATTGATCAGCCTCATGAAGGGTTCGTCGGTGTTGACCAGACCAAAATCGTAGAGCACTTTATGCCAAAAACGGGAATAGAGTAGATGGAGAACAGCATGCTCGGCGCCGCCCACATAGAGGTCCACGGGCATCCAGTAATCAATCTTGTCCCTGGCGGCAAACTGGCTGTTGTTGCCGGGATCAAGATAGCGCAGATAATACCAGCAGGAACCGGCCCATTGGGGCATTGTATTGGTTTCTCTTTTCGCCTTACCGCCGCATTTGGGGCAGATAGTATTGACCCACTCCTTTATTGCGGCCAGCGGTGATTCGCCGGTGCCTGTGGGTTTGTAGCTCTCCACCTCCGGCAACAGTAAAGGCAGTTCGTCATAGGGAACCGGTACTATGCCGCAGCTGGAGCAATGTACCAACGGGATCGGTTCGCCCCAGTAGCGCTGCCTGGAAAAAACCCAATCCCGCAGTTTATAATTAACCGCTTTCCTTCCCAGGTTATTTTCATTCAGCCACTCAATCATCCTGACTTTGAATTCATCGGTGGTCAGGCCGTTAAATTGTCCGGAGTTAATGGCAATGCCGTCCGCAGTCGTAGCCTCTTTCAGTTCTGCCGTCTCTCCATCGTTGGAAACCACCTGCACTATGGGAAGATCAAATTCCATAGCAAACTCAAAATCACGCTCATCGTGGGCCGGGACCGCCATTATTGCGCCGGTTCCATAAGATATGAGTATATAATCTGATATCCATACAGGAATCTTCTCTTTATTAACCGGATTTACAGCATAACCGCCTGTAAAAACCCCGGTCTTTTCTTTAGCCAGATCAGTGCGCTCCATATCCGATTTGCGGCTGGCTTTACGAATATAGGCCTCCACCTGCTCTTTCTGTTCAGCTGTGACCAATTCACTAACCAATGCATGCTCTGGGGCCAGGACCATATAGGTGGCGCCGAAAAGAGTGTCGGGCCGGGTAGTATATACTTCAATTTGCCCCTTACCATCAGCTAAGGGAAAGATTACATTTGCTCCCTCACTGCGGCCTATCCAGTTGCGCTGCATCAGTTTCAGCGATTCAGACCAGTCAAGTTTATCCAGATCCGCCAGTAACCGGTCTGCATAAGCTGTTATTTTAAGCACCCACTGTCTGACATTTCTTCTTTCCACAGGACTGTTACAACGTTCACATAAACCCTCTCTAACCTCTTCATTGGCCAGCCCGGTCAAACATTTGGTGCACCAGTTTATGGGCATTTCAGCCTCATAAGCCAAACCCTTTTCCCACAGCTTTAAAAATATCCACTGCGTCCATCTATAATATTGCGGGGTATGGGTGGATATATTCCTGTCCCAATCGTAGGAGAATCCTAATGCCTTTATCTGTTTTTCAAATAATCTGATATTTTTTTCAGTTGAAATCCTGGGATGGGTCCCGGTTTTTAAAGCATAGTTTTCCGCAGGCAAACCAAATGAGTCAAAACCCATTGGATGGAGCACATGGTATCCCTTCATTCGCAGGTAACGGCAATATATGTCTGTTGCTGTATACCCTTCAGGGTGGCCTACATGCAGTCCGGCAGATGAGGGATAAGGGAACATATCCAGCACATAGACCCGCTTCTCCCTGGGAATGGTAGTGTCTTCAGTAACGCGAAAGGTCTTATTGTCCTGCCAATATTCCTGCCACTTTTTTTCTATTGCCGTAAACGGATATTTATTCATAGGCGCATGATACCCGTCAGTAATTTTTGAGTCAATCGACAGTCTTATTCTTTATCTTCTTTATCCAGCCTGAAGAGTCACGGGCTGCTTTGATTCCGCCGAAAGCTGGGCGGCAAAATTTATATCCTGTACTATACTCATATTACTGAAACTTAAAAAAGGTTTTTCTTTTCTTTCTATATGATCAAGAAAGTAGCTTACACTTTCCCGGGTTGAATGAGTTATAACATCGCCGGAATTAGGCAGAGATATACTTTCCGGCCAACCGTGTTTTTTTTCCTCTTTGCTTAATGGATAGACCCATTTTCGATCTGTATCTTCATTCCAGTATTTCACCGCAGCTTCACCCTTTCCTTGAGAATCAAAAACAAAACCTCCCTTTGTCCCGAAAATATTATGGTAAAGATCATAACTGTTGCCACCTTCAATATCCCCAAGCACAATACCGGTTGCCCCGCTGTCAAATGTGATCATTATATTCCAGATCGGGTCCACCTCAAAACCGCTATCTGCGCTTGCGTGTGATGAGGCAAATACTGATTCCGCCTTTGCCGGAGAAAAAAAATAGCAAAGAGAGAATACTGCATGTGTTATACCCATACCCACGGCATCACCAACATAGTCTTTTCTGGTTTTCCAGTACTTACTGCCACCAATATTAACCGCATGCCGGTAGTTTATCTGCATCTGGGTTATCTCGCCAAACAGCCCTTGTTCAACCATGCTCTTTACCTTTTGTTCCATTGGATTGAAAAACAGAGTGTAGTTGGTCATGGTCACCAGATCCTGATTATCATGGTCAAACTGTACCAGTTTTTTATGGTCCTCAAGGCTGGTTGAGTTTGGCTTCTCACAGAACACATGCTTTCCGGCGGCCATGGCAACAAGAGCCTGCTCCGCATGAAAAGTATTGGGGCTGGCAATAATCACCGCATCAATATTTTTATCGCTGACTATTTCCTGATAATCGGAAACCAGGCAATCCATGCTCACCCCTGATCGCTTAAGAACCTCTTCAGCCATATTAAGATCAGTATCATATACCGCTGCTATCTCTGCATTAGTTTTACCTGGTATCTTATTTAAAAGCTGTTCACCCATCCAGCCGGTGCCGGCAAAGCCAATCCTGATTCTGGTATCCATATGCGCCTCCTGGCCACTGCTATTTAACACCCGCTGTTATTAATTGTCAATAAAGCTTGACCGGAGCCGGAAGGTATACTTATATTTCCTGTTGGAATAACCCTCCTTCAGGCAGAGGACTTCATTATATACTAAAAAAACATTGACTGTCTGCTCAAGCATGTTAAAATGGTCTAAAAATAAAAGAACTAAGGAGTATTGGTGGCCAAAAAGGAGTTCCCGAAAGTACATTTTTACGATCATGATCTCATCGATATGTACGATCTCACCTGGAACCAGATAAGGAATCACTGGAAAAAGGGAACCGACAAAAATGGTTTTCAGCCAAAATATTTCAGCTTTCCCCAGGACAAAAGAATTAACCAGTTTGAGGCAATTCTCGCAACTTTTTTTTTAGTATACAGCAACAAAACCTTTACCGCCTCTTCATTGTTAGATAATTTCTATTCCAAACAGGAAGAAACAGGGGCTATCAGGGGTGAATATTGTCAGAAAGATGGTAAACCAATTCTAAGCGATACCAACCCCGAGGGTGTTCTGCCCCCTCTTTTTGCCTGGGCTGAATATAATCTCTACCATAAAGTCGGTATGAAGAAGAGAGTCAGAGATATTATGCCTCTGTTGGAAAAGTACTACCACTGGTTGGAGTTAACTTTCAGAGAGAACAATGGCCTTTATTCCGTTCCCCTTGAGGCCACCATGATGGGCAACTCCCCAAGGGAGGGAACCTGTTATCCAATAGACTTCAACTCCCAGGTGGCAATAAACGCCCTGTACATGTCTGCACTGGGGGACATTTTAAATGATAAAGAAATCAGTTACCGCTATAAAAGAGCCTATTTCGCCATAAAAACCAGAATCAGCGATCTAATGTGGAATGAAAAGGACGGTTATTATTATGATCTCGATAAACGCAATAAGCAAATAAAAGCAAGAACCATCGCCTCTTTCTGGCCCCTTCTTGCCGAGATACCAAACGAATACCGGGCTGAAGCCTTGATTGCTCATCTGGAGAATCCCCGGGAATTCGGACTGGACCATCCCTTTCCAACTCTGTCAGCCGGCGAAAAAACCTTTGATAATATGGGGAATGGTTATCGCGGGTCAATATTTCCCAGCTTTACCTATATTATCATTAAGGGCTTGGAAAAATATGGAAAATTCGAACTGGCCAGAGAAGAAGCCATTAAGCACCTCTATTTCATTCTTGATGGACTTCACCCGGAAAAAGGCAGGAAGGGTATATTCTGGGAGGCTTATGCGCCAAAACATGAGGGGCCTGCGGTATGGCAGGACAATGAGAATTTTCCCCGTCCTGGTTTTCTTACCTATTCCGCTCTCTCCACAATAACTCTAATGATTGAGAATGTTGTCGGCCTATACATTTCATTACCCCGCAAAACAGTGGACTGGATAATTCCCTCCCTTGAGCTTATGGGTATTGAAGACCTGGGGTTAAAAAGAAATATGATTACTATTCTCAGTAATAAGAGCGGCAGAGGGTGGGAAATCAGGCTTGAATCAGAGAAACTCTACTATCTGACCATCAATATTCTTGATTCCAAAAAGAAAACCCTGCCCATTCCCTCAGGTAAATGTTCAATACTGATTGATAAAATATAATTGCTTTTTTACTGACGGTTTCTTCCCTGCAAAGCACGGGCCAGGGTGAGCCGGTCAGCATACTCAAGATCACCACCAACAGGTAAACCCAAAGCCAGTTTGGAAACCTTTACTTCCAACGTTCTCAATCTTTGAATGATGTATTGAGCCGTAGTTTCTCCTTCTACAGTGGGATTAGTGGCAATAATCACCTCGGTTGTTCTCTCTTCCTTAACCCTGGCAAGGAGCTTATCTATACGTAGATCATCTGGTCCCACACCATCAATAGGAGAAATCGCACCCAGCAAAACATGATATAAACCGTGATATTCTCTGGTAGACTCAATTGTTGAAACATCCTTGGCTTCTTCAACTACACAAATTGTACCGCGATCACGCTGCGGGTCGGAACATATGGAACAGGGCACTTCAACTGTATAGTTGGCACAAACCGGGCAGTTCCTGATTTTCTCTTTTATCTCCAGCATATCCCCTGCCAGAGCTCGCACATAATTTTTATCGGCCCTCAGAATATAATAGGCAATACGCGAGGCGCTTTTAGCCCCCAGGCCGGGAAGCCTGGATAAGTTGCCTATCAGGCGCTCTAAAACAGTCACCCTATAAGCCCATAAATCCCGGAGGCAGATTGATACCGCCGGTGACTGATAACATTTCCTGACGAATGCGCTCCTTGGCTTTGTCAAGAGCATTAGAGAACGCCGACTGGATAAGATCTTCCAGCATCACTATGTCCTTCGGGTCCACCGCCTCTTCTGATATATGTACTTTGAGAATTTCCAGATGTCCATTAACCTCCACCTGAATCATATCCCCGCCTGCCGAACCGGTAACCTGAATCTCTTTTAATCTGCTCTGTACATCAGTCATTTTTTCCTGTATATTCCCAAACTGCTTAATCAAGTCGAATGGATTAACTGCCATTTTTAAGCTCCTTTAACAATCTCACCCCGAAATATCTTTTTCACAATTTCCACCCTCTTCTCTTCCACGCCTTCCCCTTTCTTTTTATCTTCCAGGTAGCTGACTGTTAACTTCACTTCACCAGCCAATATATCAGCCGCCTTCCGGGTAACTGTGTCCTTCTCTTTGCAAACCATCTCTCCCGAAAATTTATTCTTACCCTTGAAATATAGAATCAGTTCATTACTTTCCAGTTTCCAGCTTTCCACCTTCTGCAGAGAAGAAGCCAGGGCAAGCTTTTCTTTCCTTAAGGAATTAATCAGATCTTCCCAGAACTTCCGGTCAACCTGGTCAACATTCTTTTCCATACCTCCATCAACGGCGGCAGTTACCAATTCACCCGTTTCAACCCGCCCTGAAATACTCGCCTTAAGTTTCTTTAGCGCTTCAATGACCTCGGCAGGGGTAATCAGCTCATCGAGCCTTTTCAATCTGCCCAGCAGCAGCTCCAGCTCAAAACGTTGATTCAGCGAGAATTTCAGATTACGAAAAAGCTCAAGCACCATTTCCGTTGCCTTTTCCAATTGCTCCAGGGATAACGCTTCAAGAATATCTTTAGAAAAACTCTCAACCGGATAACTAAGCAGAGCTTCCCTTCTCACTCCGCTCTTTATGAATAGCAAATTACGGAAGTACTCGGCCAGATCAATTACAAACTGCTCAACAGATATCCCCATATCCAAAAGAGCTGATGATTTTTCAAGAACATCCTTTAATTCACCACCAACCAGAAGCTTACCGATATCATTGATCTCATCTATTCCCACTACTCCTAACTTATCCCTGATGAGATCAAGGGTAATCGCTCCCTTTGAAAAGGAAATAACCTGATCGAGCAAAGTATAGCCGTCGCGCAGCGATCCGGTAGCTTCTTTTGCTATCCAGAAAAGGGCCTGTTCCTCTGCCTCAAGAGCCATTCCTTTTATTACTTCCCTTAACTTCATCTTTATCTGCTCTGTAGATATCAGTCGAAAATTGAATTGCTGGCATCGTGAACGGATAGTGGCAGGAACTTTGTATATCTCGGTAGTGGCAAAGATAAATACAATATAGGGGGGAGGCTCCTCAATAGTCTTTAACAGAGCATTAAAGGCGCTGTTGGAGAGCATATGAACTTCATCAATTATATATATCTTATAGCGCGAGCTGTTGGGTGCAAAGAGCACCTCATCCTTTATCTCCCGAATATCATTAACACTGGTATTGGAGGCGCCGTCAATCTCAATTACATCCAGGGAATTACCATAGGTAATCTCTTTACAGGACGCACATGAACCGCAGGGATTATCTGTAGTACCCTGCTCACAGTTTAAAGCTTTGGCAAGAATTCTGGCGGCTGATGTTTTTCCTACGCCCCTGGGACCTGAGAAAAGATAAGCGTGGGCAATACGACCCTGTGTTATGGAATTAGTCAGCGTGGCGACTACAAACTCCTGTCCCACCAGTTCTTTAAATGTTTGGGGTCTCTCTTTATTTGCAGTTACTTCATATGCCATAGGCAATCTTACAATCAGAGTCCCATGAGGTCAATGACCGCCATGGGGGATAATAAATGGGATAATAAAACCCCTTAGCTCCAATCAAACCGCTTACGTCTCATTAACAAGTTGCTTACCGCTGCTACCTTCCGGTCCTGACGGAATTGGGCAACAGTTAATAGCGTATGGCCCGACCTTCATAGCTAAGGGGGGACGGAGAGAGAGGGATTCGAACCCTCGGTGCCCTTACGAGCACACACGCTTTCCAAGCGTGCACCTTCGGCCTCTCGGTCATCTCTCCAAAAAAATATTTCAAAAAGCTGCCCTGCCAGGACGGAGAGAGTGGGATTCGAACCCACGGAACTGGCAAGCAGCTCAACGGATTTCGAGTCCGCCCGATTCAACCGCTCTCGCATCTCTCCTTTTTAATTACGTGCCCAAGAGGATTCGAACCTCCGGCCTTTAGATCCGCAATCTAACGCTCTATCCAACTGAGCTATGGGCACATAACGGAGAGGGTGGGATTCGAACCCACGGTACCCTTACGAGTACAACTCCTTAGCAGGGAGCCCGATTCGGCCGCTCTCGCACCTCTCCCGATTGAAAGAAACAACTTCTGATCCGGAGAAGGTGGGATTCGAACCCACGGAACCTTGCGGTTCAACGGTTTTCAAGACCGCCTCCTTCGACCACTCGGACACCTCTCCAGTTTTGTCCTCAATATACCCATAGCGGTACCATGCTGGCATGTGCCATCTTCGACCGCAATGGACTTAAAACTTCTTGCTATAACAACAAGATTTTGAGCTATCATAGCTTACGAGCATCTACTTTGTCAATTAATGACGGCTATTCTTGCGTACCTATTTTAGCCGCCTAAATATGTGTTAATTATATCAATGTGATATCTTATCGGATTTTAGCCTTTCAAACAGATATACATAAAGGGAATCAGGTTTGCCTCGGTTGTCTTTATCTCTGCTTCGTTGAAATCGTTTTTAAGTTCCCGGGCCAGTTTGTCGGCCTGGTCCAGGTAAGATCGGTAAAGTTCCGGGCCCATTTTATCATCATTTTTCTGCTTTACCTCTTTACTGTCCTTAATGGCTAAAGCTTCATCGAGTCCAAAAGTAATAGTCTCTTCTTTAAAATCCTTATAGTGCCATTTACCGTTATGAAGATCAAATTCATAGAGCTTCAGAAAATATTTACCTGTTTGGGCGATAAAGACTATCGCATCACAAATGAAATTAAACTCCTCCTCATTCAGAAGAAAATGAAAGTTTACCCGCGCCCAGCCGGGTTTTACCCCTGCCCGCCCCTGCCTTATCAACTCTTTAAACTCCCTAGATTTCTCGCAGGTGATCTTCAGCACCCTGTGGCCATAGGGCCCGGCACAGGAGCATCCTGCGCGACTCTGAATGCCGAAAAGATCATTAAGCAGGGTAACCACAAAACGGGGGTGCAGCCATGAAGCCCCGCATTTAATGTTAAATGATAAAACAGCAATCCGATTATGAGGGTCGGGATTTCCAATAATCTCAACCTCAGGAAAAGCTGCCACTCTCTCTAACGCCCGTTTTATGTAGTCACTTTCTATTTGATCAATATCTGCCGGGTTACATTTTTCTTTAAGCTCCATGGCCAATGCCGCCCGCAGGGTTTGCAATATACCCGGGGTACCCGGTTTCTCGCGTACCTCAATTTCCGCACTGTATTCTTGATCATTAAGATTAACAAAATCCACAGTGCCGCCGCCCGCTATAGTGGGCGGTAGATCACCCCGGTAGATCCTCTCATTAATAATCAGAATACCGCTGCTTCCCGGTCCCCCCAGAAATTTATGAGGGGAAAAATATATACCGTCAAAAAAACTATCCTGGTCCCGACAGATATTGATCTCAGTGTAAGGTGCAACAGCCGCGTAATCAAAAAATACCAGGGTATCATTTTTATGAAGAATCCTGGCAACCTCAAATACCGGTGTTTTAATGCCTGACACATTAGATCCAGCCGAAAAGGCGCCGATCTTAAAACGATCTCTGTATTCAGCTTTAGAAAGTTTTCTCTCCAGATCAGCAAGATCAAGCAGGCCCCGGTTATCAAGATCAATTTCAATAACCTCAGCATAACATTCCCGCCAGGACAACTCATTTGAATGATGCTCATAGGGACCGACAAATACAACCGGGCGTTTCGATAAGAGATAGGAATTAAAGCTATCCATTTCCTCTTTCCGGAAATAGCCTGCTGCCATCTGTTTGAAATTATCAATCGCAGCAGGGGGAATATAGATTCCTAGAATCTGCTGAAGACGATGTACGGCGCCTGTAGCTCCCATCCCCACTTCAATGATTTTATAATTTATCCCGGCATTTACCAGCCTCTTGATGGTTCTTTCCGCCTGGTGAAACCTTTTTGTAGTATAACTACCGGTGGCTCCGTCCTCGGTGTGAGTATTTCCGTAAAGCTCCAGCATCTGCAGCATATATTTCTCTATGAAAGTTACATTTTTTCCTGAAGCAGTATAATCCGCATAGGTAACCCGCCGCTCACCGAAGGGGGTTTTAATCAAAGCTTCTCTGCCTATTATGTTCTTTCTTACCAACTCCCAGAAAGGATTTGTATTCATCTATCCTTCATTCCTCTTTCACAATCAGCAAATAAATTCTTTCCAGGTCATCCAAAGAGAAATAATCAATCTCGATCTTCCCTCTTTTATCTGATCCCCTTATTGTTACTTTGGTACCTAAACACTCAATAAATTTTTGCTCCGCGCTGAGTAATTCAACACTTTTCTTTCTTTCTGAAAGGGGCTTTTTGCCTTTAGTACTATCTTCACCCTTTCTTATGCCCCGGTTAAGTTTATCAGCCAATGCCTCAGCCGCGCGTACCGAAAGCCCCTTTTTAGCTATTCCTTGATAGAGCGTCTCCTGGTCTGTATCATTTATTAAAGATAGAATAGCCCTTGCATGTCCCGGCGTAATATCCCTTGACTCAATAGCCTCCTGCATATGTTGGGGCAGCTTCAGAAGACGCAAACTGTTTGCTATAGTGGATCGCTGTTTTCCGATGTGCTGAGCAAGTTCCTGTTGGCTCAATCCCGCCGTATTCATCAGTTCTTTAAAAGCCGCAGCCTCTTCAATTGGGGTAAGATCCTCACGCTGTATATTTTCAATTAAAGCAATCTCCAGTTTTTCCTTTTCTGAGAAACTCTTTACAAGCACAGGTATCCTCTCCAGCCCGGCCATAGCAGCAGCTCTGAACCTTCTTTCCCCGGCAACAATATTATATTTCCCATCACCGGCCTCCTCTACCAGAATAGGCTGAAGAATCCCTTTCTGCTCAATTGATTGAGCCAATTCCGCTAAACTCTCCTCCGTAAAAGTCTTTCGCGGCTGATAAACACCACTGCTGATCAAAGAGAGCGGCAGCTGCCGGATAGAAGAAACAGCAGTTTTATCCTGTTCTATTTCAAATAGAGCGCTTATCCCTTTACCAAGAGCTTTCTTAGACATAACTAATTACCTCTTCAGCTAATCTTTTATAGCTTTTCGCGCCCAAGCAATCCGGGTCGTACTGGTTTATTGTTTTTGCGTGCGACGGCGCTTCGCTTAAACGGACGTTCCTGGGAATAATAGTCTTGAATACTTTATCTTTAAAATATCCTGTTACCTCTTTTACTACCTCTTGAGCCAGCTTGGTGCGGGTATCGTACATAGTAAAAACAATTCCGCCTATATCTAAAGCGGGATTTAATTCTTTACGCACAATATTTATGCTGTTTAGAAGCTGGCTCAATCCCTCCAAAGCAAAGTACTCACACTGTAAAGGTATGATAACCCTGCCGGCCGCTACCAGCGCATTTAAGGTAAGGATACCTAACGATGGAGGACAGTCAATAAAGATAAAATCAAATTCTTTCTCCACTCTACGCAGAGTTTCTTTTAACTGGTACTCCCTCTTTTCTACAGAAACCAGTTCGACGGTGGCTCCGGTTAAATTTATGCTTGAGGGAATAATGTAAAGGTTTCTGTTTGTTGTTTCCTGAATACACTGCTGAACATCAATATTGTTGCTCAGCGCTTCATAGATACCGGGAAGCTTAATATCTGCGCCGACACTGCTGGAAATATTGCACTGGGGATCAAAATCAACGAGCAGCACCCTCTTACCAGCCTCAGCAATATAAGCTCCCAGGTTGACTGCCGTTGTTGTTTTTCCTACACCACCCTTCTGATTGGCAAAAGCAAAAATCATATTCTCTTCCTTATACTATAACAACCCATCTTTCAGTTATGACCAAAGACGGAACATGCCAGCATGTGTCTTCATCCCCGCAGGGGGGTATTACGATATACCTATTAAAACGATCTTGGAGCAGTTGTTCAATAAAAAATGCAATACTATTTAAAATATTTATTTTAAATAAGAGAGGCTTTTTTAACTGCCGGAACCCTGAGCTGCCAAAGCTATGCTGCCAAACCCATGTTACCAAAGAGCGGGGCTGGCGCCAAAGATGTTTCACGTGAAACATTTAACATTGATAGATCAGGCTCTCTTTTTGGCGATGCGGGCTATACCCATTACCATATCCGGTCTGGCTATTCGCACCAGCCTGACCCCCATGGCCGTCTTTCCCAACACAGGTATTTCATTCAACCTCAATCTGATTGTTTTTCCCTTAGAAGTTATACATACCAGGGAATCGCCCCGCTTTACCGAGAGGGCTCCTATTACTTCACCCGTTTTCTCAGAGACTCCATAGCAGATCTGTCCGCGTGTGCCCCTGCCGTGGGGAATAAAGTTATCGTAAGCAATTCTTTTACCAGAGCCGTACTGAGAGATCAGCAGCATCGAACCCTTATTATCAACCAGAGCAACACCGGTCAATTCATCATTTTTGCCCAGTCTTATGCCAATTACACCCCTCGAAGAGCGGCCCGTTGCCCGTATCGCTTCTTCATGAAAACGCAGAGCGTATCCGTGCCTGGTAATAAGCAAAATCTCATCCTTGCCTCTGGTGAGCATGGCGCTTTCCAGCTTATCACTCTTATCAAGGTTTATCGCTATGATTCCCCTGGTCCTGGCATTTGAAAAATCAGAAATGCTCACTTTCTTCACAATACCCCTTCTGGTAGCCATAAAAAGGTAGTTTTCTTCCTTAAAACCCTTAAAAGAAAGAACCGCTGTTATGTCTTCATTATTTGATATAGAGAGCAGGGTCTTGATGCTTTGTCCCCTTGACTGTCTGGTGGCCTCAGGTATCTCAAAGACTTTAAGCCAGTAAGCCTTTCCCTCGCTGGTTATAAAAAGAAAATAATCGTGAGTAGAAGCAATAAATATCTGTTCAATAAAATCGTCTTCTTTCTTGCGGGTAGACATTGACCCTTTTCCGCCGCGCCCCTGGCTGTGGTAGGAAGACATGGGAATTCTCTTGATCAGCCCTTTATTGGAAATGAGAATTACCATATTCTCCTTAGAAATCATGTCTTCAATATTGATCTCCTCAACCTCATCATTAATAATTTGCGTTCGCCGTTCGTCGCCGAAATCAGCGGAAAGTTGAATAGTCTCCGCCCTTACCACCCCCAAAATCTTTTCCTGGCTTGATAGCAGATCTTTAAGGTGCTTGATCAGTGCGATAAGTTCCTTCAGCTCCTCAACTATTTTCCTGGTTTCCAGGCTGGTTAAACGCTGAAGCCGCATATCCAGAATTGCCTGCGCCTGTTTCTCAGAAAGACTGAACCGTTTAATCAGTTTAATGCGGGCTGCTTCTACGGTACTCGAGGCTTTGATAATGGCTACCACTTCGTCAATATTATCTAAAGCGATCTTTAGACCTCTAAGTATATGAGCGCGCTCTTCCGCCCTTTTCAGCTCAAAGCGGGTGCGCCGTGTAACTACATCTTTACGATGCAGAATATAATGATCGATCATCTCCCGCAGGGTCAAAACCCGGGGAATACCGCCGACCAGGGCCAGAGAATTGACACCGAAATGGATCTGCATCTGCGTATGCATGAATAGCTGGTTCAGTACTACCCTGGTAATAATACCTCTCTTAAGCTCAATAACAATGCGCATTCCCGCCCTGTCTGATTCATCACGCAGGTCAGCTATTCCTTCTATCTTTTTCTCTCTAACCAGCTCAGCAATACGAACAATCAAGTTGGCTTTATTCACCTGATAGGGCAGTTCATGGACAATTATTGCTTCTTTACCGCTTTTCAGGGTCTCAAGAGAAACGTTGGCGCGAACCGTAATCCTCCCTCTGCCGCTTCTATAAGCCTCCTTTATACCCTCTTTACCGAATATAATTCCTGCAGTTGGAAAATCCGGTCCTTTGACAATCTTTAATAGCTCTTCAAAGGTGAGCTTTGGGTTATCGATTATAGCTACTACGGCTGCTGCTATCTCAGTTAAATTTTGGGGTGGTATATTGGTAGCCATGCCTACGGCAATACCGGAAGCTCCATTCATAAGCAGAAAGGGAAACGCCGCCGGAAGAAGTAATGGTTCCACCATGGAATCATCATAATTGGGACCAAAATCAACTGTCTCTTTTTTTATGTCCCGCAGCATAAGATCTGCAATCTTCGCCAGCTTTGCCTCGGTGTATCGCATAGCCGCCGGCGGGTCGCCGTCTACAGAACCAAAGTTACCCTGACCATCTACAACCGGATAACGAAGTGAAAAATCCTGAGCCAGCCTGACCAGGGCCTCATAGATGGATTGATCCCCGTGGGGGTGATATTTACCGAGTACATCACCGACAATTCTTCCTGCTTTCTTATAGGTACGATCATATCTTAAGCCCATTTCACTCATTGCGTAGAGAATTCGCCGGTGAACCGGTTTCAATCCATCCCGTACATCGGGCAGGGCCCGGCTGACAATAACGGACATAGCGTAATTCAGATAGGATTCCTTTACTTCATCTTCTATATTTACCGGTATTATTCTACCTGCTTGTTTCTGCACATGTTTCTCCTGAATATTAATTATACGTCTAGATTCGATACTGAAAGGGCGTTATCTTCAATAAACTTTCGCCGTGGAGGCACATTATCTCCCATTAGAGTTGTGAATATTTCGTCAGCTTCAACAGCATCATCCAGTTTAACCTGCATCATAGTTCTCTGTTCAGGATCCATGGTTGTATTCCATAACTGCTCCGGATTCATCTCGCCAAGCCCCTTATATCTCTGGATATTCACCCCGCCGTCATTAACATTATTACGTTTCATTATTCTATCCCGTTCCTGGTCGTTGTAGGCGTAATATATTTTCTTTGAAATAACAATTTTATAGAGAGGCGGCATGGCTATATATATGTGTCCCTTTTCCACCAACTCCTTCATATATCTGAAAAAAAAGGTTAAGAGTAGAGTTCTGATATGAGATCCATCAACATCGGCGTCAGCCATAATAATAACCTTATGATAGCGCAACCTGCTTAGATCAAAATCACTACCGGCTCCCGTACCCAGGGAAGAAATAACAGGCATCAGTTTTTCATTAGCCATAACTTTATCTATTCTGGTCTTCTCTACATTCAGCATCTTTCCCCATAGAGGTAGTATGGCCTGAAACTGCCTATCCCTGCCCTGCTTGGCGCTACCGCCTGCAGAGTCACCCTCAACAATATATAATTCACATTTTTCCGCTTCCTGCTCGCTGCAGTCGGCAAGTTTACCCGGCAAAGCGCTATTCTCCAGAAAACTCTTCCTTCTGGTGAGCTCCCTGGCCCGACGGGCGGCGGCTCTTGCTTTAGCCGCCATTATGCTTTTTTCTAATATTTTCCTGGCAACATTGGGATTCTCTTCAAAATAGGCGGTAAGCTTTTCATTAACAATCGACTCAACTATTCCCTTTACTTCGCTATTTCCCAGCTTTGCTTTTGTTTGACCTTCAAACTGGGGTTCCGGTATTTGTACTGAAATAACGGCAGTTAAACCCTCGCGCACATCGTCACCACTTAGATTCTCATCGATTTTTTTAGCCATATTCAACTTCTTAAGAATATCATTAAAAGTTCTGGTTAAACCGGCTTTGAAACCGCTGAGATGAGTGCCTCCTTCTTTCGTATTTATATTATTGGCAAAGGTAAATATTATCTCTGAATAGCTGTCATTATATTCTAGAGCAATTTCAACATTAATATCTTCCCGGGTGTTTTCAAAGTGAATGGGCTCTTTTTGAATAGGGTTTTTATTCTTATTAAGATAATGAATGAAAGATTTCACACCTCCTTCAAATTTAAAAACATGAGACCTTGGTTTATCGCTTCTCTCATCTATTATTGATATTTGAATACCCTTGTTAAGAAAAGCCAGTTCTCTTAAACGATGGGAGAGAATATCAAAGCTATAAAGAATATTTGTGAAAACCTTCTTATCAGCCATGAAACGGGTAACGGTACCTGTAGCTTCAGACTTACCGGTTATCGCTACTTTATTCTCCGGGATTCCTCGCTTATAGCGCTGATAGTATTTTTTACCATCTCGATTAACCCATACCTCGCACCACTCAGAGAGAGCATTCACTACAGAAACACCTACACCGTGCAGTCCTCCTGAGACTTTATAGCTTTTCTTGTCGAATTTTCCTCCGGCATTCAATTTTGTCATAACTATTTCTAGAGCGCTCACTTTTTCGGTAGGATGAATATCTACCGGTATGCCGCGTCCGTCGTCTTCAACACGAATAACATCTCCCTTTTCAATAACCACGAGTATACTTGAACAATGGCCTACAAGTGCCTCATCTATACTATTATCCACCACCTCGTAAACCAGGTGGTGCAACCCTTCCGGCCCCGTAGTTCCTATGTACATTCCCGGGCGTTTTCTGACATGTTCAAGATCTTTTAATATCTGAATATGTTGAGCGGTATATGTGTTCTCCATTTCCTATCCCTTATTAAATTTGGTGCCTCGGGCTGCTTAAAACTCCCAATTAGAATATACTATTATATATTTTATGTGATAAAAAGTAAAGTAAGACCAAAATCCGCTTGCATTACGCTTCCTGTTGGGATAAAATGATTTTTAAATAATTATGTGTATAACTTGTGGATATTTATTTTCTTACAGATTTTTTTTACTAAACATATATTTAATAATCTTATTGATATTATCAAATAACACTTATATAAATAATGCTATGTAATTACTTATTATATATAGATTAATATATTTATTTGGTTTTAGTCGGTATAAAAACAGGTTTCTCTGTATTTATTTCTTGCCGGTTTTCGCATCTGGCTGATAAATATATGTGGATAAGTTGTTAATAGTTTGTTCAGAAACGAGGTAGAGATGGAAACTTGCAACTGGGATTACGCTATCTTCTGGAAAGAAGCTATCAACCAGATACAAAATAGTATTACCGATCAGGAATTCCAGATGTGGTTTAACAATATGAACTATATTGAATCCCGGGAAGCCCAGATTATTATTTCAGTGCCTTCCAGCTTCTATAAAGACCAGGTAACGCAGCGCTACCTTTCAGTGATCGAAGGCAAGCTTATGGAGCTTTCCGGCCAGAAAATATCTATTGAATTTATCATAAAAAACAACAGATCTCCCGCTCCGGGGAAAAAACAACAACATTCAAAGCCAATTAAACCTGCTTCTGTCAAGAAGAGGAAACATCCGCAGCTTAATAGTGAATATAATTTCGAGCGCTTTGTTAGGGGAGAAAATAATGATTTCGCCTATATGGCCTCTTTTGCTATGGCAAAGAATCCGGGAAAAGCGTATAATCCCTGCCTGATATACGGAGGTGTTGGTCTGGGAAAGACACATCTTCTCCAGGCTATAGGCAACACTGTATATCAGGATTTCCCGGAACTGAAAATTGTCTATGTAACTGCAGAAACTTTTACTAACGAATTTATATTAGCTATTAAAGAAAATAAGGGCCACCAATTTAAAAACAGGTACCGCACTGTTGATGTGCTGCTTATTGATGATGTTCATTTTCTCCCCGGTAAAGTTGAGACCCAGGAAGAGCTCTTTCACACTTTCAACGCTCTTTATGATGCCAATAAACAACTTGTTTTTACCTGCGATCGGCCTGTTTCAGAGCTCAAGGCCCTGTCGGATCGATTACGCAGCCGTTTTGAAAGAGGACTCAATGTAGACCTGCAGCCGCCTAACTATGAGACCAGGCTGGCAATTCTTAAAAAAAAGATCGAAGAAAGAAAGATATTTATAAACGATGCGGTAGCTGATTTAATCTGTCAGAATATAAAGACAAATGTCCGTGACCTGGAAAAGGCGCTAACTAAACTTATAGCCTATGCTGAACTGGTAGATAAAGAGATTTCTATCGATATTGCTCAACGCCAGCTTAAAGATTTCTTCTCAAATCATCAGGGTAGAAATGTTTCTCTTGAACTAATTCAGAAAGTAGTGGCCGAATATTTTGGTCTCTCGAGCGTTGATATAAGGGGTAAGAAGAGAACCAAGGCAATTGTTTATCCACGGCAGATTGCCATGTATATAACCCGCGATATCACTGAGTTTTCAACAACTGAAGTGGGTTTGGCATTTGGCGGACGGGACCATACAACTGTAATGCACGCCTGTCAGCGAATTGAAGATAGAATGAAAACTGATCCCATGCTTGAACCGACTATACAGAATTTAATTAGAAATATAAAAGAGGCCAGCCTATAATGTTAAAAGTGGGTTGGTAACTGGTGGAAAAAAGCGCTTTTTTGATATATAAAAAGAATATGTTGATAGAATGTGGAAGGATCAGCAATCTATTAAACAGAATAAATTATTTATGGATAATAAATTAAACTACTTTTCCACAAAAACACTGTTACTACTACCACTACTACTAGAATTTAATATAATAGTATAAGGAGTAAAAAATGAAATTTTCTTGCGAAAAGGATATTTTACTTAGAGAAATATCAATAGCTCAGGAAATAATATCTTCAAGAAATTCTCTATCAATCTTATCTAATGTTTATCTTGAGGTTAAAGAAAATAATCTCTTTATTAAAGCAACAGATTTAAAGGTAAGTTTTGAAACTGATATTAGAGTTGAAGCAATACTTCCCGGAAGCATTACCGTCTTTTGCGACAAACTATTAGGAGTACTAAGATCACTTCCTCCCGGAGAAGTTGAATTTGAACTTAAAGAGAATACACTTCTTTATATAAAGCCCCTGTTAAAAAAAATCGATTTCCAATTGAAGAGTATTGCCGCTGATAAGTATCCGGAAATAAAGAGCATTCCTAAAGAGCTGTACTTTAATTTTCCTCAAAAAGAGTTTATAGATATGATTTCCAAAACCACCTTTGCTGTATCTGATGATGAAACCCGCTACTTTATGAATGGCGTATTTTTTAAAAGGAGTGATCAGAAACTCCTGATGGTTGCTACGGACGGCAGAAGGCTCTCTTATATCTCCAAAGAGATAGATGTAGATGTTAAGTTTGAAGGAATGAAAGGGATCATAATACCTACAAAGATACTTATGTTAGGCAGGAAGTTATTGAGCGGAGAGGGAAATTTTTCCATAGCATTAACCGATAAGAATATCTTCTTACGATCTAATAAACATAAGCTATCTTCAAACCTCATAGATGGACAATTTCCAAATTATGAACGTGTCATTCCTGAAAAACAGGAGTATTCGGCAATTATAGAAAAACTTAACTTTCTTGAAGCTCTGAAGCGGGTTTCATTATTAGTAGAGCATAAATCCAACAGAATATTTCTTTCATTTGAGAACGATATATTAACCATTACTTCTGCAGAGGGTGAAATAGGTAGAGCAACAGAGGAAATACCATGCCAATATAAGGGACCGGAAGTAACTATAGCGGTAAATTATCAATATATAATTGATCCATTAAGAGAGATGGAAGAGGATCAGGTATTAATTCAATTTACTGAAACAGATAAAGCAATGACTATTGGACCAGAGCCGGTTAAGGATTTTTTTCATATTGTTATGCCCATGCAATCCGGATAATGGGGTTTAACTCTTTCAGGCCATTCAACTTCAGGAATTTAGAAGATAAGGAAGTCAATCTCAATTCCCCCAGTGTTTTTTTTATAGGAAGGAATGGGCAGGGCAAGACTAATTTTATTGAAGGTATCTACAACCTCTGTTTTGGGGCTTCTTTTCGTACCAATTATGATCAGAGAATGATAAAAGAAGGAAAAGAGCTGTCAAAAATCCAGGGGATCTTTGATCAGGATAAGGAGCTAAAACTAGATATATCTGTCAAGTTAAGCAGAAAAAGCAAAAAAGAGATAAGAATAGATTCCAAGCGAATACATGACCGGAAAGAGCTTATAGAGAAGATTCCATGTATTATTTTTTCTCCTGAAGATTTGAGCTTTATAAATGGACCGCCGGAACGGAGAAGATGGTTTTTTAACCAGACATTAAGCCTTTTTGATATAACCTACATAGATCTTCTAAGAGATTATAAAAGAGTACTGAAATCAAGGAATATTCTACTAAGACAGAAAAACAAGGAATTATTTGATATATATAATAATAAACTGGCTCAACTTGGATTAACAATACAGTCAAAAAGAGAGCTTATTATTGATGAATTTAACCAGACTTTCCTGGCAATATTTAAAAAAATATCCGACCTTGAAGATAATCTGGAGATTGTTTATAAGCCATCCTGGAATGGAATGGTCTCAAGAAAGGATGTAATCAGGGCGCTTGAAAATAATCTAGAAAAAGATGTATTAATGGGAACTACTACAACCGGACCACATCGTGATGTTTTCTCATTCTATTTGAGAAAGAAAGATTTTACTTACTTTGCCTCTACCGGACAGGTGCGCTTGATTTCTTTAATTCTTAAAGTAGCTCAAGCTGAGTTCCTGTATCAGAAAAGCCGGAAAAAACCGGTTTTGCTGCTTGATGATGTTTTACTGGAGATGGATGCAAAAAAAAGGGAATCCTTTCTCAATAATCTTCCCATTCACGATCAAGCAATGTTTACCTTTCTACCTGATGAAAATTTCATAAAACATAGGAGTGAAAATACCTTAATATACTCTGTTTCTGAAGGTAAACTTGAAGAACAGAAAGTGTAATTTCTATTGGTGAGATAAGTTAATGGATAACGCGGGTGATATTTTAAAAGCTCTATTAATACGTAATGAGCTTATAGAAAAAGGGAGCAATTATTCATCTTTATTTAAAGGATGGGCCGGAATAGTTGGACCGCCGCTTATGGATCATTCACGGATAATAGATATTACTAACGGTAATCTGCTGGTGGAGGTTGATCACCCGGGCTGGCTGCAAATTCTACATTTCAAGAAAAGACTATTCCTGAAAAAACTTAAAGGCAGATATCCGGAACTTGATATTAAGGACCTTCATATAAAGGTTAATCTAAATTTTTCAGTTCTGCAGCCGGATAGGAAAACACCGGAAAAAAGAAAAATAGAGAATCCTGAGATTGATAGTATAGTCTCCCAGGTTAAAGAAGATGAATTGAAAGGACTGCTGAAAAACCTGTTTGTGACTGCTCTTAAACGTCAAAGCAAAGAAGAGGATTCTTAGTCGAATAAAGCTGAACAGGAAGTCAATGCGCATACTTGACAATTTTCTCACTTAAATTTATACTTTTCTTACTAAGTTGGAGAAATAGACCTGTCTTAGATAGACAAGTTATAAATAATAACTTTCAGGCTCAAGAGTTATATATTAATGATATATACATTACCTGTAGAGAAGATAGTAAGGAGTCAGTATAAATGAAGAGGACTTTTCAGCCCAGCAAGATGAAGAGGCGAAGAAAATTCGGTTTTAGAGCAAGAATGAAGACAAACGGCGGGAGGGCGGTCTTAAAGCGAAGGAGACAAAAAGGTAGAATAAAGCTTTCAGTTTCTGATGAGAAAAAACCTTACTAGGCACGAAAGGTTAAAAAAAAGAAAAGAAATAAACAGGCTTTTCCAAATTGCAAAAAGAGTTAAGTGTTCCGGATTAAAACTACTTTATATAGAAAATCACTACCCGGTGAACCGAATTGCTGTATGTACGGCAAAGGGTTTCAAAATGGCTGTTGCCAGAAATAGAGAAAAAAGGATTTGCCGAGAGGCTTATCGTTTGCTTAAAAACGAGATTAAACCGGGGTATGATCTGGTAGTAGTTATTTACCCGGGAGCTTATATGTTTATTGAGAGATTCCAGCAGCTTCAGTCACTGTTAAAGCGCGCGGGATTGGTAAAATGAGATATATTATCGCATTTTTCATAATATTATATCAAAAACTTATCTCTCCTTTATTGGGATCAAAGTGCCGTTTTTATCCAACCTGCTCCCAGTACAGTAAAGAAGCAGTGCTTGAACATGGGGCCCTTAATGGTTCATTTCTTTCAATAAAGAGAATTATAAAGTGTCATCCCTTTCATGCAGGCGGATATGATCCTGTTCCTAAAAATTTATCAGAGAAGAGTGAATAATTATGGATAAAAGAACAATAATTGCTGTGGCATTATCGGTTGTCATCATTATTATAAGTATGGTTGCTCAGAATTATTTTTTCCCGCCACCTGAGGTTATACCGGCAGGGGAGCAGGCGGAACAAACAACACAAAGCATCAAGCCCATCGCGAGTGAAGCGACCGAAGGGAGAACAGGTGAAATTACTGAAGCTGAAGATAAAACAACAGATAAAGTAACCCCGGAAGAACCGGCAGTTGAGGAGGTTCCTTCAGGTGCTGTAGCTGCAGAAGAAATCAGGGAAGAAACCTATACTCTGGATACTAATGTTTTCAGAGTAACCTTTACCAACTGCGGTGGTGAAATAGAATCAATATTACTAAAAGGTTTCAGGAATACCGACGGCACTCCGGTGGAAATGGTTCTCTCCGGAGATTCCGGTTATAATCCCTTCAGTATCCACTATAGTGATTTTGAAGGGGTTCCAATAGATGCACTGTTTAAGACTGTGCCGTCACTGACCGGAGATAAGGTTGAATTTTACCGGAATTTTGTCTCTTCATCCGGTGTCCCCTTTAGTTTAAGAAAAACCTATATTTTCAAACCTAACGATTACTTGATAGAGCTTAGAATTTCAATCGAAAACAGTGTAAACGAGTATCCTGACCTTAATTTCAATGGGCTGGCCTATTCCCTGGGTTTTGGACCACAGATTGGCCCGGAGTTCGAGAAATTAGACCGCAGGAATGAATTCAGGGATTACAGCTACTATGTCGACGGTAAGAAGAAAAAGGTGAAGATACCGAAAGAAGGTTTTCTGCAGTTAGAGGACAGGGTGAACTGGATTGCAATTGAAGGAAAATATTTTACCGCAATAGCAGTTCCGGATGCAACCCAATACCGGATTACCTTCGATACCAGGCCGATCAATGGTGTTGAGGAGCGCTCAAGCTTCTATTTTGGCAGACCGGAAATTAAAAGCTCAAAGAATATTGATGTTTTTCGTTTTTATATAGGCCCCAAGAAGAGGGATATTTTATTAAAGTATAACGATCCAAAAAAGAATGGATTCGGAATGCAGGACATGCACTTTGAAGAGATAGTATCTTCTTCAATCATGTTGGGCTGGCTGGCAGATATACTTAAATTTCTCCTTGAGTTTTTCTATAAACTTATTCCAAATTACGGTCTTGCAATTCTTTTTTTAACCATTGTAATTAAAATTGTTTTCTTTCCTTTGACGCATAAGAGTTTTGAGTCTACCGCCAAAATGGCTTCAGTTAATCCGATGATTACTGAAATCAAGCAAAAATATAAGAGCAACCCACAAAAAATGAATGCCGAGGTCGCTGCCCTTTATAAAAGGGAAGGAGTTAATCCGTTGGGCGGCTGTCTGCCGATGCTCCTGCAGTTGCCGATTTTCTTTGCCCTTTACAGATTGCTGAGTACCCACTTCGAGCTGCGCGGCGCCTCCTTTATTCAACCATGGATAACAGATCTTTCTGCTCCTGAGACAGTGTGGGATTTTTCACCCTTTGCCATTCCCATTGTGGGCTGGCATGATCTGCGTATTTTGCCATTCATTATGCTGGTAACCACTTTTATCCAATCCAAACTTACCCAGACCGGAGATGCATCAAATCCAAACATGAAAATGATGACTTATATGATGCCGATAATGTTTTTCTTTATTCTTTACGATATGCCCTCCGGACTGGTGCTTTACTGGACAATGCAGAATATCTTATCTGTTTTTCAGCAGCTCTATATTAATAAAAAGCGTAAGAGAGATATTGATAAAGGAGGGACAGCGCCGGCCAAAGGTAAGAAACCTAAAAGGGGGAAATAAAGGATGGGTGTACAAGAATTCGAAGGAAAAAATGAACGAGAGGCAATTGATAACGCAATCAAGGCGCTTGGCCTGAATAAGGAAGATATTGATATAGAAGTAGTGGAGGAAAAAAAGGGCAAACTATTCTTTGGCGGTGGCAAAGTCAGGATAAGAGTACATATTGAGGAGGATGGCTTCGAACCTAAGAGCAGCCTGGAAGCAAAAGATGATTTTGAAAAGGAAGCTGTAAATTATGTTTCCCGGTTAATAGAAAAGATTGGTATGGAAGCTGAGGTTCATATAGCTTATAGAGAAGAGCGTAAAATAGGCCTGGATATTGAAACTGATGATTCCGGTCTGCTTATTGGCAAGAGAGGAAAGACCCTTGAGGCCTTGCAGGTGATTACCAATATTGCCGCAGGCCGGAGGAGTAATGACAGCCGCCGTATAATAATTGATACCGAGGACTATAGAAGCAGAAGGGAGTCGAGTTTAGTGCGTTTTGCTCAATCAGCCGCCGAGCAGGTCAGGCGAACCGGCCGGCCGAGGTTACTGGAGGCAATGAATCCCTTTGAGAGAAGACTGGTCCACACCGCTTTAGGTGATTCAAAAGATGTTGAAACGATCAGTGAGGGAGATGGGCTTTATAAACGAATAAGAATATATTACCGCAGCTCTGAAAGAAAGCGGTAGAATTAAGTTGTAATCAATAACGGATAAGAATCTTCTCAATCTCGGTTTTATGGGTTATTTTCAGGAACAGGGTCTGGGATTCAGCTTCATAGAACCAGCCGTCGCTGTATTGAAAATAGCGGACATCCGGTTGCCATAGTATTCCATGAAGTTCCAGATGGCTGAAGGGTTTCAAGCCCTGAATAATTAAATAGTGACTTCCCTTTATCGGAAAGGATAGAGAAAAGCTGTATAGATCCTCGGCAATTATGATGTCGATAACTTGAGAGGCAGTCCATATCCAGGATCCGGGATATAGATAGCGGTATAAGGGAACTTCCCGGGGGAGATATCTATTATCAGCTATAAGGGGGTAAATATCTTCTGCAGGAATTATTCCTGATTGTTCAATTATTCTATTCTGATTGATCTTAAGGCGCAGGGGGAGGTGGCTGCTGTCAGGGGTATGGGTGGCTCTTCCCAGTGCGGAGAAGATCAGGTTTCTGCCTATAGCACTGAATACGGCTTCGTTGAGTAAATCCCCCAGCGAGAGAAGCAGACTTCCCCCTTTAATAGATAGATAGAGGTCTACATTATATTCTTCATTTGTCACTACCGGCAATTCTGTTGCTTTTTCCTGAACCAGGAAAAAACCCTGACCAGTTTCGATTATTGCCGGCAACACTTTTTGGCTTAATATGTTCCAGATTTTTGAGGTGGTGGAGTCGCTGAAACCGATAAATGAGGAAATCTCTGAATAAAGATCCAGGAGAGCTATCAACTCTTCTGTTGACAACTCTTCAATGTCTATACCATCTGTCAGGCGGATAACCTCTTCAATCAGAGAGAAGGGAGCGTGATTGAGAATGAAGCGAAGCAGATGTGGAAGCTGGAAAAGGGATAGATCAGAATTTTTTATCATATCGGTAAGCTTTTCTATCTGGCTGGATTCCTGCCCCCGTGAGTAGTTATAATACTTTTGTAAGCCACCAAGATAGGGTGTGGTATACGCGGGAAGAAGCTCCCCGGGGTTAGCAGACATCACTCTTCTGAATTGTCTGACAGCGGGGAAAAAGATTTTCTGATAATCACCCTGAATAAGGGATTCAGAAAAAAGAGCAGCTATTAAGCTTTCAACCTGCAATGGGCTTTCTGTGCCCTTGAATTCTCTTTTCTGCCAGTTTTGATAGGATTCATCAAGAAAGGTATTTAATCTGTCTTCGAATTCTTTTCTTTCAACGAAATATTCGCTTTTTGAAAACCAGTATAGGTAAGGATTCACTTTCCTGTTTACAGTACGTTCTATATATACAGTAATTTTCTGATTATGGAGTTCTCTTTTTAAAGCAAGACGCTTTGTCTCAATATTTATATCTGAACCGTGAGGCAGGGATATAAAGTAGCTTCCGGAATCTGAATTGAGAGAGTATAACGGCAAGCCTGTTATTTTTTCTATTTTTGCTTTTATAATATCCAGGGGAATTGATAGGGTCAGGTAGTCCAGATATTTAGAGGAAACAATGGGTTCCAGAGAAAGAGTGTCACCGGATTCATCTTTTATGGTAAAGCGTATTGTTAACCCCTCATCGAATTGAAGATCAATTCCCCTGGAAAAGGTATAGAATGATTTGACTGCCAGTTTTGTTTCTGTTTCATCTTCTGTTTGGATAATTAAGGGATTCTTTTTAGAAAAGTTAAACTCAAAACCATTGATGTGAATATTTAAACTGTGAATTACCTGCTGATTAAGACCGCGGCCCTTTGAGCTTTCTCCTGAGATTACCAGGTTGCCTACTTTTTCGCTGAATTGTTCTTTTACCGAGAATTGCAGATAAAAAAAGAAGAGTACTACGCCAATATATAGTAATGGTATAAGCCAGTACCAGAATGAGAACTTTTTTTTCATAGAGGTATAATTCTATCAACAGAACCTTAAAGATTCAAGGTTGTGTAAATTAAATAAGATAGATATATTAAACTACTTCTGTATTACGGGGGCGTGATGTTGCGGGGAAGTTCGGCTTTAGCTTTAATAATGCTTTTTATCTTTTTGACCGGCTGCAGTTCAATAGAAAATGTTCCGGAAGAAGCTGTCGAAGATGAGCTGCCTTATGCGAGTATCAGCTTCTATATTTCGGTTGGTAATCCGGAAAAAGCGCTGTCAGAGTATAAGCAGGCTTCAGTAAAAGAACCGGAGAGCGAAGAAACCAGACTTCTTTATTCAAGGCTGTTACTGCTTGCCGGCAGACTGGAGGAGGCTCAAGCGGAACTTGATAAGCTTGTTGCCGCGGACCCGCAAAACACTGATGCTCTTTTTAATCTCTCTCTTATAGAGGGAATAAGAGGCAATCGGGGCGCTCAGAAAGAGTTTTTGCAAAAAATAATTGAGATAGATAAAGAACATGTTCAGGCTGCTGCGCACGCCTCATTGGGTGAGATCAGTCTAATAGAGGAAGATTATTCAAAGGCCCGCGAATATTTTGAAGGCGCTTTAAAAGTAGATCCGCAAAATACGGTTGCGTTAATGGGGCTGGGAAATATTTCGTTAAGAGAAGAAAAAAATGAAGAGGCTCTGAAGTTATTTGACAGGGTTTTAATAAATGAGCATGCTTTTTCTTTTGCCTATCTGGACAGATCAAAAGCCAGGAGGGCATTAGGGGATACCCCGGGGGCTCTGGCGGATATCACGGAAGCTATCAACCTGGATAAGGAGTATTACTGGAATTATATTGACCGGGGCCGGCTGCTCATAGAGTTAAGACGCAAAGGGGATGCTTTAGCTGATTTTAATAAGGCGGTGCAAATCGATCCTGATTATTTTATTGCCTATGTTTATCGAGCCGGACTGAATTATGAAGCGGATAAGATTAATGCAGCTATCAAAGATTATGAGAAGGTAATTGAAAAGAAACCGGATTATCACTTTGCCTATAGCCCTCTTGGCGAACTTTACTTTGTAACAGATAACTGGAGCCGTTCCGCAGAAATGTTTGAAAAAGCTTATGAGTATGATACTTTGGAATACTCTTATATTTTACTTAAAGCCCTGGCCCTTAAGCAGGGAACCATGGATAAAGAAGCGCGCAAGTACCTGGAGGGAATGATAAAGCAGCTGCCGGGTGAATCATGGTATTATACTATAGCACGTTACCTGGCAGGAGCGGCGAGTGAATTTGCCGCAGTCAATGCTGCCAATAAAGAGAAGGATAAAATAATAAAAGGTCAGATGCTTTTTTATATAGGCAGTCAATTTTTATGTGAAGGTAAAACCGTAGCAGGCTTAAAATATTTGATTGAAGCAAGAGATATCAAGGGTCAGGGAAGCATAGAGAGAAAGATAGCGCACTGGCTCTTACTGGAGGATAATCAGCAGGATGAATGAATCTATAACTAAAATAGTTCTAGGGGAACGGGAGTTTATACTTTTAGGCACTGCCCATATTTCCAGAGAAAGCGTGGAAGAGGTTAAGGAACTGATTACCGCGGAGCTGCCGGATCGGGTTTGTATTGAAATTGATCAATCCCGGTATAAATCCCTGGTTGAAAAAAGTCAGTGGAGCAATCTGAATATTTCGGCGGTACTAAAAGGGGGTAAAGGGTTTCTGCTGCTGGCAAATCTGGTACTTTCATCCTTTCAGAGAAAGCTGGGAATGGACCTTGGTATTAAACCCGGGGAAGAGATGGTAACGGCGATCAACCTTTCAAAAGAGCTCGACATTCCCTTTTCTCTTTGTGACAGAGATATTCAAATTACCCTAAAACGCGCCTGGGCAAAGTCCGGTTTCTGGGGAAAAAATAAAATGTTAGCCGCCATGATCTCTGCTGTTTTTTCCAACGAAAAGCTCAAAGAAGAGGACATTGAAAGTCTAAAAGAGAAGAGTGCATTACAGAATATGCTCAATGAGCTGGCGGAGTATTTGCCTGCGGTTAAAGAAGTGCTGATTGATGAACGTGACCGGTACCTGGCCACCAGGATCTTCACTTCAGCGGGCAAAAAAGTAGTGGCAATTATCGGCGCGGGACATGTTAATGGAATAATCAGGAATATGGAGGCATTGGACGCCGGTGATCTTAAAGCTGAGTTGTCATCCCTGGAGGAGATCCCGCCGGCCGGTAGGTTTTCTAAATTCATGCCCTATCTTGTACCCCTTTTAATATTGGGGCTGTTTGCCACAGGATTTTTGAGATCGGGCTTAAGTTTCAGCATATCCATGATCTGGAAATGGATACTGGTAAATGGAACCCTCTCTTCAATCGGCGCTCTGATTGCCTTTGCCCACCCCCTTACTGTTATACTTGCCTTTGTGGCTGCGCCCATTACCTCGATTAATCCAACGGTCGGTGTCGGCCTGTTTACCGGTGTGCTGGAATCGATACTGAGAAAACCAAGGGTTTCAGATTTTGAGAATTTACCGGAAGACATACTAACCATAAGGGGATTCTTCAGGAATAGAATTACCCATATTCTATTAGTTTTTTTCTTTTCCAGCATAGGTAGTGTGGTGGGTACCTTTATCGGTATTCCCTATTTAACCTCCCTGCTGAGGTAGCAGGTGGCAAGACAGCTCTATTTGCTTGAAATTATAGTATAAGGATATTAGTATTAGCCCATGGTTACCATGGAAATGATTAAGAAAATACCCAAGGTGGAACTTCACGATCATCTGGATGGCGGAGTGCGAGCATCGACAATTGTTGAGCTGGCCGCGGAGCAGAATATCGAGCTGCCTACGTACGATCCGGATGATCTTGCGGCCTGGTTCCAAAGGGGTGCAGACCGTAAAAGCCTGGCTCTATATCTGGAGGGTTTTGGTGTAACCCTGGCGGTTATGCAGACCCCCGAAGCTATTGAGCGGATTGCCTGTGAAACAATTGAAGACCTGGCTGCGGATAATGTGGTGTATGCCGAAATCCGCTTTGCCCCGGTGCTTAACCAGCAGCAGGGCTTAAACCTGGAGACCGTGGTTAAATCGGTATTACGGGGTCTGGAAGCGGGCAAAAGAAAAACCGGTGTAGATTATGGCTTGATTCTCTGTGCCATGAGAAACCAGTCGGTTTCACTGGAAACTGCCGAACTGGCCGTATCCTTTCGGGGAAAAGGCGTTGTGGGTTTTGATCTTGCCGGAGATGAGTATGGACACCCGCCCAAGAAACATCTCGATGCTTTTGAATATATACGTCAGAAAAACTTTAATATTACCATCCATGCCGGAGAGGCTTTCGGTATGGAGTCAATATGGCAGGCAATTCAGCTATGCGGAGCTCACCGGATAGGCCATGCAACCAGGCTGCTCGAAGATATGATGGTTGTTGGAACCAGGATCGAAAAGATGGGCTCCCTTTCCAACTATATTCGTGACAAGCGCATCCCTCTGGAGATGTGCCTCTCTTCAAATGTACAGACCGGTGTAGCCAATAATATTGATGAACATCCCTTCAACATCTACTACCGCAATAATTTCCGGGTGTCTCTCTGCACTGACAATCGATTAATGAGCAATACTACCCTGGGAAAAGAGATGTCTCTGGCTGTTAAACACTTCAATCTTACATTGGGAGATCTGGAAAAAATAACCATTAATTCCATGAAGTCAGCTTTCGCCACCCATGACGAACGCATAAGGATTATCTATGATATTCTTAAGCCCCGCTTTGCTCGCATGAGGGAAGAGATTACCTCTATCTCGTAATTAAAAAAAAGGTTTTAAGGGGGAATATATGGCCGATCTTTCAGTTAAATATATGGGACTGGATATCTCTAATCCTCTAATTGTATCCAGCTCCAGCCTTACCGGAACTGTGGATAAGGTTAAACGCTGTGAAGACAGCGGCGCCGGAGCCGTTGTCTTAAAATCGCTCTTTGAAGAACAGATTGAGTCTGAAGCTGAGCAGATAGATGATGAATCCTGGCCCTATCCCCATCCCGAGGCTTTTGATTATATGAGACAGATGGGAATGAGGCTTGGTCAGGATGAGTACCTGAAACTGGTGGAAGGGGCCGTCCAGGCGCTTTCAATTCCGGTAATTGCCAGTCTTAACTGCGTTTCTCCCAGGTGGTGGAACAGTTATGCAGAAAAACTCGCCGGAGCCGGAGCCGATGGACTGGAGCTTAACATATCCATAATGCCCAGGGATTACAATCAAAGAGCCGCTGAGATCGAGAAAGTTGTCATTAAAATAGTTGAGAGCATATCAAAGCGTGTGGATTTACCGATTGCAGTGAAAATCGGTCCCTACTTCACCTCTCTTCCTAATCTTGCTGTGGACTTAAGGAGAGCGGGAGCTAAAGCCCTGGTGTTATTCAACCGCTTTTATCAATTTGATATTGATATTGACAAAATTGAACTGGCGTCCGGCTACCGCTTCAGTTCACCCCATGAGATATATCTTCCCCTTCGCTGGATTGCCATTCTTTATAGCCAGGCAGGGTGCGATCTTTCTGCTTCTACCGGGGTTCATGATGGTTCAGGGGTAGTGAAACAGCTCCTGGCAGGGGCTGCAGCCGTTCAAATTTGTTCCACTCTCTACATAAATGGCCTGGAGCAGATAGGTAAGATGATTAAAGAAGTAAAGAGCTGGATGGATAAGAATAACTATAATTCAATTGCCGACTTCAAAGGGAAGCTAAGCCAGGGAGAAAGTGAAAACCCGGAGTTTTATGAACGCTTCCAGTATATTAAGGCTCTGGTAGGAATCGAATAAAGCTACCTAAGGAATTTTAAAGCTCCTTGCCGCTGTTACCGCCGCTTGCCAGCCGTCAAGAAGTTTGTCTCTGCTTTTCGCGCGATAGACTCATACCGCCCCTTAACCGATAATCACCGTTTCCCAGCCCATCATCTGCCCGAAAGCTTCGATCAGACGAATCGAGGGCTCGTAAGTCATGGCCAGGTGGTGGGTCCCCCCGCAGCGGCTGTAAGCCCCGAGGAACTCTTCGATCGGCATTCGTGTTTTAAACCAGCCGTGCACACTCCGCTCCATATTGTCCTTGCCCTTGACTTTGATCATCGTGGCCGGGGCGATAATGAGGCGGTAGCTGTCCCCAGGCGGGTCTCCCAGCGGCAGCAGGTTGACCAGCAGGAACTCGCCCGGCTTAAAGCGTCCGACTGCATAGATCGGGTTTTTGGTATCACTGAAGCGGTAGTCGTATTCCAGCAGCCGTGCCTTTCCCTCTGCTAAGCGGTAGTTGAACTCGGCCATGTGGCTTAAGTAAATTGAGTCACCCTGCCAGTCGGGGCAGAACATCTCGGTAAAACTGGTCTCCGGATTGGCCTGGGCCAGGGTGCCCACGAGCGAGGCGGTCAGGATGTCCCCCTCTCCGCCGTAGCCCACCCCGTTGGCCATGAGCTTGCTCGCCCGCAGGAACGGTACTATTTCCAGGGCGGAATCCGGAGTAATGCTGCCGAAGTTGAACGAGATAGCCCCAAGTTTCTCCTGGTCCACCCATTTTTGCAGGGCCAGGCCGGTGCGCAGGCTGAGCTCGTAGATCTCGTCGTCTAAATTCTCGATCAGGAAACGCTCCCGGTCTGCCTCTTTCTCCTTTTCGATTTCTCCTGGAGTAACTGTGGCGTACAGGCCTTTGAACTGTTTAGGTATCAAAGGAATAGTTTGTACGCCGATACTTTCCTTGAGACGGGGTGCGGGAACGAAAAAATCGCCCATTCCCTTGAATGGCTGGCCAATCAGACCGGCCTGCATCGATCGCAGATAGGAGGCCATAGCCGCGGCTTTGGCCAGAAGGGCTACCCGGTCCAGTACATCCGATTTTTGCCAATGCCCGACCTCGATCTGAAAGGGTTTGCCCTTTCGAATCAGCAGGTTGCACATGTCCTGGACCCCGTGGATACCGTGGTTGAACATAAGCTCGGCCGGGTCCTGGGTGGGTCCGTACCCGTAGGTGGGTGTGGTATCGCAGACGATGATCGGCAGCTCCGTTCCTGCCAGGGCGTCGACCGATTCCAGAGAGGGGGAGTAGGCCAGGTGCAGGGTAACAAGGCTTTGAGCACCGGAAGCCTCGAAGATTTCCACAGCAGGCTCGAACTCTTCCTTTATCCGGCAAATCGGGCAGGTAAGTACCCTGAGTCCACGCTGCTCGAGTTCCTGTGCGATGGTTTGATAGAATTTTTCCACCCTGGGCCGTTTACCCGGGTCCACTTCGTCGTACAGCTTCAAATAGAGCGGCAGTAATCCGATAGTCGTTTCTTTCATTGTATTCCCCTTTTAAACGGTAACGTTTTCCACTGTATTGTTCCGGTTAGACTTCAGGGCAGCGGTTAGCAGTGCGTGGGAGAGGTGGGTCTCTTCCGGGCGTACGCAGCCGAACAATGGTTCTTTGCCGTCCAGCTCCTGCAGAAAAGACGCCCACATTTGCAGTATACTATCGGAAAAGCCGAACTCAAAGATACTTCCGGTAATCGAAGGGATCATCGGCTTGTGGCCCACAACGACTCTGGACCAGGCTTGCTCCTTACCCCGGGTCTCCAGAAAGACAAAGGCGTTGGGATCTTCGGTGGTAAACTTTGCCGAAGCCTCAAGGCCGTAGACCTCGATAAACCACCTGTTAGTGGCCCCAGGAGCGAGGCGCTTGGTCTCCAGGTACATGGGAAAGCTGCTGCCGTTTTGGTTATCTACCTGGCAAACCAGGGTAGCGTTGTCCCAGGTGCGGCAGGGGGCGGCCCCCCCTTTTCCATCCGGACGTTCCGGGACGATGTTGGAGAGCACCCCGTAAACGCTTCGTGGGACCCATCCCACCCGGAAAGGAATATGCTGGGTATGGATGCCCAGGTCGCCCATACAGCCGTACTCACCATTGAATTCGATCATGCGCTTCCAGTTGATGGGTTTGCTCAAATCCATATCGCTGGAGTGGTTGAAACCAGCGTGGACCTCCATAATGCGGCCGAAACGTTTCTCTCGGATCCACTGGATCATCCGCTGGCAGGCCGGAAAGAAGGGAAACTCAGAGCTGCAGCGCACCATACTTTCCGGGTTTTCCTTGATGGCTTTGAGGATGTTGCTGTTGGCTTTCTGATCGATGCCGAAGGGTTTTTCGCCCATCAGATGTTTACCCGCCCGAATGATGTCCACGTAAATCTGCTCGTGCAGGTTGTGTGGTACCGCGCAGTAGAGCGCCTCAATTTCATCTGAGTGGAGCAGCTCATGATAATCCCGGGTCGCGATTTTAATGGTTGGAATGTTGTCGGTGAACCACTTTACCGCTTCGGGATCGGTATCACAGGCGCCGACCAGCTCCGGAACGGGACCATCATCGAGCAGGTGACACCATCGAGCGGCCGCGCTGCCGAACTCCTTACCCATGAGGCCGAGTCCGATTACCCCGAAGTGTACTTTTTTTCGAGCCATGCTGTCCTCTCTTAGAGTTTGTTAAGTGCTTGATCCATTTTCCGGATCAGGAAATCCACCATCTTATAAGTAGCAGTCAGAGGGATTTTGGTCAATGCCGAGGGGGGGCACCTGGCTTTGTAGGTCTGGGCGCTGATATCGATACCGGCATGGTTTAAAATCTCGATAAAACCGATCGCCTTGTCTGCGGAGTTGAAAAAAATGGCTGAAAGGTGCCGTTGACCCTCGATCCGTTCGATGAGCTCTGAATGGCGTTTTGCCAGCGCTTTTAGCTCCCCTTCATAGTAGTCGCCCAGGGCGGACGTATACTCCGAGTTGGCCTGAGCAAACTCCATGGTAACCAGGTAGGCCAGGGAAGCCAGCTCTTCCTGTCCGTTGGTAACCAGGGCGCCGAACTGGTTCAGGTTGTCCATCGGTGTCGTAGAAAGGATTTTCGAAGCAGGATATTGGCCGCCGGGAAAACCTTTGCCCACCGATACGAAATCCGGTTCCAGCCCATACTCCTTGTAGTGGAAGAGCCTGGGGGACCAGATACAGGACTGAATTTCGTCGACAATGGTGGGAATGCCCCGATCCCGGCAGATCTGGTACGCCGCCTGGAGGAAACTCTCCGACAGGCGTATGCCGCCGTAGTTCATGAGGATAAGCTCGTGGAAAAACCCGGCCACTTTGGTGTCTCCTTTGTCGTAGGTTTTGACCAGTTCCTCGAAGTGGCCGGAGTCGTTTATCCGGACTGATCGAACCAGTAACAGGCCGTTCTCGAGCTTCGAAAGCAACTCCGGCCAGAGACCGCGCATGGTCTGGGTGAGGGTAGTGGTTCCGTGGTAGTTGGCCTGTTTACCTCCTTCGTTGTCGGCAATAACCAGGAAAACGGGGGTCTTTCCGGTATGGGGAGGGGTGTCAAAGGTCTGTTCCAGCTTGTAAAAACGGCCCAGCATCATCTTTAGGGCGGCTTCTACCGCCAGGCTGCCTGTTTCCAAGTTAAGCACCCTGTTCAGGACATGGGGCTCCTCCGAAGCCAGCACATGCTCCAGGCCCCGGCAGTCGCTCCTGTCGATGCCGTTGGCAATGCGGATCAGTTCCTCTTCCAACCGCCGGGTAATGTGCCCCCGGGAATTGTTGTGGGTTATATTGGCGATGCCCAATTTCTTGGCGTTTTCAATTAAGCGGTATCCGGGAAAACAGTGGCCCAGCGAAGCGTGATAGTGCTCGCTCTTGGATATCAGATAGGCCCGGCCGTCTTCACCGATACGGATCAGGCCGAAACCGGAGAGCGGGGCCAGGTAGGTCCTGGAAGCGTTGGCAAAGGCTTTGGTTGAGGCTCCGGCGGCGGAACGGCTGTACCCGTCGCAGACCTTCTGGCCCACGTAATCAATCAGCTCATCCACCCGCTTCTGGAACGAGGCAGGATAGAATTCCACTTTCTCCTCGGCAACAGCCAGGAGCTGCTCGGGATCCACCCCCGCGGCAAAGGACCTGGCCCGGCATACGGCCTTCATATAGTCGTCTCCTACCAAGTCGCACAGAGAAAGTGCCGGGTTGACAATCGATAGTCTCATATTGTAGCTCCTTGAACGTTTAAATAGATTATAGCTAAATTCTTATCTATGTCAAACATATTTTGACTGTTCCGATCATTTTTCTGCTCATTGCCATAGAGCGGGGATTTGATTTATGCACTCCGCGGAGTGATCGGATTTATCTGTTAGCTCAGGGCTGCTGGTCCCTGCTTCTGGAAGGTATGAGCCCGGTCCAGGACTGTCTCTGATTTGATTGAATTATTCAACGATTTATTGACACAATCACATAATTGATCTATTCTTAGTTGAAATAAGCATAAGGATACAGCTATTTCACAACATTTTTGGAATCGAGAGCCCGCTGTTATTCGTTTGGTCCAGATCGAGTTTGCCTGGAGGCAGGATGCGATGAGTATCCGTGCCTGCCCCAGATGCGTATCGCCTACGTGAAGACGCTTGAGCAAATAAACAGGGTTCCGCACCTGTTCTAAGAGCTGTTGATCCGTTTTGAGCAGCAGCACTAGAAACGTACAAGGATTATCGATGGATCTGTTAATAGGCCTTGATGTGGGGACCAGCGCGGTAAAAGGCGTTCTGATCTCTGCCGAAGGTGAAAGAATTGCCAGGGCAAAAAGAGCTACCCCTTTTGTTTATCCCCAACCCTCCTTCATTGAGGTGGAGCCGGAAGCCCACTACCTTTCGGTATGCGACCTGATTCAGGAATTGGCTTCAAAGGCTCCTGCGGGAAGCCGGGTCAGGGCCCTGGCCATGGCCGCGGCCAGCGGGAATACGCTGCTCCTGGACAAAAACGACCGGCCCCTGACCAATATCATCAACTGGATGGATGAGCGGGGAGGATCCTTCGATATACCTGGATTCGATAGGCAGCATTTACACCGGGTTGTGGGCTGGCCCTGGAAGGGAAACCCGATGTCCTTCGGGCATCTGTACTGGTTAAAGAAAAACCGGCCGGAAATCTGTCAAAAGACCGCCCGTTATTGTATGAACTCAGACTGGCTTCTCTACCGCCTGTCGGGCATGTGGGGCATGGATTACTCTACCGCCACCACCTTCTACCTGCAGGACCAGGTCAATCGCAGGTGGCATAAACCGATTCTTGAATTTCTGAATATTCCTGAGACAGCTGTTTCCGATCTCATGCCATCAGGAGCCGCTCTGGGCCCGTTGACAGACCAGGGGGCTCGGGACACTGGGCTTACCCGGGACACTCTGGTGGTACTGGGCGCCTTTGATCATCCCTGTGCAGCCAGGGGGACCGGGTTTCTCGATCCCGGGGACCTGCTGCTCTCCTGCGGCACCTCCTGGGTCGGTTTTTATCCGATTGAGGATCGCGACCTGGCCCTTTCGCAGGGGCTCTTGATTGATCCCTTCCTGACACCGGAGGGCCCCTGGGGGGTGATGTTTGCTTTAACCGAGATTGGTAATCTTATTGATTGGTATATTGACAATCTCATCACCAAGCAGGATGAGGGATCAACGGACAAATACACCATTTTTAGCGAAAGCTCGGCAGCCGTGCCGGCAGGTGCGCACGGCTTTTATATCAATCCCTATATAGACAGTAAACATATCCCGGAGACCGAACTCGATCTGTACGCCTTACATTCCAGGGCGGAAATCGCCCGGGCAGTGATGGAAGGTCCCGCCTTGCGGATGCGGCGAAACATAGAGAAACTGGCTAAAGTAGGTATCAAAGCCGACCGAATAGCCATGGTCGGGGGTCCCGCCGAGAGCCACATCTGGCCGCGAATCGTGGCCGAGGTAACTGGTCTGGAGTTGAAGCTGATCAATGGCCAGACCGCCGGGGCAGTTGGCGCAGCCATTCTAGCAGCTCTTGGCGCTGGCTTGTTCGATAACGTACGGCAAGCCTTCGAGGCCATGGGTGGAAGTGGAACCGTAATCAACCCTGCGGAAGAAGCAGTTAATAAATACAACATGATCTACGAGGGGTATTTGGAGAGATATGAAAATGACTAAGAGTGAGCTTCGAACCGCTAAACTGCTGGAGATGCTCCATGTTGACAAGCGACTCAATGTGCGCACCGTGACCGAGGCGTTGGAGATATCGGAAGCCACGGCTCGGCGTTTCTTCTCCCAGCTGGAGGAGCAGGGCAAGGTAATCCGTGTCCACGGCGGTGTGCAGCTGGCGCCGCAGCTAGGCTACGATTACTCCTACCGGGTGTCCATTACCTGTCGGCAGAAGGAGAAGGCTTTTATTGGAAGGGCCGCCGCCGATCTGGTAGAGGATCACGACCGGATATTTCTCGATTCCGGCACTACCGTGCTCAAGATGGCCGAGGCCCTGTGCATGAAGATGCAGACCGGGATGTTAAAAAACATCGTGGTGCTGACCAATTCAATCTCCCATATCGAAACCGTGGCTCGGTTGTGCAAAGTAATCCTTTTAGGTGGGGAGATTAGGGTCGAACGTCGAGATGTCTGCGGTTCTGTAACCGAGAAAAACCTGATGTTGTTTCATGTGAACAAGGCCTTTCTCGGAGCAGACGCTATCAGTTTGAAGGGCGGTCTTATGACCACGGATGAGCGCACCGCCAACATCAACGAAATGGTCGTAGAGCGTTCCGATGCCGCTTTTGTGCTCGCCGATTCAAGGAAGTTCAACAAATCTTCATTTATCCGTTACGCCACCATCAGGGATGTGGAGGCGATCATCACTGACAAAGGGATCGGGCCCGACCAGGCCCGGGAAATCAGAAATTCGGGAATCAGGGTAGAGATTGTGGAGGTGCAAAATGCTTGAGATAAAAGATGTGGACAGAAAGATCTATGCCGAACAGCTTCAGGGATTTCTGCCGGACAGGATCATCGACATTCACACCCATATCTGGCTGGACCGTTTAAAAAAGAACGTGAAAAAGGACCGGGTGGTCAGCTGGCCCTCGCTGGTGGCCAAGGAGAACTCTATCGAGGACCACCTGGAGTGCTACCGCCTTATGTTTCCCGGGAAAGAAGTGACGCCTATGATCTTTCCCGGTCTGGTCAACGCGGAATCCGCCGACGGCCTGAACCAATATGTAGCCGAGTCGTCCGGGCAGCACGGTCTGCCGGCCCTGCTTTTTGCTATCCCTGAGTGGAGTGCCGCCGACGTAGAGCGCAGGGTCATTGAGGGCGGTTTCAAGGGAATCAAGGTGTACCTGAATCTGGCCCCTGCTTACCTTCCGAGGAAGGAGATACGCATCTTTGATTTCCTCCCGCCGCATCAACTGGAGCTTCTGCACCGGCACGGCTGGATTGCCATGCTGCACATTCCCCGGGATGGGCGACTGAGAGACCTGGTGAATCTGGCCCAGATGATCGAGATCGAGAAGAGGTATCCCGGGGTACGTTTGATTATCGCTCATGTGGGTCGCGCATACTGCCGTGAGGATGTGGACAACGCCTTCGAGGTGCTTAAAGAAACGAAGAAAATGGCTTTTGATTTCTCGGCCAATACCAATGATTGGGTTTTTGAACAGCTTATCCGGGCTGTAGGCCCCAAACGGATACTCTTCGGCAGCGATTTGCCCATCCTGCGCATGCGTATGCGCAGGATATGCGAAAACGGCGCCTACATCAACCTGGTCCCCAAGGGTCTCTACGGTGATGTGTCGGGAGACAAGAATATGCGCGAAGTGGAGGGGGCGGAGGCGGAAAAGCTCACCTTTTTTATGTACGAAGAACTGCTCGCATTTAAACGGGCGGCCGAACGTACCGGTTTGGTTGTCTCGGATCTGGAGGATATTTTCTACAACAATTCCAGGTCAATCATCGATTCGATTCAGCACGGGTAACTACAGAAATATATAATCTGGAGCAGGCGGCCGTCCATAGTGGTCGGTGGATTATTAACAAGGAAGCGACGAGTGAAAACACCGTGGATTGAACCGGAACAGCTGCAGAAAGCCCAGGAGCGTAACGAGGCCTTCTGGGAGGGCCGGCTCGAGGGTCCGCTGATGTGGATTACCGTGCCCGAGGCCAATCCGGGAAAACCGCCTCACGAACCGTCTACCGATGAAGAGCTTTGGACCGACGTGGACTACGTAATTGCCGCTGCGGAATACCAGCTGGAACATACCTACTATGCCGGCGACGCCCTGCCTGTGTACAACCCCTGGCTGGGGCCGGACCAATTTGCCGCCTGGCTGGGTGCAGAGATCTGCCTACAGCCCAGGGAGTTTACCTCCTGGGTCACACCCTTTGTACAGGGCTGGTCCGAGCACCCTCAGTTCAGCATAGATCCGGAGAACCGTTGGTGGAAGCTCTACCTGGAGATCGTGCGCCGATCGGCCGAAGCAGGGCGGGACAGATGGGTTACCGGATATCCGGACCTGCACACCGGGATCGACGGCCTGAGCGCGATCCGGGGTGCCGAGAAGCTGCTTATCGACCTCCTGGAGGATCCAAAGGCCGTTAAGAAAGCCATGAGCGAAATGACCGGGCTCTTTAAGTATGTGATTGATGTGGTCTCGGAGATCATCCTTCCCACAGGCCAGGGCACTTCCAACTGGACCATGGGCTGGAGTGCAAAGCGCTTTGTCTGCATCGGGCAGAACGACTTTACCTGCATGATCTCACCCGCTATGTTCGAGGAGTTCTGCTTTCAGGATATCCTGGAGACCTGTAATGCCGTGGATTACTCCCTCTACCACCTGGACGGGCCCGACGCAATACGGCACCTGCCCCGGATCCTGGAGATCGAAAGCCTCGACTGCGTGCAGTGGATACATGGCGCAGGCCAGCCTTCGGCTAGCCACTGGCTGGATCTGCTCAAAGCAGTTCAGGCTGCGGGCAAGTCGGTTCAGGTCTACTACGGGCCCACCCACGGGGAGGAGGCCGATCCGGCCGAGGAATTAAAGATTCTATGCCGGGAGCTGGACCCGGCCTGGATCTTCTTCTGGGCGGCGGTTGATTCCATTGAAGAGGCTGATCGACTGGTGGAGCTGGGAAGGCAGGTCGGGTGAAGCTTGAGTCCGAAGCAAACGCCAGGACCTGTTTTTGCAAAGCCGGTGGTTCTATTCCTCCTGCCAGAACAGTATTCAAACTGCGGGCCGCGCAGCCTGGTCGAGCAGCTTCATGCCATTGTCGTGAAAAATTGCCTTTAGCTTGTCTGCCGAGAGCCTGGTCCGCTCCGCTGCCCGGCGAATGGCCAGGATAATCTCGTAGACCATGAAGCTGGCCCGGAAGTTGTCCGACTGTACCCGGTAGCCGCTTTCCGCGTATCCGGGCAGTACCAGGTCCACCCAGTGGTCCAGCACGTACACCCGGCGCCCCCGCATGGCGGGCACGGGAAAGTCGGTGGCAAAGAGCAGCCGGGAAGAGTCTATCTCTTCCAGCAATATCTGGATCACCGTGGGGTCCATGACCATGGAAGAGTCGAGGTAAACATTGTTAAGGTTCGTAATCGCTTTTACCGCCTTTGCCATCCGGTCCGGTGTGTAGCAGCGGCCGCAGTGGGCCAGAACGATCTGGGCCCCGGGATAATCTCTCGACAGGGCTGCAACACCGGCCTGGATTTCCGGGTCCGCCAGGCGTCCCGAACGGGGCACGTGCAGCAGCACGATCAGGCGGTACTTGTCGGCCAGCTCCATCTCCACCGGGCTGAGCATGTCTTCCACCGCGATGCGGCCGTAATCATCGCCGAACCAGTTGAGAAAGACCTTGTAGCCGTAAAAGCGTCCCTTCTGCAGGCTTTGCTCGAGCGCTTCCCTACTGACCAGGCCCTTGCCCGCCAACATCAAGGGGAAGATGTTGTCCCGTTTTTCCAGAAGGGCAACGGCGTTATTGGTTTTGTCGATGTCCGCCGCCGGGGAGGGGTTGCCGAAGCAGACCGCCCGGTACTGCCTGCCGGGCAAAATTCTCCCGGCATCGGCCAGCAGCTTCTCCACCGGGTACTCGGTGTTTACCACCATATATTTACCGCCGGCCGATCCGTCTTCGGCGGGCGCCGACTTCCACTGCTCCCTGCTCCACACATGGGTGTGGAAATCCAGCACTGCTTCAGGAAGAAGCGGATAGATTTCGGCTTTGTAAAAAGGCATATCGATTTGCTCGTAGCGTTCCTGTTCTGTCATGGCCTTACTCCTTTAATTTATATTTCTCCCATCGCAGATTACATCCGCAACCGAAGTTCTTAAGGCAGAAGTCCAACTCAATATATTCGGGCGCTGGACTTAAATATTTCTTGTTAAAATAACAAGCTTTTGAGCTATCATAGCATAAAAAGGTATATAAAGCGGGGGATGAAATAGATCATCATAGCCGCCCAGCTGATGATCAGAGCCGGGCCCAAGCTCAAGGGCGCCTGGGTCAGGCGGATGATAATCAAAACCGCACCGAGCATAAACAGGACTATCGGCACCTCCCGGCAGGTGGTCCAGAGACTCTTTCTTGTTTCATACGAAGCGAATACTCCCACCAGAGGAAAAGTGGTCATAAATCCCAGCAGGTGTTTCTTGATCAGGATAATAAAGAAAATCAGGGCCATGGTCATGGGAACCTTGTAGTAGATAGGCATAGGGCTGCGCCGCCCGGGTTCCTCTCGGGGAGGAACCGCCAGCCGTCCGACGGCGGCGAGGATCAGCACCATGGTAATGCCAATCCAGAAAGCCAGGTCTGTAGGCGGGATGATACCGGCCAGGAGGACGCCGAGAAGGCAGTAAGCAATGGCTGGTATGGCGATGGCCAGGACAATCGGCAGGCGGGCTTTCGTGTAGAGCAGCCGTACGGCGTGTATGAATAGCAGGAACATACCGAGGCCGGACACATTGGTGGCATCGATGGGGCGGCCCACGGCCAGGGCCGAAAAAGTGAAGGGAATGGGCAGGGTAATCATGAAGGCTTTCCGCTTGGGGTGGTGTACATAGGCTATAACCACAACCTGCAGTGAAACGGCAGCGAGTAATACGATATCCCAGATTTCGAAAACCATGGAGCACACTATTCATTGAATAGAGAAAATGTCAATCATCTTAGTTCTAACTATAGATTAAAGTAAGCAAAAAATGATTAAAACGCTTGACATGTGCCTTTTTGCGTGCTTTAATAGAAGTAGTTTCTAACCTACAAAAACACTTTTTTAAGGAGGTAACTCATGAAGTTATTGAAATACGGACTGATCGCAGCTTTGCTGCTGATCGGCGTAGCAATGCTGTTCGCCGGAGGTGCGCAGGAAGAGGGGCCGATAACCCTCACTTTCATGGTCCACGAGGCTGATCTGCCCAAGGAGTTTGTAGACAAATGGAACGCTGCAAACCCGGACATAAATCTCGTACGGGTGGAGCAGAACTTTGAGAAATGGGTAGCTGACGCCATGGTCGGCACGGCGCCGGATATTCGACAGCTGGGCCAGGGCTCGGATGTGCCTTACTATGCCAGAAGAGGTCTTTTCCTGGATATCACCGACTACCTCAAGAAGAGCGACGTCATCAAGATGGATGATATCGACCCCTTGGGGAACAGCTCTTATCAGTGGGACGGAAAGGTATCGGGAAAAGGCTCTTGGTACGGGCTGACAAAAGATTACAACAATGTAGGTGCGCTTACCTACAATACCGAGATGTTCGCCAAGGCCGGAATTGCTAAATTGTCGAAAACTCAGCCGATCACTTATCAAGAGGAAATGTACGAACTGGGCAAAAAGCTGACCGAAAAAGACGCTTCAGGCAATGTGATGACCTGGGGCTACGAGATTGCCGGTAGCTGGGTACCCTTTTTCGCTTCCGATATGGCCTATGCCGAGGGCATCAGCTTTTACGCCGACGAGCTCACCAGCGTAATGAATAACGAGTCCAAGATGCGGAACATCTGGAAATACTGGGCCCGCTTCATGAAGGAAGATATTTCCAGCAATGTACGCAATCCTGCTGCCGGCTGGACCGGTTCAGCCTTCCAGTCCGACCGGGTGGCTATGGTACAGATGGGCTACTGGTATGGTGCACAGTTGCAGGAGAACCCCGGGTTTAATGAAAAGTATGCCTGGGCGCCGACTCCCATCCTGCGTAAAGGATCCAAGAGATTCACCAACACGCTGGGCGCCACCGGAACCGTAATCTATTCCAAAACCAAGTATCCCGACCAGGCTTTCAAGGTCTTCGAATGGTATACTGCCGGTGAATATGGAATCCACCGGGCAAAAACTGGTTGGGGACTACCTGCGGTATTTTCTTTGAGAAAATACCTGCCTGAAGACAACGAGTTCAACAAGAGCAGGAAGGATATTGCCTTTGACGATGCCAAATACTTCGTGCCCTGGCAGGCTACTACTCTTATGCCCTCTTCACTTTGGGCAGGTGCCTGGGGTGCCGGTATTGACGAGTACGTAAAGGGAGAGATTAATGCCGACGCCTTTGTTGACCGGTTTTTTGCCTACCTGAACGAAGAATTGCAGGCAGGCAAAGAGGAACTGGGACTTTAATGATTTGATTGAAACCGTTTGAGCCATAGCCGTAAAGGCTGTGGCTCAAACTCTATTTTGGAGAGGGGTATGGCTCAGCCTGGAATAAAAAAGTTGACTTCGATTGCCAGGGAGAGAAGATTATCGTTTTATATCTTTATTTCTCCCTGGATCTTTGGATTTATCTTTTTCCAGATGATGCCCATTATCTGGGGATTTTCCATATCTTTGACGAATCAGATGGCCTTCACAGTAAATAAAAAATTCATTGGCCTGGCCAATTATATTAAACTGCTCTCAAATCCGGAAATCAGGTATGCTTTCCTGACCACTTTCATCTATACAATTTCTTCTACCTCATTGGCCGTTATTACCGGACTGATTATCGCCTTGCTTCTTGAGCGAGAAGTTCCAGGCAGGGGTATCTTTCGAACTGTCCTTTACTTCCCCTATATGATCCCTCTGATCGCTGTGGGCTGGATATTCAAGATTTTCCTGGACAGAGATACCGGTTTTTTTAATATTTTTCTCTCAAAAATAGGCTTAATTACCACGAATATAGCCTGGCTAAGCGATTTTTCCAGGGGATCTGTTGTGAGTTTGTCTATCTGGATGTCCGGGTGGAGCATGATCATCTTCCTGGGGGGCTTAAGCACCATACCGAATGAGCTTTACGAGGTGGCAAAAATCGACGGCGCCGGTTATCTCCGCCGGCTACGAGCAATTACACTTCCTCTGTTGAGCCCCTTTGCCTTTTTCCAATTCGTGACCAGCTCCATCTATTCCATGCAGAAGTTCATTGAACCATATATCCTGAATCCGCGACAGATCAGGGGCGGTGCTTTTACACAGCAGCCCCCGCCGCTAACAACCTTTTTTGTGATGACCCGGGCCTACGACACGGTGTTTAACAAGAACCGTTTCGCCTACGGCATCGCTCTGTTGTGGATTCTCTTTGCCTTTATACTGATCATTACCATACTTTTTATACGGTTTGGCGGTTTTATGGTCTATTCCGAAACGGACGAGAAGAGGTAACGCTACTATGGTGTCGATGTCAAAACAGAGGGTAGTTACGAAAACGGCTAAAGTAATTGTACTGTTGATCCTGGTTTTTATCTTTTTTTTACCGCTGATCAGCATGGTGGTCACCTCCCTTAAATCGAGGGATGAGCTCTACGTGGTTCCTCCCGTTGTTTTTCCTACAGAGCCCAAGTGGGAGAACTACATCTCTGCCTGGACCATGATTCGTTATGATAAATTTGTTTTTAACTCGATAATCATCTCTCTCTTCTATACGCTGCCCTGTGTCATGGGCAGTTGTCTTGCCGGATACGGTTTTTCCAGGTTTCAGGTAAAAGAGAAAAAAGCCGTGTTCATGCTGATGCTTTCCACCATGATGGTCCCTTATATGGTTACCCTGGTGCCTCTCTACTTGATCGTCTCCAAGATCGGACTGGCCAACAAGCGATTCTTCTGGATAATCTGGGGTATACAGGGCACGCCTTTTCTGATTTTTCTATTTAGACAGTACTTTTCCACCATTCCTTATTCCTTTGAAGAATCTGCTAAAATCGAAGGAGCCAACCGTTTTCAAATATTTTTCATAATCATGTTTCCGCTGGTACAGACCGCGGTAATTATCGCGGCGATTTTCGCTTTCCAGTGGTCCTGGTCCAACTACCTCATGCCGGTATTGTTTTTAAGAGCAGAGAAGGTCACACTGGCGGTAAAACTGGCCAATGGTTATGTGGACATGAAACAGAACATCCTGCACAACATTGGCATGGCCGGCATTGTCTATTACACCCTGCCTATCGTAATCATTTTCTTCGCCCTGCAGAAACGCTTCATCGCCGGGCTCCTATCCGGAGGCCTGAAGGGCTAAAGGCTTATTCGGCTGTGCCGCCCGTTATCACTACGGGCAGCGATGATGTGCTGTGGCTCTGCCAGCGGAAAGTACGCCCAGGTGTCCGGCTACCGCTTCCAGTATATTAAGGCTCTGGTAGGAATCGAATAAAGCTACCTAAGTAACTTTAAATTTCCTTGCCGCTTCTACTGCCGCTTGCCAGCCGTGAATAAGTTTGTCTTTTTTTTCTGCTTCAATTTCGGGAGTATAGCGCCTTTTTATTTTCCAGTTTTCTTTGATTTCCTCCTGGTCCCGCCAGAAACCACAAAAAAGACCGGCCAGATAAGCTGCCCCAAGCGCGGTTGACTCGGTAATTTCCGGGACCACAACAGGTATACCCAATATATCAGCCTGGAACTGCATTAGAAAGGAGTCACGTGCTGCCCCGCCGTCAGCTTTTAAAATATCAATGTGTTGACCCAAATCCGCTTCAATAGCTTTGATAAGGTCCAGGGATTGAAAAGCTATACTCTCGGAGGCGGCGCGAATCAGGTGGGCGCGTGAAGTTCCACGGGTTATTCCTAATATGGTTCCACGGGTCAGCGGTTCCCAGTAAGGCGCTCCCAAACCCACAAATGCCGGCACCATATACACGCCGCCGTTATTTTCAACCGAGTGGGCAATATTTTCAGAATCAGCCGCCCGCTCCAAAATCATCAACTGGTCGCGGAGCCACTGAATTACCGCTCCGCCTATAAAAACAGAGCCTTCAAGGGCATATTCCAGACCATTGCCTAAATCCCAGGCTACCGTGGTTAGCAATCTATTTTTCGAGATTACAGGCTCTCTGCCCGTGTTGATCAGGGTAAAACAGCCTGTGCCATAGGTGTTTTTAATATCACCTTTTTCAAAACAGGCCTGTCCGAAAAGAGCAGCCTGCTGATCGCCGGCCACTCCGCCTATCTGGATCTCTGAGCCGAATATTTCCCTGCGGCTGCGGCCGAAATCGCCGCAGGAAGGGATAACCTGGGGCAGGAGCTCAACGGGGATATTCAGGATATCGAGAAGCTCCTCATCCCATTCGCCGTTATTGATGTTAAAGAGCAGAGTTCTGGAGGCATTTGTCGGGTCAGTAACGTGGCGGCCGCCGGTCAGGTTAAAGAGGAGCCAGGAATCTATAGTACCGAAGCAGAGTTCACCATTTTGAGCCATCCGGCGCGCTCCGGCCAGGTTGTCCAGGAGCCATTTGAGTTTAGTGGCTGAGAAATAGGGATCAATCCTTAATCCGGTTTTGTGCAGAAAAATATCTTCATAACCCTTTTCTTTGAGTTCCAGGCAGATATCGGTTGTTCTTCTGCACTGCCATACAATTGCGTTATACAGGGGTTTACCGCTCTTTCTATGCCAGAGTGCCACAGTCTCGCGTTGATTGGTTATGCCGATCGCGGAGATCTGCCGGGCAGTCAGCCCTGCCTCCGATATAGCGCCTTTGGCTACGTCAACCTGGCTTTCCCATATCTCTTCAGCATTGTGCTCCACCCAGCCGGGATGGGGGAATATCTGTTTAAATTCCTTTTGATCACTGCTTTTGATCCTGCCGCTATGGTCGAAAATTATCGCTCTTGAGCTGGTTGTTCCCTGATCCAGGGCCAGAATATATTGTTCCATATTGAGGTAATTATACCTTCACCCTTTGCAATTTGCAACATTTTAAAGAGCTGCTGTGAGCGTCAACGGTAGGGCTTTATTGGCTGACTGTAGAAAATATCTTCTTGATCAACTGATGCATGAAAGATATATTATCAGTTGGAAGCAAAGAAGATGAATTTAAAAAATGATCTTAATATCCTGCTTGTTGAAGACTCATCAAGTGAGCAGAACTATATAAAGCAGGTCATCCATTCTTTAGGCCATACTGTTACAACCTGTGCCCGCGGTGAAGAGGCTTGGGAACTTTTCAAGATGAATAATTTTCAACTGCTCCTTCTCGACTGGATACTACCGGGCATGGATGGCCTGGAGCTGTGCCGTCGTCTGCGAGCTACCCCGGCCGGAGAGAAAGTCAGTATAGTGGTTATAACTGCGCGCAGTGAACCGGAAGATCTAGAAAAGGTTCTGGAAGCGGGCGCCGATGATTACATCTCCAAAATGGCCGGGCTAGATCTTTTCCGGGTAAGGCTGCGTATAGCCCTGCAGCAGGCCTATATGCGAAAGGAAAGAGTGAACGCGGAGGAAAAACTGGCAGGGCTTAGCAGCCGCTTGATCAGGGACCAGCACGCAGCCGCCAAAATTCAGCAATCCCTGCTGCCGAAGACACTGCCGGTTTGCCGTGATCTCTCTTTTGACTACCTGTTTATGCCCTGTGAAGAGCTGGGCGGAGATATGCTGAATATCTTCCGGCTTGATGAAAACAAAATTGGTTTTTATCTGGCCGATATTGCCGGCCATGGCATCGAGGCGGCGCTTTTTGCGGTAATGATTAACAGTATTCTTCAACCCAGCACATATCACTCTTCACTATCCAGATGGTTTTTAGAGGAGAGCAGAACTTACCGTATTGTGCAGCCGGCAGCTGTCGCTGAGAAGCTCAATAAGGAATTTCCTTTTGGAGTAAGCGACCAGCTAATCTTTACTCTGATTTATGGTATTTTAGACTGTAAATCCTTTACCCTGAAATATAGTGCAGCAGGACATCAGGGCATTATGCTTCAATCTGGTGCGCAGGGGGCCAGGGCAATCAAGAGGCCGAGCTTTCCAATCGGTGCTTCCCCTGAGCCGGGATATGAAGAACAAATCATACAATTACAGCCGGGAGACAGGTTTTTTATCTTTTCAGATGGAGTTTCAGAGGCCAGCAATTTAAAAAATGAACAATTTGGAGATAATCGGATAAAGGAAACCCTTGACCGAACTTCCGAACTGAATATCAAGGATAGTGCTAAAGAGATTTTTTCAGATCTTTCCACTTTTAGAGGGAGTAAAGATCAGGAGGATGATGTGACCATCCTCTCTATTGAGGTTTTACCGCAAAGTCAGCGGTAAGAGAACAGGTCAACCCGCGGCAAATTTGCCGGCATCCCGCTCTAGAGCGATCTTGCCTGTTCTAATAGATTCCAGGATTTTATAATTTTTAAATAGATTTAAAGCATTGTCCACTGCGGTTGTATCACCGGTTATTTCCAGGGTCCAGATGGATTTTGCTGAATCTATAATCCGCGCCTGCACTGCGGTTATAATCTGCAGGAGCTCCGCCCTTTTAGCCTCGTCAATTTCAATTTTAACCAGGGCATGCTCTCTTTCCACACCATCCTCCGGTTTTATATCCCAGACCTTGATAACATGAACCAGTTTCTGCAGCTGTTTTCTAACCTGCTCTAAAACACGGTCATCACCCTGAACTACAATTGTAAACCTGCTTTTACCAGGGATGTCTGTGTGTCCCACGCTGAGGCTTTCTATATTAAAACCGCGCCTGGAAAAAAGAGATGAGATCCTGTTCAATACTCCCGGAGTATCTTCGCAGAGAATGGATATTGTATGTTTCATCTTTTACCTCCTATTCAACATATTCTAAAAGAGACGAGCCGGTTACCATGGGGTAGACATTAGAAGTATCTTCCAGGGCAAAATCAATTACACATACCCGGTCAGCAGAAAGAGCCTTTTCCACGGCAGGACTAATTTCCTTTTCCTCAACCACCCTCATACCCTGGGCGCCCATGCTTTCAGCCAGCTTGCTGTAGTTTACAGCTTTTCCCAGCTTACAGCTTCTGTACCTCTTGCCGTAAAATATATCCTGAAGCTGGTTGATCATACCCAAACAGTAATCATTCATTATCATAACAATTATTGGGATATCCTCTTCAACAGCGGTGGCTATTTCCTGGCAGTTCATCATAAAAGAGCCGTCACCGGAGATGGTTATCACTTTGCGGTCAGGTTGACCTGTTTTCGCTCCAATTGCCGCAGGCACTCCGAATCCCATTGTTCCCAGTCCGCCCGAGGTAATAAATGAGCGGCTCTTTTGAATGGGAAAGTAATGAGCGGTGAATATCTGGTGTTTACCCACGTCCGTAACGATTAAGGGGTCCCGGGAAATCTCAAATAGTATTCTCAATATGTTGGGGATACTGACTCCGCTCATCTTTCCTTTCAGCGGATGATCATGAGCAACTTTCTTTAAGAAATTACGCCATTCAGAATGTTTTTTCAGGGGTAAAAGGTCGGCGAGCTGACCGATTATATTCTTTGCATCACCTACAATGGGCAGATCAACAGCTACATTTTTGCTGATCTCGGCAGGATCAATATCTATGTGGATAATTATTGCCTGGGCAGCAAAGGTGTCTAAGGGACCGGTTGACCGGTCACCAAAGCGGGTGCCAACCGCTATAATCAGGTCAGATCTTTGAATTGCCGTATTGGCCTCGATCCGTCCGTGATAACCTATCATGCCCAAACAATTCTTATGAAGATTGGGAAAAGCAGCCTTACCCATAAGGGTATATACCACCGGTATGTCTCCTTTTTCAGAGAGTAAGCGAAGCTCTTCATTGGCTTCGGCATAGAAAACACCGCCGCCTGCAATTATCAGCGGCCTTTTAGCATTTTTTATCAGGTTAAGCGCTCTTTTAACCTGGCCGGGATGTCCCTTAACAGTTGGATTGTAGCCCTCCAGAGGGTGGCGTTTTGAGTTTTTAGAAGAGAATTCCTCCAGTTGAACATCCTTGGGAATATCAATTAACACCGGTCCTTTGCGTCCTGATGAGGCAAGATAGAATGCTTCTTCTATGCGGAAGGGAAGTGAATCAGCCTGCTGAATAAGATAGTTGTGTTTGGTTATGGGCAAGGTTATACCGGTGATATCCACTTCTTGAAAGGCATCATTACCGATCATTGTGCGTGGCACCTGCCCGGTTATGGCTGCAACAGGTGAAGAATCCATATAAGCATTTGCCAGTCCGGTTACCAGGTTGGTGGCGCCGGGACCGCTGGTAGCCATACAAACCCCAACTTTACCGGTGGCGCGTGCATAGCCGTCGGCCATGTGTGCCGCTCCCTGTTCATGTCTGGTAAGAATATGCCTTATTGAAGATCTGGCAAGTTCATCGTAAATCGGAAGTGTAGCCCCCCCGGGATAACCGAAGATTACTTCTACACCCTGATTTTCCAACGACTTGACAATCGCCCTGGCACCGGTCATTTTATTTTTTTTCATTGCTTCCCCCTTTTATATTTACAACCAGGCAGATTCAGGTGCAAAAAAAAACCTGCCGCCTTTATTATCTAAAAGGCAGCAGGCCCAAAATAACTTTAGTTTCGGCCTAAAAGCTGCTGCCGTCCGGTAAAAGTAGTACAGCTACCACTAGAAGAGAAGTTAATACTGTTCTACTGTTGGTGAACGACATCATAACAATCTGCTTATATTATTAATAATCAACTATCCGGTCAAGGCTATTTTCCCCGGTCAAGGTTTTTGCCGGAAAATACTCCTGCTTTTGAGCCTCTTTTGTATTATAATAGAGAGCAAAAGTCCTAATAAATTAAAGAATTGAGCCGTAATTAATTAAAGGAACTTAAAAAAGGAGGAAAAAATGGCTAAAAAGGCAAAACATATGAAGCTGGCAACCTATTTAATTCAGAATGGTTATCTGACTGTAGAGCAAGCACAGGAAGTAATGCAAGAGCAGGAAGTGCCAGGAGAGAAGAGGAAGGAACGCTTTGGTAGAATTGCCGTTAAAAAGGGCTTTATTTCAGAAGATAAATTAAACCAGGCAGTACTGAAAAAAGAGCGCGAAGAATTCGGTTACTGAGAAAAGCGGAGCCGGGAGATTTTAAGCAAAAGTAAGGGCTATTGTTTTTAAGCGGCAGATACTACATAATAAGCAATTATGAGGTAATAGATGAAACAGATAGCAGTGTTAAGCACCGATGGTATCGTCAACCGCAAAATAGAGTACTATTGCAAACAAACCGCTTCTGATTTCTCTCCCGTTTTTCTGGAATCAGAAGGTAAATCATTAGAATATCTAAATTATGAACTGCCTGAAATAAGTGTATTAAACTTTTCTGATCCAGAGATCAATATGAAGAAGATTATCAAGATTATTGAAGATGATCCCTGGATACATTACGGCGGTATAATTGGTATCCATAATTTCGACGATGAAGCAAAACTGGAAAACAGCTTAAAGAATAACAATATAGTCAGTTTGATCTCAATGGGCAGCATGGACTTTAATTTCCCGCGGGTTTTAAAAATATTGAATCAGAACAGGCAGATCATCTTTCAGCGGGAAATCCAGCGCCAGTTGTTAACCAGTATTTCCGGTTCCTTTATTATTGACAATGACCCTTTTGATGTTAAGACCTACTCCAATTTAGTGTCAAATTACCTATACAATTCAAATTTTATCAATAGCGATGAAAAAGACGGGCTCCATGTTTCACTTATGGAACTGTTAATAAATGCCATTGAACATGGTAACTGCAGGATATCTCATCAGGAAAAGAGTGAATGGCTTGATGCGGGTAAGAATATTTTCGATCTGATGCGGGAAAAAAATCAAAATCCGAAAATAGCTAAACGAAAGATATATTTTAAATACCGGATAACGCCGAAGAAATCCACCACCTTTGTCATAAAAGATGAAGGCGATGGTTTTGACTGGCGTAAAAGGGTCAAGCAGATAACTGATAAAAACTACCTGCTACTTCATGGCCGGGGAATAATGATGGCTAACCATTATTTAAAAAATCTCAGCTATAATGAAAAAGGGAATGAAGTGAGCTTCGAAATGGAGCACCAGGTTAATGAGAGTAATGTTCTGCCCGGTGTTTTCAATGATCAGGAAGAGAGGGTTTTTGAAAATGGCGAAACAGTATTTACTGCCGGCGAAGAATCGAACTTTCTCTATTACATAGTTTCCGGCAAGCTGAAGATAATAGCTAAAGGCAAGATCCTGACCCGGCTTACTCCGGACGATATCTTTCTGGGAGAGATGTCCTTCTTGTTAAATAACCGTCGGTCGGCAACTGTAAAGTCAGAGGGAAGAAGCGTTTTACTGAAAATATCAAAGAAATCATTTGTAACCGCTGTTAAGAAAAATCCCCACTATGGAATATTTCTTTCCCGCCTGCTCGCGCAACGCCTGGATAGGCTGAACCAGCTTTTCTAAAGGTATCAGCTGCTAATCCTTATTCAATTTTTCTCCTTGAGTAATTCAGGTCTTTCTTCAATACCATCTTCAGAAGCGGAAGGAAAAGCGGAGAGTTTTGTGCGGAGAAAAGCGGTATCTTTTAAGGTTTCTTTACCGATTAAGCTGATTTTCTTAATTGATTCGGGAATGCTAATCAGGTCGGCAGTCAGATTATCCATGGCAGACATGGTGCCTTCTGCAAGATTCGTTACTTTTTCCATAGCTTGATCCATAGCCAGCACCCGGGAGTCCGTCCGTCCTGAATATTGTTTGACCTCTTGAGTAATGCTAACCAACTCAGAAAGAGACTTCATTATTTCGTTGTTGCCGCTGGAGACCTCGGACATTCCCAGGATCATTTCATTCATGCTCTGGGCAACCCCGGTTATGCCTTCGATAATCTGACTGATTGATGATCCGGTGTTTTCTGTGACCTTTGTTGTTTGTTTGATATTATCTATTATACCGGTTAGTGTACTGGAAATATTTGCTGCATTACTTGCCGTAGTTTCCGACAACTTCCTGATTTCTTCAGCAACAACAGCAAAGCCCCTGCCGTAATCACCTGCATGGGCTGCTTCAATTGCAGCATTCATTGCTAACAGGTCGGTTTCCTTGCTTACGGTATTTATGATTTCCATCATTTCCAGAATAGTGCCTGCTGAGCGATCGATACTATTAAAAGCCCCGGTCATTTCGCTCATATTGTTTTCACCGATCCGGGCCAGACTGGTAAGATTGTTAATCAGACCTTTTTTATCTTCCGCAACTTTAGTCATGTTATTCATGGCGGCAATAATCTCTTCGACTGCAGCAGAAGATTTGGTTACCGATGCTGCCTGCTCTTCAATACGTCTATTTACCTGTTGAATAAAATCTTTAATCTCCTGAAAGGTATTATTTGAAAGGCTTATCTGTTGATTCAAGATTGTTGATCTTTCTTTAAATGAATCAATTGATACAGAAATAGATGCTGATTTGTCAGAAGCTCCAGCTGTGGCTGCTTCCATTTCCCGGCTCAATCGGCTTCCGGAAGCAGTTGCGCTTTTCAGCTCCGTAAAAAGAGCGAATAAGCTTTTTACTGACAGGTTAATTCGGTAGGAGAGGTAAGCGAATTCATCTTCCAGGGCAGAAGGAGCACCACTGTTTAAACCCCTTACGGTGTTGGTCAGTGCATTTACCGCTACCGATAAATTCTTATATCTTTTCATATCACCAAGAAAAAGCATCAGGAATCCCAGCAGGAAGGAAAAAAGATTCAGCAACAGCAGCTGCAGCAAGTGATTTTTGAATGATAGAAATGAAGCTGTGGTGGGATAAAATATGCTTAAAAGGAGAATGTTTATCATACCTGTAGTGACGGGAATAAATAAGAACATCAATACCCGGCTTTTACTGCTTAAGCCGAAATATTTCTTATTCTCTATCAGTTCCGGGGAAATATAGTTAGCGATATAATTACCATTGATGATGTCTTTAAGCGGTTGATCAATAATATAGAAAAGGATGAAGTAATTAATAAGTCCGGTCATGTAGGAAGCGAAAGAGGCTGAAACCAGGAAAATAGTAAGAGCGTTTATAGTGATCTGTAGGCTGTAGTATATGTATATCGCTATAATTACCGCACCGCTGATCATTCTTAAGAAGATAAGCAGGGATTGCAGCAGCGGCAGCCTGATCAATTTTATAAACCCGCTCTCTATTTCCTGATTATTCAGGGTCTGTTGATAAAAGGCAGCAATAAATTGCGCTTTGCTGCGGGCAAGAAGATAATTAATAAGCAAGCCTAAAATGATTACCGCACCGGTAGCCGCTAACATTGAAAATAATATTGAAGCGGGTAATTGCGGAGCCATATTCAGGGTATACATAATGGACAGAGGAACTGCGCAGCCAAGCCCTATGAGTTCAGCAGCCAGATGTTGGGTAATAAATCCGGCGCCTGAAAATTTAGTCTTCATAATTCCTCCATAAATTTAATCAATGAGAAAGCCAATCTCAACCCGGCGGTTCAGATGCTGTTCCGTTCTTTCCCTGGTAACCGGATTCCTGCCGCCGAGTCCCCGGACTTCAGCCTTCTTTTCCATTATCCAGCCGCTTTTTTTTAAATACTTTTCCACATTCAGTGCTCTTTGTAGAGAGAGTTTCTCTCTGCCGCGCTCTGAACCGTAAAGAGCGCAGTAGCCGGTAATATATAAAGTACCGGAGTTCCGGGCTTTTAAGAGGGTAATCAAATTCTCCAGTTTTTCCTTTGCTCTAAATGATAGTTCGGCGCTCTCCGGGTTAAAATAGATCAACACCGGTGTGGAAGCGGGTATAATTTTTTCTTCTGCAATTGACGGAGCAACCGGAACCGGTGGTCCGGGTGTTGTGGTTGCCGGGGTTGATTGAGAATATGGTTTTAAAAAGAGCAGATAAAGAAATAACAGTAGAAAAACAATCACGGGCGGGATAATAAAATAATTTAAGCTGGGGCTCTTAGAGAGAGAGCTTAGATTAACTATAATTTCCCGGCAGGGTTCTCCATCTAACAGTATCGTAAGAAACAATGTAACTCTATTTTCAATTCTTCCCAGAAGATCAATGGTTACTGCTCCGGCCTTTGCACGGGGGATCTCATCTATGATAACCTCCTTGATCAGGACCCTTTCTTCATCCGAACAGAAGATCCACTCTTTTTCAGGGCAAAAATAAAGCTTTATCATTCCTGAGTTCTGTAAGTCCTTTGCAGTTGTCAGGTGCAGCCCTTTAGTACCAGTCTCATTAAGCGATAGGAAATACTTAATTCGTTTTTCAAAGAGTTCTATGAAAATGGATCCCTTCATAGCATGAATTCTAACCTTAGAGGGATTAAGTTCAAGTGGGAAAGTGAATAATTATTGATATATCAGCGATTAAATAGAGTGTCTCTGCTCAACCCGGCCGTTGTCGTGACCGATGAAGAGATGATCCACATGACGGGTGAAAATGCCGTTAGCCATTACCCCTGGTATCATCATGATTTCCTGATCCATCTTAACCGGGTTATACTGCTGCTTGAAGTTGGCATCAAGGATGAAGTTTCCGTGATCGGTTATAATCGGACCGGCTTTTACCTTGGCCATTCTTAAATTTGTCTTTGCTCCCAGCAATTGCAGCCGATGGGCTGCGGTGGTGAGCGCTTCCGGTACAATTTCAACAGGCAGGGGCAGTTTTTCTCCCAAATACTCAACCAATTTCCGCTGTTCGATCATAACCACGTACCGTAAAGAAGCATAGGCTACGATTTTTTCCAGGAGCAGAGCCCCGCCGCCGCCTTTGGTGAGGAACCAGTGTGGGTCAACTTCGTCGGCGCCGTCAATAGTAATATCCAATTTGCCGTCTATTGCAGGATCGCTTAAAGAGCGCAGGTGGAGCCCCAGCCGCATACACTCCACTTCAGTCTGGAAACTGGTGGGAACGAGTATTATATTACTCAGGCTGCCCTCTTTAAGCCGTTCACTAATACGAAGTACCGCCCCCAGGGCGGTACTTCCGGAACCGAGTCCGATTTTCATATTGTTCTTTATAAGGGTATCAACGGTTTTTTTGCCGATTGCCCGCTTCAGATCTGATACATACATCTATTACTTACTGCCTCAGCTTATGAAATCTTTCACGGTTTCAGCTATTTGTTCAGCCCTTAAACCATATAATCCGATCAGTTGATCATAGGGGCCATTGCTGCCGAATTGATCATCAACCCCGATCCGTTTTACCGGCACCGGGAAGGTTTCAGTAACAGTTTCGGCTACCGCTCCCCCCAGGCCGCCGGCTATGTAGTGTTCCTCTACAACAACGATCTTTCCGGTTTCTTTTGCCGCTTTAATAATGATCTCTTTATCAAGAGGTTTTATTGTATGAATGTTGATCAGGCGCGCCTTAATACCATCTTTGGCCAAAAGCTCGGCAGCTGTGTAGGCCTGGTATAGAAGGGTGCCGGTACCGATAATGGTAACGTCACTACCCTCTTTCATGAGAACACCCTTGCCTATAGTAAAATTGTAATCCTCTTCAAATAGCACCTCCATCTTGGGGCTGCCGATCCTGATATAAACAGGGCCTACATGGTCGGCCGCAGCGTGCACCGCCTTTTTTATTTCCACCGGGTCTCCGGGGCTAAGCACGACAACACCTGGAATTGTTCTGATCAGGGCCAGGTCGTCCAGAGACTGGTGTGTGGGCCCCAGGGTGTTGTAGGTTAAGCCGCTGCAGCGGCCGACTACTTTAACATTCTGCCGCATATAACCCAGGTCATTCCTGAACATCTCAAAGGAACGCGCAGTTACAAAAGGGGTAATAGCAACAAAAAAAGGTATCTTCCCGGTTGTGGCCAGGCCGGCGGCAAAACCGGTGATGCCCTGTTCCATAATACCGAATTCAATGTGGCGGTCGGGAAATCTGTTTTTAAAGGCTGTTAACTGTGAACCGCTTGAACTGTCAGCCGATAGGGCAATGATATTCTCATTTTTTTCACCCACTTCCACTAAAGCCTCGCCAAAGGTTTTTCTTGGATCTAAAGCCTCACTCATCTGTCGAGCCTCCTTTCTATTTCTGCCAGGTCTTTCTCGGCCTGTTCTATCTCTTCTGTAGTCGCTTTCCAGTAGTGATAGTTGGCTTTATCTTCGGCAAAGGAAAATCCCTTTGATTTTATGGTGTCCGCGATAATCAGTGATGGCTTGCCCTCTACAAAGGGGATTGCCGAAATTGCTTCCACAAGACTTTTAAGATTATGGCCGTTTATCTCATGCACACTCCAGCCAAAGGAGCCCCAGCGCTCAGCCAGGGGTTCATAGCTCATAACATCAGTAGTTCTGCCCCCTATCTGCAGTCCGTTCCGGTCGATTATTGCTAAAAGATTATCAAGACCATGGTGGCTGGCAGCGGCTGCCGCTTCCCAGTTTGATCCCTCAGCCAACTCGCCGTCACCAAGGAGAACATATACCCTGGCTTTAAGGCCCGACATTTTAAGTCCCATGGCCATGCCGCCGCCAATGGAGAGGCCATGGCCCAGTGCCCCGGTGTTGGACTCAACCCCTGGAACCTTGTGCATATCGGGATGTCCGGGAAATATTGATTTAAGAGAACCATAGGTGTCGAGCAGGGACTTATCAAAGAAGCCCTTCTCGGCCAGGGTGGAGTAGAGAGCCAGGCATTTATGACCGGCGGAAAGCACGAAACGGTCCCTCTGTTCCCACCGGGGATTTTTGGGGTCTACCTTCATGATCTGAAAGTAGAGTGCGGTCATAATCTCTACAGATGAGAGAGCGCCCCCCAGATGGCCGGCTTTATCCGCCTTGATCATGCGCAGGATATTTTTCCTGATATTGAGAGCATTCCTTTTAAGACGTAATTCATCACTTTCATTAAGGCTGTACATTTTCACCTCTCTGGCTTACTTGATATGTTCGTTGTCGTAATCAACAATTCTCTGAACCTTGGGTTCCGACCCGCCGCCGGGTGTATACTCTGATTCCATCCACACTTTGACCAGGGTTTTGGCCAGCTGCGAGCCGATGGTAAAGGCACCCATGGTCATAATGTTGGCATTGTTGCTCTTCCGGGAGCGTTCGGTGGAGTAGGCATCCGTACAGAGCGCGGCATAGACGCCCGCCACCTTATTGGCGGCAATGCTCATACCGATACCTGTGCCGCAGATCAGGATGCCGCGGTCATGTTTGCCGCCGGCCACTGCTTCGGCTACCTTAAAAGCCACGTTGGCGTATACAGTGTCTTCACTGCCGTAATCTTCACATTCGTAACCAAGTTCGCTTAAGTAATCAATAATGATCTGTTTTCTTGTTGCTGCATTGGGATCGCAGCCAATAGCTACCTTTTTCACCTCTTTTTCCTCCCGATAAATATGCGATTTTTATTTCTTTACTGATAATTTTGCGGCCAGAATACATGAGAAAGAGCTGGTCAGTCAAGTGAGGTTTTTATTGCCGCCTAAATATTGCCTGACCATTTTTAAAGCTTAATAAGCCTCAAGGCGCTTCAAAGCAGATTCCCTGCCTATGGTCAACAAAAATCCGGCCAGGCGGGGCCCCTTTTCCTTGCCTATTAAAACCCGGTACACCAGCTTGAAGAGCTCTTTCGCTTCCATGGCTGACTCTTCGGCAATTGAGTAGATGGCCTCAGCCAGGCTTTTTTCATTGTGCTCCTGCAGACGGGTATTGATCTCCATGCGTAGAAGGCGGAGGGCTTTACGTTCAACATCAGATACCTCAACCGGGGCAGAACCCTCTTCTATCAAGGAAAAACGGAAATCTTCAGGAGCAAACCTGGTAATCCAGTTCCAGGCACACCGGGCACGGCAGGTTAATCTCTTCAGCTCCTCACCGCTGCCCTCCAGGTTGAGGCTTTGAAAAACCTGCTCTATATTACCGCTCTTTATCTGCAGGAGGTTGCATAGGTGGCGAAAGGGAAGTTGAGTGGGAAGTTCCTTGGCTGGTTCAGCTACCTGGGAGAGTTCGTAGATTCTCATTTCTTTAGCCGCCCTTTTTTCAGAGACTGCCTCAGTTCCATAATATATGCGTTCACAGCGGTCATAATCTTCATATATCTTGATTACTTCGAGATCAAAAGAGATGGAAAATTCTGAATTGGGACGGGTCCCGGCAAACATATAGCGCACTATTTCGGGCTGGTATATCTCCAGAACGTCTTTCAGGCTTACCACCTCTCCGGCTGAAGAGGATATTTTCCCTCCCCTCCCCTTTATGCCGATGAAATCATATTGAAATGTTGTAGGAGCCTCATGGTTGTATACCTCACGGACAATACGCCTGGCAGTATCAAAAGAACCGCCTTCAGAATGATGATCCTTGCCGGCCGGTTCAAAATCCACCCCTTCATATGCCCATCTCATGGGCCAGTCCACCCGCCAGAAGAGCTTTACCGCCGGTGTATGGTGCAGCTCCACTTTTTCTTTATGGCTGCAGGAGTCGCAGGCATAGGTTAAGGCGTAATCTCCATCCCAGTCGAGAATGCGCGTGGTATCGCGTTTACAGTTCTCACAGAAGACTGACAGGGGCCACCACTCTTCCGGCAGGGGGGCGGTGCGGTGCTCGTTCAGAATATTGCGGATCAGCTCCCGGTTGAGCAGGGCTGTGCGTATACCCTCCGCATACAGGGATTTACGGTATTGCTCTGCCTGGTAGATATATTCAGGATCAATTCCCACCATGGGAAGCAGTTTTTCAATTTCCACTTCATTTTTTCGTGCGTAACTATCTTCTTTTCCCAGGAGGTCAGGGGTAAGGGTGATGGGTTTGCGAAGATATTGCTCCAGCTCCTGGGGGTTGGGCATATTGGCAGGCACCTTACGGAAGACATCGTAATCATCCCAGGAGTAGATAAAGCGCACCCTTTTTCCCAGAGTTCTAAGGGCGCGCACAACGAGATCAACGGAGATGATCTCCCGGAAATTACCAATGTGAACAGTGCCCGAGGGAGTAACCCCGGAGGCGCAGGTATATATGTCTTTCTCGCCTTTTTCACGGATTATCTTTTCCGCATAGGTATCAGCCCAGTGTTGAACAGGTTTTTTCATAGTGTGTTAGTCATTGTGTAGTCTTCAACTCTAAGATCGGGAACACGGCTGAACTCTGATACATTCCTGGTAAGGAGAGGTAGTTCTGTTCTAAGAGCAGAGGCAGCTATCCAGAGATCGTGAGGACCGATTATCTGATTGATGTGCATGAGCTCGGCGTATGTATGGGCATAGATGCGTAAGGTTTCCTCATCGGGCCAGACAACAGGATAGCGATCTATAAAAGAAGCCACTTCCTCTGCCGGATGAGCTGCTAATTCGGCTCCACGCAGGAACTCAGCCTTAACAATCCAGGGTAAACCGATAGCAGCTCCGGGATGTAAGTTAATGAATGCCTGCTCAGCTCCTGTTTTGCCACTACGCCATCGACCGATTAGAAAATTAGTGTCGATTAAGAAGTCCATGGATCCCTGCAATTTCTCCAGTCATTTGCCCAGTTCACAGCTTCTTTCATGACACCGGCTTGTTCTTCTGTTAGAGGAGGAAGTTTATCAATTTCCTTGCCCAGGTCTTCCAATGTGCCCCGTTTAGGAACAGTTTTAAGAACCACGGAGGAAAAAGAATCTTTGGGTGAGTCTTTCCACACCAGCAGCCGTTTGTAAGCCTCATCGGATAGAGAAATTGTTTTCATATTGTAATATATACATTATAACATGATTAATGTCAACAATTGACACTATAACATGGACGGTGATTCACTTTGACAATAGCCACTATATGCTATTATAGCTCAAAAGCTTATTTAATAGCAAAAAATATTAAGTCCATTGTAGTCGAAGGCTGCTCTGGGTAATATTATTGAATATATGGCTAAGAAAATTATTTTAATATTATATACAGTTATCCTGTTAATAATTTCAGGATGCGCCACTGCAAAAATCATCCCGCTTGACAGCACTTCAGATTATAAAATTGTAAAAGAGCATGTAAAAAAATACGGCATAGAATTCCCATATGCATCATCATATCCGAAGCTTTACTTTAATGGTGATGAAGTAAGAAACGGTATGATAGAACTTATAAACAGGGCAGAGGATTATATAATAATCAATTCCTTTCTGATTATAAACGATGAATACGGTAACCTTATTCTTGAAGCGCTCAGGAAAAAATATGGGGAAGGGATCAATGTTTATGTTATATCAGATTCATCAAGCCGTTTCATAGGAAAGGAGTCCGGATTTAGCTATTTGCATAAAAATCAGATTCCTTATGTTGAGTATAATCCTATACGGCCCTGGAAACTGTTCCCACTAATAGACCTTTTATACAGAGATCACAGAAAATACTGGATCATAGACGGGAAGTATGTCCTTCTGGGGGGATGTAACATAATAAACACATCTCTTCAGTCTAGAGAGGAAGGGGGAAACACAGACGGTATGGTACTGATTGAATCTCCTGGTGTGGCAGAACAGCTTCTTTTTTCCTTTATAGAGGATTGGAACAGATATTCCTCTTATGATATCAGAGCCGATTATTTCAATGTTCCTGAAATAACAAACAGAGAGACAAATGTTGTTCTCTTCAATCAGGAAGCTTCTGAGAAAGAACCTGTTATAGAGTTTATGATAAACAGTATCTTTGCAGCTGCTGAAAAAGAGGTATGGATAATTCAACCCTACACATTTGTCAATGAAAAGATCATATATTATGTGGAAGAGATGGAAAAACGGGGAGTTGAGGTTAATATAGTTCTTTCCGGGCAGGTCAATTATGAAAAATTCCATTATGCATCTTATTACGGGATCAAGGACCTTATCGATGCCGGAGCTGATGTATGGATATACTCATTTGTGGATTCAGCGCTTCATTTCAAGGTGTACATTATTGATGATAAAATTTTTTCCATAGGGTCTTCTAACTTCAATAAACGGTCAATGGAGCTTGCTGCCGAGGCTGATCTTCTTTTTTCTGACAGAAAATCTTTTGACATACTTTGCAGGAGCCTTAATGAAATAAAGAAAAGCCTCAGAAGGGTGACACCTGAAGAGGCTGCTGAATACAGAAGTTGGAAATACAGAAAATGGAACTGGCTTATGCAGAATGCGGGATAATTTTAAGGCATGCTATGACAGCTAATAATCTTGTTATTATAGCAAGAAGTTTTAAGTCCATTGTGACCGAAGGAAATCCTTTAGGGCGGTCGAAGACTGCTATGGGTAAGGTTGAAGAACAGATAAACATCAGCAATAGTCTGACAGAAAAAAGTACAGTTCAAATGATCAGTTTTGTCAAATTTATTTAGGCGAACAGTCATTTTCCTTCCTTAACAGTCCCTGTTGTTGTACGGGTAATAAAAAAGTAGATTACAAATAGCATTGAAGCTGTAGCGGCCAGGACAATACCAATTGAGAATTCATTCCATCCTTCATTCTTCCAATAAGTCTGAAGATAAAAGAAGAGACTTGTAAGAAACATTAAAATCAGTTCGCTGAAGAGTATCAGGAATGCAATTTTCGGTCTTTCTCTGACAACCTGCAGGCTTTCTTTAGTCTGTACAACTAATGCTGTGAGCCATCCCATTTTCTTTAATCTGTTCTGCTCATGCTCAGTAAGGGATGGTTCCTGCAGACTGCATGCCAGTAGAATTGTAACAGCACAAATAACCATTGACGGTATAAAGACCCAGGTATAGCCCATGTGGACGGCAAAATAGCCTCCTATAAGAAAACTTAAAACAGCGCCCCCTTCAAAAATGAGATTGTTGTAGCCGGCGGTTTTCTTATACTTAGTTTCTATACCCAGCTCCTTCATGGAATCATAGAGGAGCGCTTCGCCTGCACCGCTTTCCAGGTTGTAGCCAATTGCCGTGACCATAAAACCGAGCAGCTGCAGTACAAAGCTGCGACTCCAGAACATTATTCCAAGGCTTAAAAGAAAGAAAAGCCTGCCCAGAAGACGGCTGGGTTTCCGGCCCAGGAGGTCTGCGACAATCCCTGTGGGAATCTCCATGACAAAGGTTGTCAGATGGAAAACGCCTTCAAGTATTCCTAGTTCAATCAGGGAGAATCCCCTGGTCATCAGATATATCATCCACAGCCCTCTGGTAAGATCCAGGGTTGAAAAGCCAAGGAAGAAATAGTTCTTAATAGGATTTTATTTAAGTTTGTGAATATGCAGTTCCGGTTTCATGCTTTACTCCAGAGAAAGAGAAATTATGCAGTTCCGGCAGCCATAACAACCTGCAGAAACTCTGTTGTTTTCCCTGGTTTTTTAAGGGGCACCCCTTTTCTTCAACCGGTATTGGGTAGATATTAGCTTATCATCCAAGAGACAGAGAGACAAGGGTTTTGAACTTTTAAAGCATATCACCTTGTTTGCTATGGCAGGTTCAATATTGAAGGGCTGCAAGTCGATAAATAGTAATATGGTAAAGTTCCTGACTCCTCTACTCTTTTTTATCTGTCTGTCAGTATTTGCCATCCAGGAAGGAATAGCCTCGTGGTACGGCGGCAAATTCCAGGGCAGAACGACCGCCAATGGTGAAATATTTGACACCAACAAATTTACCGCAGCCCATAAAACCCTTCCCTTCGGCACCATGGTCAAGGTAACCAATCTGGAAAACGGCAGCACTACTGTTGTCAGGATAAATGACCGGGGCCCCTTTATTCCGGGAAGGATTATCGATCTCTCCAGGGTCGCTGCCATGGAAATAGGCATGACCGGCAGGGGGATTGCCAGAGTGCGCCTGGAGGAGCTTGAGAGCAACCTGCCTGAACAATACTATCTTATTCAATTCGGCGCCTTCGGCAGCCAGGCAAATGCGGAAAAATTAAAAAGCCGCCTGCTGGCTGCCGGGCTGGATGTTGTGGTGGAAAAAACTTCAGGCGGAATAAACAGGGTATTGCTAAAAGGCATTGCTGCCTCAAAGCTCGAGGAGCTGAAAAAGAAACTTGTGCAGCAGGGAATAAGCAATTATCTGGTGCGGCGGGAACTGGAACCGGAATAGGCTCCAGGCAACTACTTCTTATGTAAAATCAAGCAGCTTTATTACACCTAACAGTTTTGTATAATCTTATCGTAGTGTCCGGTCGAAATGTTGAATATACCCCCGGAGGATTCGAAGAAAGTGGAGTCCAGCCGGTAGATTCCTTGCTGAGGCTCTATCCAGGGTGAACCGCATAAGGGATGATCTTCAATCAAAGCTTGCCAGCGGCAATAGTTCTGGGCGCCGTTGGATTCGAGTATGCCCATATTCAATCCTGGAAAAGAGGCCAGGTGAGCTGCAGTTATCTTGTTCCACTCTACTATCAGCGGTACGCAGGCTGAGTCAGCAATAAAAACAGGCACACCCAGTTTTTTCGCTTCGGCGGCCATCATTATAGAGAGGCTCAGCGTTTTCCCGGCCGGCTTCAATGCCAGCGCTCCGTACCCCAGATCGATCCTTTCCTTTACATCATCTATACTATGCAGGGTTTCATCGGCTGCTACCCGAACCGGAAAATCAGATACATCGATCCGGTTTTCGTAATCAAAGGGTTCTTCCAACAGCACGATCTGCTCGAGCATACCGATTTTCTCCGCATGCTCCAGGAGGCGCCACAGGGAATCCTTGTCCGGGTATCGACCATTAGCATCGAGATAGTAGCAGAGTTTACCGTTTTTGGTGTGCTCTGTAATTTTATCCTTAAGCGCGGCATGCAGAGCGCTGATCCTGTCCATATCCTTTGCCAGCATTTCCTCGCAGTTGCCCTGCTGGCCAATCTTGATTTTCAGGAAGAAATGTCCCCGATCAACCAGATCGATAACCTCGGTTATCGGTACATTGTAGGTTATCAAAGGAACATGTGCCAATTTTTCCTGGCGTTTATCAAAGGCCGGCGCAAACAGTTCCGGTATACAGTCGAAAAAAGGGCCACTGTTCCTTTCAGACCCCTTTTCCAGGGCCTTTTCCAGAGCGAGTAATTTCCAAAGGGCCAGATCAAGGGAGACTAAAGTATTTAAGGTAAAGGTTTTACTCAAATTACTCCGCCCTGTAATCCGGAAGCCGTATTTATGCTGCTCCGGGAAAATGGCTTGTAAGGCTACAACCGGGTCTTTGAAAGCGCAGTTTCGAGCCAATTGAGCTGCGTGTTCGGCCATTGCTGCCATGACCACATTCCCACCGGTCTCTGAAAAGGAAAAGAACACTTCAGGGTCGGACCAGAGAACAGCGCTGCCGCCGATTGCAGTAGCCCTGATGCCCTTATCCGTCTCAAGAGAGGTAATGTTGATCCATTTTTCGGTGAAATATCCGCCTTTAAAGTGAAAGGGTCTTAGCAGGGGCTCCCGCTCTATAGCGAAACGGTAACGGTTGTAGCAAAGCATTATCAGCTTATTCCACCCATATCGGGCTGGACCAGGCAAATTGGTTGTTGTGCTGCCGGACCCTTACGGCATACTGATCCGTGCCGCCGGAAGCGCTGCCCTCATCCTGCCATTGGATCCTGGCGGATGACTCCCCATCACCCACAAAGCGGTGAATAATAAAGCTCTCCGTAGTAAAGCCGCCGATGAAGGTAATCCGGTTCTCCTCAAGCAGCTCCGCCAGAGGCACCTCCATCCTTAGCTCCGAAGGCTTCTTCAGCTCTATTGTGAGCATGGTGTTCGGGTCAGCCTCCACACCACATATAATCGATTTTGTCGGGTCCTGCAGGTAGGCTTGCTTGCGGGAGGTAAAGGAATGTAGAGTAAGTTCCTGCGCAGATACCTGCCGTAGCCTGTCGCGCAGCTCCTCTTTAAAGGGGCCGGATTGAAAGCAGGGGTTTACTTTTAGAAAACGCCCGTTTTTAATTGAGACTCTCATATCCCAAATACAGATTCGTTCAAGGTCGAGAGCAGTCCACGGGCCCCAACCATACTGGATTCGGATATTACCGCGTCCGGGGAGCCTGGGGGGTTCGGTTAACAGGTCCTCCGGAAAGAATCGCTTAATGATTCTGCCATTGCGCAGCAGCTCTATTGCCTCTATGGAATCAGGGCCTTCTACGGCAATTTCTATGTTTCTCCGGCTCGTCGGTGAAAGCTCCGAGCCAAGCGGGCAACCATTCAGGGTGAAATCCAAAGAAATACGGTCGCCCGTAGCGGCAATGGTGCGACGATTCCTTATTCCCTCGAATAGCGCTTGTGGAGTAAGCTCTTCCGCCCAGATACCGGCAATTCCCTCACCGTAAGCGCCCGGATATCCGAAGTGATCGTCCGTGGAAGCTACAAAGCCGAAGCGCTGTCCCCGGGCCAGTTGATGGTATATAGTATTTGCTGTGGAACGTCCTCCGAAACTGTGCAGAATCATCGGATATGGAGAGCGTTCAGAGAGAGTGCAGCCATGCTCGGAGAATATTTCCACCACCGGGCTAACCTCAGGGCGGAAATAATTCCAGTTTGCTCCTCGTCTACCCTGTTTGTTGGCCACGTGGTGTGGTATGGCCAGTGCACCCTTCGAAGAAGCGAAATCGAGGAGTTTATCAACATGATCAGGCAGGTATAGCTCCGATTGATCCCCCGGAAAGATCAGGCAGTAATCACCAAAAGCGCTGGAGTGCCACTCGTACCCGAGGAAAGCGACGAAATCATCGCTGTTGGCTGCCCGGAGCATCTTTCGAGTCTTTGGCCAGTAGTCACTATGTACCTTGAAACCATTGACCCAGTGCATGTGCCGGTCACCGGGCATCAGCGGCATATCGTGCCACGAGGCATGGCCGGTAAAAGCAAAGAAATCAAGATGCTCCCTGGCAATATCGATAGATCGAGCCAGCGACCCTTGAGCATAGCCGACAGCGTTGTGATTGTGCAGGTCTCCCCAGTAGAGGGTGTACTCTTTGCCGTTGATCTTCATTTTATTAATCCTGGATAGCCGTCAGAGGCCAGTTTTTTCCTGATATTGTTGAAACACTCCTCCCGCTGCTTGTCTGAGTCGTGACGCCCGCCGCCGAAAGAACGCACCCGGCTGTGAGTAAGCAGGTGGCGCATTATTCTCCGGCTGAGCTCCTCCCAGAGGTCCCGGTAATCCGGATTGCGATAGTGGTTGTTCACTTCAAGTGGTTCCTCTGTCAGATCATAGAGTTCTCCGTCACCGTCGTCACAGAGTACAAGTTTTGCAGTCTCTGTTCGAATCATAACACTGCCGAGCAATTCACTGAAAGCTTCGGTTTTCAGAATCCGCTCAGGCTCCCGCAGCAAAGGGGTGATCTCTTTCCCCTGCACATGATCCGGAACCGGAATACCCGCCTGTTTTAAGAATGTCGCGTGCAGATCGAGCCAATTTACGGCCGAGCGATTACGCTTGCCCTTGGGCATACCGGGACACCGTACAATGAGCGGAACCATCAGGGCGCTTTCGTAGAAGGTGGATTTAAAAGGCAGTCCATGGTCCCCCAGATGATCTCCGTGATCCGAGGAGAAGACAATAATGGTTGATTCCAGAAGATCGTTCTTTTCAAGGGTGTCCACTATCCTGCCAATCTGGTTATCCACCAGGGTAATAGTGGCCAGGTAGTGCTCACGAATTCGCCGAATTGCTTTAGGATCAAGCCTTGAGTAATCGTTTAGAAAAAGCAAGTTCTGTTTGTATGTGGGGATGATAGCGCGCTGGTACGCCGGTTTATCTGTCAGTTCTGCGGACGAACCTATGGCCGTGGGAATTGGGTCATTTTTATAGAGTCCGGATAGTCTCTCAGGCGGATCGTAGGGGTCGTGGGGGCTGTTGAAGGATACCCAGGTAAAGAAAGGCTTCCTACTTTTAAGGGTCTGCCGGCCATAGCGCTCGATCCAGTCCACCGATTGATCGCCGATGAAATTGTCGATATACAGTTCCTCCGGCAGCGGACTTACAACGGCGCCCAGATTTTTATCATATTCCGGAATTTCAGCCGGATGATCCCGTTTATACCCTCTTGCTTCAAGGAAGCGGGTCCAGTGATCCGGGCAGAATATGTGCCGTTTGTCTTCTGCAATGATTCGTTCCTGGAAGCCTTCCATGGCATCCCAGGGATGGAAGTGCATTTTGCCGATTGCTGCTGTTCTCCAGCCGGCTTCGGAAAAAGAGCGGGCAATTGTAGGTGAATTTGGTCTGATCCAGCGAAAATTGTCCGGGATTCCGGTAACATGGGGGTACTGTCCCAACATAAACGATGCACGGGCAGGTTGGCAGACAGGGGATACAGAGCTGCAATTCTCAAATACAATGCCTTCGCGGGCAAGACGGTCGAGAGCCGGGGTCTGCATAAAGCTTAATCCGTAGCAGGGAAGAGAATCCTGGCGCTGTTGATCAGTGGTGATAAAGAGAATGTTCTTTAAACCGCTCATAAGCGAACTCCGTGAGTTCCGTGAACTCGGTTAACTCCGTGAACCCCCAACCCTGCTCTAAGAGCCAGAAGCCCCAAACCGCAGGCGCCGGCAAAATTATTGTTTTTTGAATATACTATATTAATCTGCTGGTTCCATGGCAGATAGTACTTCTGCACATTTTGGATAATCAATTTCAGGAAATAATCTCCCAGATCACATATTTCACCGCCAAAGAAAATGCACTCCGGTGCGAAAAGCTGGAAGAAGTTAGCACAGGCCAAGCCTGTTTTATGGGCGATTTCATTAATAATCTGGAAAGCCACTTTATCGCCTTTATGGTAATATCGATTCAATACCTTGTAGATCTTTTCCGGGTCGCCGAAATCAGTATCTGCAAAGATCTCCGATTCAACCTCATTCCTGTTCAGCTTCGAAAGCTGGCTGCAAATGGCTTTATTGGACACAAAGGATTCCAGACAGCCTTTATTGCCGCAGATGCATATGTTATTGCTTTCTTCGTTAAGAATGGTGTGTCCTGCGTTTCCCGCGGCATCGTTATATCCCCTGTATATGCTGCCGTTAATAAATATTCCCATACCAACACCATTCCCAATATTTAGAAAGAGAAAATTGTCAATATTCTGGTCCTGTCGATGGATTCGTTCCCCAATTGCCTTGCAATTCGCAATATTCTCAAGAACTATATGGTTACAGCGTTTGGAGAAGCGGTCAAATTGAACATTCCTCCAATCTTTCATCCGGGTGTTGAAAACAGAGACCGCCTCTTCGGTATTTACCTTACCGGGTAAGCCAAAACCAATCCCAAGAAGCTCTTCATCCATACCCTCTTCTAAAGCTCTGTCCAACTCGCTGTCAATTTGTCTTAGAATGGCATCCTTTGTGTTCTCTGAAACCGGAACCTTCCTGGAGTACTCAATGCTGAGATCGAAGCGCAGTTTGAATATGTTTAAGAAATCATAGTCTATTTCAATGGCAAGAGCATAGCCGTAATGCGGGTTTAGATGATATGTTTTTTTGTTCCTCTCTTTTTCCCTGTTTTTTTTAGTATAAATATTTGAATCAAATTCTTTTATTAAGTTAAAAGCGGCAAGTCGTTTAAGGACATTAGATATGGTGCTGGGTGACAGGTTTAAGACAGCGGCTAATTCCTGATTGGCAAGAGGACCTTTTCTATAAAAACAATCAAGAATCAGAATATCTTTAGTCTGCAGTGCAATTTTCATTTATCTAATATTGTTCCTTGCAATTACATACTATATTGAGCTCATGATAAAATCAAGTATTATTTTTATTAAATAAAAATTAAGCTAATAATAAGGCCATAATAACAATAAATGTTTTAATCATAAAAAATAACTGTTGACAGAGGGACTATAATATGCTATAAATTTATTTTAATAAATAGTAAACCCTTAAGGAGGTGTTGAATGAAAAAACTATTTACTGTTCTATTGATCCTTGTTGTTTCTGCAGGCTTCCTCGCTGCAGAGGGGGCACAGGAAGCCGCTGCAGGGGAGTACCCCAATAAGCCAATCCAGATTATTGTGCCCTGGGGTGCCGGGGGGCGAACGGATATCAATGCCCGCATGTTTGCCAGTGTAGCGCCGAAGTACCTCGGACAACCGGTGGTGGTAATTAATAAAGCCGGTGGTGGAAGTGTAATCGGCGGCGACTATGTGGCCAAGGCTAAGCCCGATGGCTACACATTGCTGGCCATTACCCCGGGTACCAATGTTTTTCCGGTCATTTTCAAAAAAGCGCCTTACGGTACCTTTGACTTCGTTCCCATCGGCCAGATCGGAAGCAGCACAATGGCGATTGCTTCAAATCCTGACCGGCCATGGAAGAATGTGCAGGAGCTCGTTGACTACGCCCGGGCCCTTTCCGGCCAGGTAACCTATGCCTGCGTTGCTTTAAAAGCGCCTCAACTTGGTTTTCTGCGCTGGGCCGACAAAGCGGGCTTGGAGTTCAAGCACTTACCGGTAGGCAATGACGCCGAGGCAGTAGAGGCTGCGCTAGGGGGGCATGTAGATATTGCAATGACCTCAAGTGTAGCTACCATCATTTCACATGCCAAAGCCGGAAAGCTCAACGCTCTAATGGTTTTCTCCGAAAAGCGGGATGCCAACCTCCCGGATACACCCACAGCGATCGAATCGGGCTACCCGGTTGTAGCCAGTCCCTTTACCGGTTTAGCCGGACCCAAGGGCTTACCCCAGCCGGTTATAGACAAGCTTCGCTCTGTATTCAAGCAGGTTATTGACGACCCTGATTTTCTTAAAGTCATGAAACGGATAGGTGAGAGCATCTCTCCAAAGTTCGGTGATGATTTCCTTGAGGTGTGGAAAAACGATTTTGAAGGTTACTCAGAAATCGTTAGAAAGATGGGTGTTGTTCAGTGATAAAACCCCATCTACGAAGTATGGGGGAAGGGATTGTGCTGATCTTGATAGGCAGCACAATCCTTCTTCTTATTCCTTCGCAGATTGATTCTGTGTCCGGGATGACGATCAGGGTCACCCCCTCTTTCCTGCCTGCAGTGTTGGGTTTCTCTTTGATGCTTGTGGGGCTTGGGCTCCTCATTCAATCTTTCAGAAAGAGAACCGGGCAGCAGAGCAGGGAAAATGAGCAGGTTTTTTCGCTTAATTCTTTTTTACGCGTTTTTCTGGCTGCAGTGCTGCTCATAGTCTACACCCTGCTTTTTCCCCGTTTCGGCTTTCTGGTAACCAGCGCTCTGTTTGTGGGCATCTTCATCTATCTATTCGGCGCTCGAAGTATTCTGAAGATAAGCCTCAGTATGATCTTAGTCCCGGTGGGGGTCTGGCTTTTCTTTGAGAAGCTATTTCATATTCCTCTGCCCCATGGGCTGCTCTTTTAAGGAAATAAAAAAATAATATGCTCGAACATTTTTTTCCGGCGCTTCAACTCTTTTTTACATTACAGAATGTTCTTGTTGTTGCCATGGGTCTTTTTATAGGCATTACCATTGGCGCCATCCCCGGACTGAATGTACCGATGACCGTGGCTCTCATGCTGCCTATTACTTTTCACATGCCGCCTGTGGCTGGAATCAGCCTGCTCATGGGTGTCTACAAGGGCGGCACCTATGGCGGCTCAATTTCAGCCGTACTAATCAATACGCCGGGAGCGCCGGCAGCGGCAGTGACCTGCCTGGATGGCTACCCCATGGCCAGGCAGGGTAAAGCCGGCAAGGCTCTGCGGGCAGCTATCTATGGTTCTGTAATCGGGGAATTCGTCAGTGATCTGGTGCTTATCTGTGTTGCCAGCCAGGTCGCCATGATAGCTTTAAAGTTTGGACCTACTGAAAAGTTTTCTCTTGTTTTTTTTGCTCTTTCAACTATAGGAGTTGTTTCCAGTGAGCACAAACTAAAGGGAATTGCTGCCGGGCTTTTAGGAATATTTTTCTACACGGTTGGTCTTGATCCCATATCCGGCTCATCACGCTTTACTATGGGGATATTTTACCTAATAGGCGGGATTCCATTTCTACCGCACCTGATCGGGCTCTTTGCAGTCTCGGAGTTCTTTATTCAGATCGAGCGGAAGGTTTCCGCACAGAGGAGTGAGGCGGTAGCACCGGTATCAAAAAAGAGCGAGGACAACTACGTTTCCTGGAAAGAGTTCAAGGACAACATCGGTACAATAATACGATCCACCCTTATCGGCATCGGTATAGGTGCTTTACCGGGAAGCGGCTCGGCAATATCGGCTTTTGTTTCCTATGGAGCGGCAAAAAATTCTTCCAAGCACCCCGAGCGCTTTGGCAAGGGCTCTCTGGAAGGAGTGTTTGCTGCCGAAACCGGCAACAATGCAGTTACCGGCGGCGCGCTCATTCCCCTGCTTACTCTTGGCATTCCCGGTGACGCTATCACCGCCATAATGTTAGGTGTTTTTCTTGTTCATGGTCTTGTTCCCGGTCCTGATCTTTTTATCAAATCCGGGGTCATCATCTATGCTGTGTTTATTGGCCTGATCGTAGCGAATATCCTGCATTTCTTTATTGCTTCACTTGGTTTGAGGGTTTTTATAAAACTGCTCTCAATCAGCCGGGCAATTTTGTTTCCTATTGTAATCATTATCTGTGTAGCCGGAGCTTATACCGTTAACAGCAACATCTTCGATGTTTACGTAATGATCTTTTTCGGCCTGCTGGGCTATATTATGAAGAAGTTCAGCTTCCCGGTTGCCCCGCTTTTGATGGGTTATATCCTCGGTTCTCTACTGGAGACCTCCCTGGTGCAGACGCTTATTTTGAGTGATGGCTCTATGTTGCCCCTTTTTACCCGGCCGATTTCATTGTTTTTCGTTTTGTTGACAGTGTTCTTCATTATCTGGTCCTCGTTCATACAGAAGAAAAGCTCCCAAAGGAAGCAGTGAACTTGACAACGCCGAATATTTATTGGGGTGATATTCATAATCATAATGAAATCGGTTATGGACAGGGAAGTCTTGTTCGGTCATTTGATCTGGCGGAAAACGCCTTAGATTTTTATGCTGTTACTCCCCATGGCTGGTGGCCTGATCTTCCCAAAGATGACGATCCGGTCAGGAGGCATCATCAACAGGGTTTTGATAAGGTAAAGGCAAACTGGAATCGAATCCGGCAGCTCGTACGGGAGCGGTACAGGGAAAATCAATTTGTTACCTTGCTGGGTTGGGAATGGCACTCCCTGGAATGGGGGGATTACTGCTTATACTTCCCTGATGATGAACAGGAACTCTACTATGCCGATAATCTGGCTGATCTAAAAGCCCACGCAGCCTCCAGAAACGCAATAATGATCCCCCATCATCCTGCATATAAACAGGGATGGAGGGGTCTGAATTGGAACTGCCTTGATGAGTATCTGGCACCTGTTGTCGAGATATTTTCGGAGCATGGCAATTCTTTAGAGGCGAATTCGCATCTGGGTATGTATAATCACTCTATGGGAGGCATTGAGCGCTCCCAGTCAGGTCTGGAGCAGCTAAAAGGGGGGTTGAAGTTCGGTTTCACAGCCTCCAGTGACGATCATTATGGATATCCGGGCGGGTATGGTTATGGGTTAACCGGTGTTTACGCTGATAACCTTAATAGGAAGAGTATTCTTAATGCGCTAAAAAAAAGGCATACCTTTGCAGTTACCGGGGACCGTATTCGTCTTTATTTTACCGTGAATGAGGCAATACCCGGAGATTCAATAGCTGCTTCCGATGAAGTCAACCTGGATTTTTCCGTCCTGGCCAGGGATAGAATAAAAACGGTTGAGATTTTCAAAAATTCCGTTCCCTTTAAGATATATACAGAGCTTGATTTTTCTAAGAAAAACGGTTTGAGTAATGATTTGATTAATGATAATGACTCGATTAACGAGCATCTGGTACGGATCGAGTGGGGCTGGGATTTCCTTTCTTCAGACAGAATTACAAAATGGGATATACGGCTCTCTGCTAAAAACTCTGTAATACACGATGTGGTACCCGCGTTCTGCGGGGGTGCCGGATCGGTAACTGAGATGAATTTACTTAAACGGGTGGACGATCAACATATTGAGATCAATTCCTTTACCTCCAGAAAAAATGCTTTCCCGGTCAATTCGATTACTTTGCTCTGGCAGGGGAAGTTCGATGCCGGATTAGAGCTGGACATTATGGGAATTCAGGACAGCCTGGTATTTAAAAGAAAGCTTAAAGTTGTAAAAAGGGATCTCGTTGATAAGGACGCTTATCTGTCCCTGTTTGAGCGCTTTTCTTCTCCCAAGCTCAAGGTCCACTCTTTATTACAGCCGGTAGATTGCGAATTTCGTCATTCTGCTGTCGATCCCTCAGTTCAAGCTGGGGATTATTACTTTTTAAAGGCGATCCAGGAAAACGGGCAGATGGCCTGGAGCTCGCCGGTATGGATTGAGGGCGGGAAGGGCAAGAGGAGCGCATCATGATTCTAACAGGTATTGCGGATGAGGCGGGCATGGATATTCAAACCCAGGTCAAAGCGCATAAGGAACTGGGGTGGGGCCATATTGAGTTGAGATTGGTGGATGGGAAAAATGTCGCCGGGGAGCTTCCACAACGGGAGTTTGAGCGGATGTGCGAACTTCTCGAAGAAGAGAATATGCAGGTAACGGCATTTTCTTCCCGGATAGGCAACTGGAGCCGCCATATTAACGGTGATTTCCAGTTGGATATTGATGATCTGAAAGCTTCTATTCCGAGAATGGCGAGACTGAAGACAAAGAATATTCGAATTATGAGCTGGATGGGGGAGGGTGTTGACCTTAAGGAATGGTTTAAAGAGGCAAAGCGGAGACTAAAAGAGCTTGCTTCAATTGCAGCAGATGGCGGTATCTACCTGCTTCACGAGAACTGTGAAGGTTGGGGAGGATTGAGCGCCGGGAATATGCTGGAATTGAAGAGCGCTGTGGACCATCCCCATTTTTTACTGTTGTATGATTTGGGGAATACCGTGAGTCATGGTCTTGAACCCTGGAGTTTCTTCAAGACAATTCGCCGCCACTTCCATTACCTTCATATCAAGGATGCTAAAATAAACCCGCAGGGCGGGCCTTCTAAAGAGTACACCTATTGCGGGCAGGGGGACGCAAGATTGAAGGAGATACTTTCAATGATAATCATAGAGGATGGTTATGACGGAGTACTCTCCATAGAACCCCATGTAGCCAGCGTTGTGCATCTGGAGGGCGGCAGCGCTACGCCGGAGAGGATGTATGATTCTTATGTAAAATACGGAAAGCAATTCAAAAAAATAATTCATGAAATAAAGACTGATGAAACAGAAAAGAGATAGAGTCGGCTTTGCTATTATCGGTACCGGAACTGTGGCTATTCGCCACGCCAGGGCCATACAGGAAATAGAATGTGCGGAATTGGTAGCAGTGCACGATGTGGATACGGAACGCTGTCTGTCCTTTGCACGCGAGCACAATACAGAAGCTGTGCTCCATCTGCAGGATCTATTAGCTAATGACCATATTGATGTGGTTACCGTGGCAACGCCAAGCGGCACACACAGTACTGTGGCGATCCCTGCAGCTAAAGCCGGGAAGCATATAATATGCGAAAAACCCCTGGAGACGACCCTGGAAAAGGCAGACGCTATTATCGAGACCTGCAAAGAAAACAAGGTATACCTTGCTGCTATTTTTCAGTCGAGATTCGGAAGAATTGTACAGTTGATAAAAAGGACAATCGATGCAGGCCGCTTCGGGAAACTTATTCTGGCCAGCGCTCAGGTAAAATGGTACAGATCTGTTGATTACTATGCCAGCGCCGGGTGGCGGGGGACATGGGAGCTTGACGGAGGCGGAGTGTTAATGAATCAATCGATTCATATTATCGATCTGCTGTTGTATCTTGTCGGCAACCCACGGGAGGTATTCGCCTACACTGATCTATTAACCCATACCGGTCTGGAAGTGGAGGATACAGCCTGCGCAGCAATACGCTTTGAAAACGGGGCCATGGGCGTAATTGAGGCCAGCACTTCCTGCGCCCCGGGATTCCCACGTAAGCTGGAAATCTCCGGGCAGAATGGGAGCATTGTGCTCGAAGATGACAGGCTGATCAGATGGCAGTTTACAGAAGAATATCCCGAAGATCAGGAAATACGCCGCAAGGGGGAGATAGGCGAGGGTTTGCACAGCGGCGCAGGCGACCCTAAAGCAGCGGGATACAAAGGACATAAGCAGCAGTTTCAGGATATGGCAAGAGCGATTCTGGAAAATAGAGAACCCTTGATCTCAGGGAGGGAAGGAAGGAGAGCCCTGGAGCTTATCTGCGGTATTTACGAGTCAGCACGAAGCGGTCAGCCCTACAGGTTTTCAGAGTGATCACCCTGGCTTCTTGGGGGTTTTTCGATCTCTCCTTGAATATTTTCTTCTCTCTCAAGAGAGAAATTTCCTACCCATAGCCCGGTATACGCATTGCAGATAAAGGAATGAATGGTTGTTATCATGAAATTCGCTATAATGGGCTCCTTATCCGTCTTGAAACAGGATCAGCAAGATTCATATAGAAGTGAGATGATTAACTGATGCTTATCATTCGAAATATGATTAAGAAATTCCGGAATTTCCTCTTTTGTCAGAATTTCCGGAAGTCGGCAAGGGCCATTGATATTTGTATATACGCGTGTATATATTTATTAATATTGGGGGCTTACTAATGCACACAGTAAAAGTTTTTAAAAGTGGAAATAGCTAGGCTGTAAGGTTACCTAAAGAATACAATGTTGAAGAAAAGGAATTACTGATTCAAAAAGTAGGGAGTTCTCTGATACTAAAACCTGTTAAAGATCCTTGGGCTACACTACGATATAGTTTATCACTATTTACCGACGATGTATTTACAGAAGGTAGAGAGCAGCCTGAAATGCAAGAAAGAGAAGGCTTTTGAAGTATTTGATAGATACCAATATCTGTATTTATTTAATAAAGAAAATATCAGAAATGCTACTGCAAAGAATAGAGCTACAAAACACTAAAAATATTTGGGTTTCTACTATTTCAATTGCAGAACTTGAGTACGGAATTTCTAAGAGTTTATATCCTGAGAAGAACAGAACAGCATTAATAGAGTTTCTGTCATCATTTGAGATTATTCCATTTACGGATATAGATGCAGAAGCATTCGGGAATATAAGGGTTTATCTCAAAAAAAGAGGTACACCCATTGGCCCATACGATTTACAAATAGCTGCACAATGCATCTCAAGAGATTTAATTCTCGTTACGAATAATGTTAAAGAGTTTGAAAGAGTTCCAAATATGAAGATAGAAAGTTAGGCTTAAGAGCCCAACTGTAAATAGCAGCGGATAAATAGCTTCGGCAGCTTTTTTATCCGCAATACGTTATATGCAATACCGCACAAGAGGAAGAATGTATGAAACAATGGTATGAAGCACTTTTTGAGAATTATGGCAATAAGTATGACAATGAAAGTTTTGCACAAGGAACAATTGGCGAGTGTGATTTCATTGAAAAAGAAATAAACTTCAATAAATCGTTAAAAATTATTGATATTGGATGTGGAACAGGAAGACATTCTATAGAATTGGCTAAAAGGGGCTATAACCTGACTGGAATTGATTTATCAAAATCACTCTTGGAACGGGCAAAGGAAAAAGCATTGGCATTAAACCTACAAATCAATTTTCAAAAACATGATGCGAGAAATTTACCGTTTGCAAATGAATTTGATTTGGGGATTATGCTTTGTGAAGGTGCCTTTCCCTTGATGGAAACTGATGAAATGAATTATGAAATTCTTAAAAATGCAGCTAATTCTTTAAGAAGCAATGGCACGTTGATATTTACTACTTTGAACGGTTTGTTCCCATTATTTCATTCAGTTAAGGATTTTCTTGCCTCGTCAACAGAAGAAGGTAATGCTACCTATGGTAATAATTCTTTTGATTTAATGACATTCCGAGATTACAATGTAACGACTGTGGAAGATGACTTTGGTAATAAAAAAGAATTAAATTGTAATGAAAGATACTATGTCCCATCTGAAATAACATGGTTACTGAAATCACTCGGATTCAAAAAAATTGATATTTCTGCTGCTAAATTGGGGGCCTTTTCTATAAGTGATAAGCTTACAACAGAAGATTTTGAGATGTTAGTTATAGCAAAAAAATAAGTAATAGTTCAGCTCTTTTTGGGGTTTTTTTGTGATTAATTTTCGATATGGGCTTGCGTTCCTATTAAATACATGATATGCAATAATACATGCAGCCCCCTTTCAGCTATAGAGGCAAAATCTTAACAATAGACGATATACATTACATTAGGAATCTGATTGCTGAGAATCCCGGTGCAAGCCGATGGGCTTTGTCAAGAAAGCTCTGCGTAG